>NZ_CP147020.1:2736428-3075000 GCF_037126435.1 Bernardetia sp. ABR2-2B | reverse complement strand
TTTAGTCTTGCAAACTAATACTATGCTATTTTTGAACTTTTTTCTGAAAATTGTTGTTAGAGAAAATCTTACTGTAAACAAGTTATTGATAATCAATGGGTTATGATTAATCTGTATAAATAATCAAACTTATATTTTGCTTTGATAATTATTTAAAAAGGATATTATCCTTCCATTTCCATAAATACATAGAAGCAATTGTTCTATAAGGCTTCCATTTTTCTGAATGATTTTGCATAAGTAATTGAAGCTGTTTTCCTTTTTCTTCTGTTTTTAATAACTTTTGCATCGCTTGTTGTATTCCTAAGTCAGCTAGTGGAAAGACATCTGGTCGCCACAGAGTAAACATAAGTAACATTTCGACTGTCCATCTTCCTACGCCTTTTATTTGTGTTAGATAACCTATTACTTCTTCATTGTTTTTTTGCATTATGAAATCTATTGAAATATCATTCTTTTGAGAAAATAAAGCTACCTCCTTTATATATGTTATTTTCTGTTTTGAGAGTCCAGCAGACTTCAAAGTTTCGTTATCTGTCTCTAACAATATTTTGGCGTTAGGAGAAACACTTGCGAATAAATGCAAAAAACGTTTATAAATAGTATCAGCAGCTTTTACGGAAAGTTGTTGAGAAATGATTGCTTTTATAAGCGCACTCATAATACTTACTTCACTGTTTGTGTCTTCATTTTTTAAATCTTCAAATGTATTTATCTCTACACTCTCTAGTATAGGAATAAAGAGGGGATCTTTGGAAAGTTGTGTTTTTGCTTCTTGAATCATTGAGTTTGAGTAAATGTTTTTTTCTAATTTTAAAGTCATTTAAGAAGATGTCTTATAAAAACGGTAAAATGTTTCTATTACAAAAAGCTTTATTCTTGACGATAACTTTTCTATCAAATATAACACAATCTTAAACTATATGAGCATTTGTTAGTCAATTATGTTGTAAGGGATAATACTGTATAATTCAAACTCTATTTTTTATTCTCGTTCTTTACTTTCAAAACATTTTTCTTCACTTCTATCTTTATAAAAGCTATGAAACTAATATATATTTATGATGCCCTTTGTGGCTGGTGTTATGGTTTTGCTCCTGCAATGCGTGATTTTTATAAAAACCATAAAAATGACTTTGAAACTATTGATGTTATCTCTGGTGGAATGATTACAGGAGACCGAATTGGAGCGATTGGAGAAGTTGCTCCCTATATCAAGAATGCTTATAAAGATGTAGAGAACCGAACAGGCGTAAAATTTGGTGAAACATTCTTACAGGATATTTTGGAAGAAGGAAGTGCTATTTTTACTTCTATTCCTCCTTCGATTGCTTTATCTGTTTTCAAAAAAGAAGCTCAAGAAAATCCAAAACTAGCAGGAGAAAAGAATGAAAAAGTTCTTTATTTTGCAGAAGACCTTCAAAGTCTTATTTATTTTGATGGAATTGTTCCAAAAGACTATTCAAAATATGGCAAACTAGCTACAAAATATGGTTTGAATAACAATGACTTTGTAGAGAAAATGAATAATCCAGACTATGAAAAACTGGCTCAAAAGGATTTTCAGTTATCGCAAGATTTTGGTGTAAATGGTTTTCCGACTCTTATTATCCAAAAAGGAGAAGAATTTTATTTATTTGCTAGAGGTTTTGTAGATTTGACAGAATTAGAAAGACGTTTTGAAGCAATGAAAAGTTCTGTTTAAAAAAAATACTATTCAATAAAAAACGATTGTCAAAGTCTGATTACAGACTATTGACAAAGTTTGAATAACTTTGATAAATCATTTCTATTACCTTTTATTTTTCTAATTCCCAATTTCCCATTCCAATTTCCCATTAAATAAAAATGATTCCAGCTTATATTGTTGCTATCGGCGACGAACTTCTTTACGGACAAACACTCAATACAAATGCTCATTCTCTTTCTAAAATGCTAACTGATGTTGGTTTTAAGGTTATCAAACATATTTCTATTGCCGATGAGAGGCAAGTAATATTGGATTCTTTTGAGGAAATGGCAAAAGTGGCAAAGGTTGTATTGATTACTGGAGGTTTGGGACCTACAAAAGATGATATTACCAAAAAAACATTTGCAGAATATTTTAAGGTAGGAATGCGAAGAGATGAAGATGTTCTGAAACATATTGAAAATCTTTTTTCTAGTAGAGGAAGAATGATGACAGATATGAATAAATCACAGGCTGATGTTCCGACAAACTGTCAAGTTATTCATAACGAATATGGAACTGCCCCAGCCATGTGGTTTGAGAAAGACGGTTGTATTTTTGTTTCGATGCCCGGTGTGCCTTATGAAACTGAAAATATAATGCAAAAAGAAGTTATTCCTCGTTTGATAGAATTTTTCAAACCTCCTTTTATTATTCATAAAAAAATTCAAACTATAGGAGTTCCTGAATCTATTTTGGCTCAGACCATTGAAGGTTGGGAAAATAAACTACCTGCTCATGTTCGTTTGGCGTACCTTCCACACTTAGGAAAAGTAACATTACGTTTGACAAGTGAAGGAGACGATAAACAAAAAATTGAAGAAGAGTTAGACAATCAAATCAAGAAAGTAGTTCCTCTGATAGAAAAATATGTTTATGGTTTTGATGATGAAACAATAGAAGGAAAGGTAGCTGATTTATTGAAAGAAAAAAACCTTACTTTGAGTGTTGCAGAAAGCTGTACGGGTGGATATGCAGCTCGTACTTTTACACAACATGAAGGTGCGTCAGCATTTTTTGAAGGGGGAGTAATTGCTTATTCCAATGATGTAAAGATGAAAGTTTTGGGAGTAACATTAGATACAATCGTAAAATATGGTGCAGTGAGTGAACAAACAGCCTTAGAAATGGCAGAAGGAGTACGCAAAACACTAGGAACAAAAATCGGAATCGCCACAACAGGCGTAGCAGGAACAGGTGGAGGAACACCTGAAAAACCAGTTGGAACAGTATGGATTGCTTATTCTGATGAAAATGAAACCGTTTCGAAAACCTATCAACTCACCAAAAATAGAAACTTAAATATTCAACTGACTACAAATGCAGTTCTGAATTTACTTAGAAAAAAATTAATAGAAAAAACTTTCTGATTCAACAAATACGTTATGATTATAAGGAAGTTGTTTAAGAATGGGTTTTATAGGTATGTTTGTTGGTGTCGCTTCGCTAAAACACCAACAAAGGCAGTGTTATTTTTCCTTAGAACTTGGTTTGCAACCCAATTCTAAGGAAAAATGAGTATTCTTAAACAGCTTCAAGATAAATACAAACTAAATTGAGAAAATAAAAATGATTTGGAGTTACGAACATATAAAAGATTCATTTGATAAAATAAGCCAAAGCGACCCAGTTACCTATTTTGCTCCTTTTTTTCTGTTGCTGATTTTATTAGAATTAGGAATTGATTTAGCGCAGAAAAAAGAATGGTATAACAAAAAAGATGCTTTTGCTTCAATAGTGATGGGAATTGGTTCTGTATTTTTGAGTCTTTTAGCTAAGATTTTTTATATCGGAATTTATATGTGGATTTATGATAACTTCCGTCTATTTACACTGCCAAATGTTTGGTGGGTTTGGATTTTGCTTGTCTTTGCTGATGATTTTTCTTTTTATTGGCATCATCGTTTGAGCCATCAGGTACGTATTTTATGGGCTGCTCACTCAAATCATCATTCGGCACAGAGTTATAATTTGGCTGTTGCGCTGCGCCAAAGTTGGACAGAAATGTTTTATAAATATATTTTCTGGTTATGGCTGCCTTTGCTTGGTTTTCATCCAATTATGATGTTTGTGATGATGTCTATCAGTCTTATTTATCAATTCTTTTTGCATACAGAGGCTGTTGGAAAGCTTGGTTTCTTAGAGTATTTTATGAATACGCCTTCTCATCATAGAGTTCACCACGCTACCAATATCAAATATTTAGATAGAAATCATGCAGGGATTTTTATTATTTGGGATAGACTTTTTGGAACATTTATAAAAGAAGATGAAGAAAAACCAATCTACGGACTTACTCAAAACTTAGAAACTTATAATCCGATTCGTATTGCTTCTCATGAATATGAAAAAATTTGGGAAGACATAAGAAAGCCTATTTCTTGGAAGAATAGAATAAAATACATGGTGAAACCCCCAGGTTGGAGTCATGACGGAAGTCGAAAAACTACAAAAGAGTTGGTAAATGAGATGAAGAAGAATAAATAATTATTTCAATAATTTATCCCACTGCCTTTTATCTAATTCAATAGCTTCACATTTCAGATGTGAAAGGTTATCACTCATCTTAAAAATATCGTTGAACCATTCTTTAGTATCTTCATCATCCTCTAAACAATACCAAGTCCATAAAGACTTTTTCCTTGTTCTTTCTGACCAGCTAGACAATGCTGTTGCTATTTCTGCCAGTCGTCTCATATAAGCTGTAGAGAGATAATCTATTTTAAGATAGATATGAACTTGTTTTATATCACTTTGAAGTAATTTTTCAACCCAACAAAAGAAAGGGTGCATAAAGTCTAAAGAGTAAGAATTATACATTTCTCCAGATATTTCTATAACACCTGTCTCAAAATTTCCTTTTATTGTGGGAAACTGTCCTGAAACATAAACTCCCATTCCCCATTTGCCTACAATCAAAAAATTAAAGCTAGAAAGTGATTGAACAACCTTTGCTAACAGATTTTCAGTATTTTCTCTAAAACGCTTGTTTATTATAAAATTATCTTCTTTGGGCTGGACAAATGGAAGAGAATCGAAAACATTAATAAACTCAATAGTCAATAACTCTTTATTGTTTTTGAAATAGTATTCTAACCAATTTTTAAAAGGCAAAAGTTCTTGTTCTGTAAAACGGTTTGCACAATCTGAAATAACAATTTTTCTTTGTTTTGCATTTGCATAAATACTAGCTTTAAAACCCTGTTGGTTGGCTTTACTTTTTATCAAAAGTTCGTTTTCCATAAAGTAGATTTTAATTAAAAAATTCAGAAAAAGCTGTTGATTTCAAGAATTGTTGAAATTTACTCAAAAAAAACTAACTTACCTGCTTCTATTTGGTTATTGGTTTTTAAATGATTCAATCAAAACTTTGTACTCTTTTTTATTCTATGAAAAATTTATTTTTTACAACTTCTATTTTTTGCCTTTTTGTGCTTTCTAATTTTCTTTCAAGTTGTGTTTCCTTTACTTCTTATGATGATTTGGAAAGATTGAAATATTCAGATTTGAGAGGATATGAATATCAAAACAAAGAATATAATCCTACTGCTGATACTACTCGTTTTATGTATTTTACAAAAAAAGAGGATTTTGAAAAATCGTTTGGAAGTATAAAACATGATATTGATTTTTCTGAGCAGGTTGTTGTAGCTGTTGTGAAGTATGAAAAAAAACCTACTCAAATAAATACGCAGCATATAACCTATTCACAAAGAGAAATTATTTGGCTCTATGAAGATGCTGATGTAAGTGAACCAACCAGTTCGCCATATGTAGGTGTAGTGTTGATTGATAAAAAGAGGTTTAACCAAGTAGTTTTTGTAGAAAATGGAAAAACAGTTTATATAATTACCACCCCAGAAGCACAAAAAAGAGCAAAAGAAAAACTAGCTGATACATTTGATAGAACAGAACAAGAAAAATAGTAAGTTTGTATTATTATTCATGTAAATGATTTTATGCAGTTAGAAAGCGAAAATGGGAAACAAAACCTGCTGTTCTGTGTCTGTTTTCCCACGATTAAAATCGTGGGTTTCGTTTGTTTATATAAATAATATTTTCCAAAGTATCAGAAGTATATTTTAATGACAACTTAAAATTTGTAAGTTACAATAGGTTTTCAAATGGATAATTTTATTCTCTCTCTTATTTTTTGGTTTCCATTACTGGGAGCTATTTTTTGCTTGATTCCTTTTAAAGAAAAACAAACTCATCTTTATAAATGGATTGGTGTGGGTGTTCTTTCTATCGAACTGATTTTGGTAGGAATGATGCTATTTTTTGCGAAGGTAAATTTAGACACATCTATTTTTGATACACAAAATTTACTTTTATCCGAAAAATATACGTGGTGGCATATTAGTTTAGGAAAGTTTGGAATTTTACATGCTGATTATTTTCTTGGAATAGATGCCAACAATGTTCTTTTGATTACTCTTTCAGCTCTTGTATTGTGGATTGGAAGTTTGGTTTCTGTCTTTTCTAAAAAAGCTCTTTTGCGTCCTCGTCTGTATTTTTTCTTATATTTATTGCTCTCTTCGGCTGTGATGGGCAGTTTTCTGTCTTTAGATTTTCTCCTTTTCTTTATTTGCTTTGAATTTATGCTACTCCCTATGTATTTTTTGATAGGAATTTGGGGAGGAAAAAAGAAAGAGTATGCAGCAATAAAATTTATTATTTATACTTTAATAGGTTCTGTATTGATATTAATAGCAGGAATCATTATTGTAAACTCTGGAATAGACATACAAAAAACAGCTTTAGAACTAGGAGTATCATCAGAAGAAATTATATCAAAAATCAAAAATTCTAATCTTATTATTGAAAACTCTAGTCAGATTGTGCATTCTTTTGATATGATTGCTTTCAAAGATGCGAATTATTTTCTTCCTCAGTCTATGCTTTTCGCTTACGAAGGAAACTCCGTACGTATAGCTATTTTCTTTTTACTTTTAGTTGGTTTTGCCATCAAATTACCTATTGCACCTCTACATACATGGTTGCCAATCGCTCATGTAGAAGCTTCAACTCCTATTTCAATGGTTTTGGCTGGTGTTCTTTTGAAAGTCGGGGGCTATGGACTTTTACGTCTTCCTTTTTCTGTTTTTACTGATGTAGCAATAGATTTTTCATTTTGGATAGGTACTTGGGGAGTTTTTTCTATGATTTATGGAGCTTTTTTAGCTCTTGGACAAACACACCTCAAGAGAATGATTGCTTATTCTTCCGTTTCTCATATGGGTTTTGTTCTTTTAGGTTTGGCAGTCATAAACGTGGAGGGAACAAACGGAGCAATGTATCAAATGATTAGCCACGGACTTATTTCGCCTTTGCTTTTTCTTTTAGTAGGTGTTCTTTACGAACAAACAAATGATTTGACTATTGATAATTACAGTGGTCTTTTTCACAAGCTTCCTCAGTACACAGCTTTTGTAGGAATTGCTTTTTTTGCAGGTTTGGGGCTTCCTACTTTTTCTAGCTTTATTGCTGAACTAACTATTTTCTTAGGCGTTTTTTCTTCTGATTATTTACCGATTTGGTTAGGAGTTTTATCTGCAACAACATTAATTCTGACAGCTAGTTACTTTCTTTGGACGTATAAAAGAATGTTTTTAGGAAATTTTCAGCTCCATCACACCCTTAAAAAAACAGATTTGAGAGATATTTCTACTTCTCAAAAAATCATTGCTTCTATCTTAATTTTCTTTATCGTTCTTTTAGGAATTTTTCCTTCTTTGGTGTTTGGATGGTTCTAAATATTTTCCTTAGGTTCTCTTTGTACAAAGATAGCAGCCAAAAAAGAAATAACTAAAGCAACAATACTAGCCTTCAAAATGTCTTGTAAAGTGTATAAGAAAGGATTATTTTTTCTTATCTGTGTTTCCTCTTTTATTTTTTTCATCTTCTGCTCTGCTTCTTGCTTTGATTTAGAGTTTTTATAAGTGTATTTTTCTGTTTCTTCTAAAACTTTCTGTTCTGAAAGCTCAATATATTCCGTAGCAATATAATTATTAAAAGTATAAGTATAAATGGCACTCATAATAATGCTGATTAGAAAAGCTGTAAATACTAATTGGACAGCTTTTAAATAAGAAATGACTCCTTTATTATCTTGCTTTATTTTGTAACAAACCAAAACAATAAGCGTAACCGATGTAACTACTAAACCTATAAGATAAGAGGTAGAATTAGTATCAATTTCTATTATGTATGATAAAATAGACAAAATAATAGTTATAAAACCCAATATTAAACCATAAATAACTGAAGACTTCATAAAATAAAATTAGTGATTAGTAATAAATTTAACTCTCTTATATTTTTAACTTATTGTTAGAGAATTAAGGTTTTAAAAAATAGGATTTAATAAATTAAGCCTTCCAATAGAATCTTGTTTTTGCTGTTCTCTTAATCTTAATTTTCTCATCTGTTCAGCATATTCTGGAGTAAGCTTGTATTTTTCTCGTTCTATTTTTCTTTCTATTCTAACTAGAGATTCTTTATAGTCTGTTTTCAAACTATCTGTTTTATAAGCATTTTCAAAATAGTTTTGAGCTAGTTCGAATCGTTTTAACTTATCTTCAATATCGAAAAGCTTATATTCATATAAAACTCCCAGTAAGTAATTAGCCGTATTTTGTAGAGGTTTTTGTCGAATTACCTTTTTGAAATAATATTCTGCTTCTGAGTAATATCTTTTTTCAAACATATAAATTCCAACTTGTAAAGCAGCTTCTGCCAAAGTAGAATCTTGTCGGATTGCCTTTCTATGCCATACAATAGAGCTATCTCGTTTATTCAAGTTAAGCCAAGTATTTCCGTAGTGTAGAGAAAGTTGAGAACGAATTTTATTATCTATTTTTTCATTTTTATCTTTTATAGAATTTGTCTTCTGAAAAGCAACTTGAGCTTCTTTCCACGCATTTTTTGGCAACTCTGATTCATTATACGTTTTGATAATTTCTATATACGCAGGAAGATAAGCACTATCTTTTCTGATTGCTTTTCTCAAAAATGAAATTGCTTTTGTAGTATCATTTTTTTTATTCCAAATCATTCCTTGATAATAAAGTGTTTCTATTTTTTCGCCTGTTCGATTTGCAATTTCCTCAAAGGCAGTCAAAGATTCTGACCATTTTTTTTGATTAAAGGCAGAATACGCATACAAACGATACACTTCCAAATCAGTAAAACCTAGTTGAATTGCTTTTTGTGAAGCTTCTATTACTTTTTGAGGTTCATTTTTTTGCTCATAAGCTTCTGCAAGTGCAAAATAGTATTTGCCTTTCGTGCTGTCTAAAGAAAGAGCTTTTTCAATATCATCTAAAGCAATATTTTCTTTTCTAGAAGATAAATACAAAGAAGCTCGTTTGTAATAATAATGAGCTGTATTTTCTTTATTATCTGTTGCTTCACTTTGCTCAATTTGCTGATTGAGAAACTGAACTTGACTTGAAATAGTTGTGGTAACAGAATCAGGAAGAGGAGGTAACGTTTCGACAAATTGCTTAGTGTCAGACTGACAAGCCGACAAAAAACACAAAATTGATAAGAAGACAAAGCTATTTTTTATATAATTATACATTTTATATAAACAGATATTCAAATTATATAAAGCTTGAAATATCGTAATTCGTAATTTTTAATTCGTAATTAATTTTCTATTTTTTCAGCCATTCTCTAATTACATCTAAAACAACAAAAACGTATTTCTGATGTTCTTCTGAAGCTTCCATTTCAGGCTCTTTTCCTCCTATATTTACCATTTTACCAACATAGTTTTCTTCTTTGGCTTCATTTTCAAAAACCCAAACAGCATATGCTTTTATAACAATGCTATCATCTTCTAATTTATTAATATCACTTTGAGTAAGGACAAAATATGTTTTTTCATCAATAATGAATTTTGATAACTGACGTTCACTTTCTGTGATAGAGGCTAATGAACCAGACATTTCTACTTTGAGATTTTTATCAGAATGAGCTGTTGGAATACGAAAATTTGAATCTTTCATTTTTTTTTTAATTAGGAATTAGATATTGAGAAATAGGTTAAACGAAAAGAATTTAACTGATTACTGGTAACTACATAACTGGTAACTGATTTTATTTATAGCCAAACCAGTTTAGCTTATTTGCTTTCTTACGCCAATTTTCACTTACACGTACATAAAGTTGTAAAAAAACTTTTTTACCAAAAAATGCTTCCATATCTAATCGTGCTTCTGTTCCGATGAGTTTGAGTGCACTACCATCTTTTCCTATCAAAATTCCTTTTTGAGATTTTCTTTCGACATGAATTTCGGCATTGATACGTAACATTTTAGGTGTATCTTTAAATTCTAAAACTCCTACTTCGGTAGAATATGGAATTTCTTGGTCATAATTTAAAAATATTTTTTCTCTAATGATTTCGGCAGCAAAAAAACGCTCTGGTCGGTCGGTTAGCATTTCTTTATCATAATAAGCAGGGTGTTTTGGAAGATATTTTATGATAAGTTCCAATACTTCGGCTACATTAAAACCAATAAGGGCAGATAAAGGCAAAATTTCTTGTGGATTCAATACTTCTTTCCAACGAGCAATTTTTTCATCAATAATTTCTTGATTTACTAAATCAGCCTTATTTAATAAAACGATGAGAGGAATTTTCTTTTTATCTAATACCTTTTTGAGTTTTTGGATAGCATCTTCTTCATCATGGCTTTCATCCAGTGAAGTTACGAGCAGAATAACATCAGCATCTTCTAATGATTTTTCTACAAAGCGCATCATTTTTTCGTGCAGCTCATATTTTGGAGAAATAATACCAGGAGTATCTGAAAAGACAATTTGATAGTCTTCACTATTCAAAATCCCCATAATACGATGGCGAGTAGTTTGTGCTTTGTGCGTAACGATAGCAAGTTTTTCTCCTAAAACCGAATTCATAAGTGTAGATTTGCCACTATTTGGTTTTCCAACTAACGCAACAAAACCAGCTTTATGATTTTCAGATTCTTTGCCTCCATTAAGAATAGCATCTAAGTCAAGTTCTTTCATAGTACAAAGTTCGCTTTTTTTATAGAATAATTCAGTATAATTTAATTATTTAATCTTGATAAAGCCTTTTAAATCGATAAAAGCCTGTAATTTACACTTTTTATAAAAAATAATTGCTTTTTTTTGAATAAATATTTGCAGGTTAGAAATATTTTCGTACCTTTGTAAAACAATCACGGTAAATAAACTTTGATTGTACCAATTACGGCGCGAGATAGAGCAGTTGGTAGCTCGTCGGGCTCATAACCCGGAGGTCACAGGTTCGAGTCCTGTTCTCGCTACTATTAACCCCTTACACATATGTGAAGGGGTTTTTTTATGTTTTTGTGCCAAATTTTAGCCAAATCATACTATTTACTTTCTCGGCTTTCCTTGTTTCTCTCTATAAAAAATCTAATATTGAAATGGACGAAAACGAAAACAAAAAATTTCCTTATAAACTTGCTAAATTGGTAGAAGGAAAAAGAAAATATATTGAATACTGGTTATGGAGCATTGAAAAGAATAAATTAGTAAGAATACGGATTACTCAAAAAGATAAAGTAAATGAATTAGAAGTAATCAAACTGAATAAGAAAATAGAAAAAGGAAATATTTATCTGTTATCAAATTCAGAATTAGCACAAAAGGAAAGAGAAAAAAATAAGACTAATATTTTAGCTGTTGATGCACTTGAATTGGCTTTGGAAAACTCAAAAACTCGTATGCGTGGAAAATCTACAAACAGTTACAAAACTCATGTAACTCTGTTCTGTAAATTTTTGAATGATAATTTTGAAGGAATAGAACTAAGAAATTTAGATACTACTATAATGGAACAGTTTTTAAATTTCTATCAAAAGGAAAAAAACTGGAGCGCAAAAACTCGTAATACATACAGTCAAAATATTTCTACTTTAGTTACAGATTTAAAAAAATTAGGCTACATAAGAGAAAATCCTTTTGTTGGCTTTGCTACTCAAAAAGTAAAAAATAGTAGTTCGCATCGTGCCTATAACGCACAACAAAGACAAATTTTAAAGGAAAAAATAAGTATTGAAAATCCTCAATTATGGTTAATGTGTTGCTTTTTGTTTTATACTTTTGCACGTCCTAATGAAGTACGACAACTAAAAATAAGCTATATAGAGTTAGAAAATAACAAAATATTTATACCTGCTCATATTGCAAAAAATGGAAAAGATGGGCGTGTTGATATGCCTGTGCAACTTAGACAATTACTTATTGATAGTAAAATTTTTGATTATCCTTCAAACCTCTATATTTTAGGAAAAGAAGGCAACCCCTCAAATGAATGTCATGCTCGGTACTCATTTAGTAAAAAGTATAAAATCATTAAGGATAGTTTAGGTTTTGAAAGTGCCTTTACTTTATACTCTTGGAAGCATACTGGAGTAAGTGAAGCCTATAAAAATGGTGTAGATATTTTGGAAATTTCGCAACAATGTAGGCACTGGGATTTGAACGAAACACGCACTTATTTGCGCTCTCTTGGTGTTTATTCAAGTGAGAAAATAAAAAATAACTTTCCTACTTTATAAAATTTAGACACAAAAAAAGCATAGAACAAAACTCTATGCTTTTTTTATTTTCTGCTAAATTTAAACTTTTTAGCCCTCAAAAGAATCAGTAACTCTCATTCTGTTTTGTCCTTCTATAACTTTTCCACCATTACCCAATAAAATACAAGGATAAAAAACACTATATTTCAATGAGTTTTATTATATTTAGTGATTGAATTAAAAAATGATTTAAAATGAATCAAATAAAAGAAGTTCTTAAAAACAAAGGAATTAGTCAGACTTGGCTTGCCAACAAGGTTGGTAAAAGCTACAATACAATTAATGAATATGCTCGTAATAAAAGACAACCGAGTATTGAAGTTCTTTTTAGGATAGCAGAAATATTGAATATTGAAGCCAAGGAACTAATTAAAAAACGAGACTTGAAAGAAAACAAATGAATTTAGATACACAAAGCTTGCAACCCATTATCAATTTTATCTGGACAGTAGCAGATGATGTATTGATAAATAAATACCTAGAAAACCAATACCAAGATGTTATTTTACCAATGACGGTTTTAAGACGTTTGGATTTGGCACTAGAACCAACCAAAGACCAAGTGCTAAAAACGCACAATGAGTTTAAAAGTAAAATGGATAACCTTTCTGGATTATTAACCAGTAAAGACCATGGTTCTGGATTGGAGTTTTATAATACGTCTCCATACACAATGAAAATGTTGCTGGATGACCCTAAAAATATTGATTCTAACTTTTTAGATTACCTAAATGGATTTTCTGAAAACGTACAAGACATTATTCAAAAGTTTAAGTTTCGTAATCAATTAGAAACCTTTGAAACTACTGGTATTACTTTTTCTTTATTAGAGAAATTCTGTAGTCCAAAAGTAGAATTGAGTCCTCAGAAAATTTCTCCAATGGCAATGGGCTATATGTTTGAAGACCTAATTCGTAGGTTTAATGAAAAAACTAATGCAGCAGCAGGACGACACTTTACACCTAGAGAAATTATAGAGTTAATGACCCACTTGGTGTATTTACCTGTAAAAGATAAGATACAAAAAGGAACATATTTAGTGTATGACCCTTGTGCAGGTTCTGGTGCAATGCTTACACAATCTAAAAAGTTTGCTACCAATCCAGAAGGAGAAATAAAAAGTAAAGCTAGTTTTCATTTATACGGTCAAGAAAACACAGGCGAAATGTATGCTGTTTGCAAATCTGATATGTTGCTAAAAGGAGAAGACCCAGACAAAATACAGTTTGGTTCTACACTTAGTAAATATGGTTTTGACCCTAACCTAAAGTTTAACTTTATGCTGACCAACCCTCCGTATGGAACAAGTTGGAAAGAAGACCAAAAAGAACTAAACGTAGGTACAGCAAAAAAAATAGAAATTAACGACACTCGTTTTAACTTAGAGATTAAAAACTTTAAAGGCGAACTAGAAAAACAATGTTTGACTTCTCGTAGCAATGACGGACAATTAATGTTTATGCTACATATGCTTTCTAAAATGAAAGACCCTAAAGATGGTGGTAGCCGTATCGCTTCTGTTCATAATGGTTCTGCTATTTTTACAGGTAGTGCAGGTAGTGGAGAAAGTGGTATACGCCAATATATTTTAGAAAACGATTTGCTAGAATGTATCATTCAATTGCCAAATGCTATGTTTTATAATACAGGAATAGCTACCTATGTTTGGATATTGAGTAATAACAAAAGCCCAGAACGAAGAGGAAAGGTACAATTGATTAATGCTTCTTCTGATAAGTTTTATAGCAAAATGCGTAAGGCTTTGGGAAGCAAAAGCAATGAGTTGAAACCTAATCACATTTTAGATATTCAAAATATCTATTTCGATTTTGAAGAAAATGAATACTCTAAAATATTTGACAATGAAAACTTTGGTTATTACCAAATTACAACCCATCAACCAGAAAAAGACGAAAATGGGAAAATTGTAAAAGACAGTAAAGGAAAACCTAAGTCAGACAAAGATTTAAAGGATACCGAAAACGTACCAATGACAGAAAACATTGATACTTATTTTGCTCGTGAAGTTTTACCCTTTGCACAAGATGCTTGGTATGATACAACCAAAATGAAAGTAGGTTATGAAATTCCTTTCAATAAATATTTTTATGAATACCAACCCCTACGTAAATTGAATGATATAGCTGCCGACATTTTAGCATTAGAACAAGCAACAGAAAGTTTACTAAAAGAAATAGTTGAATAATGATGAAATACCCAAAATATAAAGATAGTGGCATTGCTTGGTTAAGAGAAATTCCTGAGCATTGGGGAATTGAATCTTTTAAAAATATTCTAACAGAAAGGAATGAAAAAAACAACCCTGTTAGAACTAAAGAAATTCTTTCACTTTCCATAAACAAAGGAGTTACTTTATATGCTGAAAAAACTACAAATTTAGATCGTTTTAAAGATGATGTAACTAAATATAAGTTAGCTCATAAAGGTGATTTGGTTCTAAATAGTATGAATATGATTGTGGGAGCAGTAGGAGTTTCAAACTATTTCGGTTGTGTAAGTCCTGTTTATTATACTTTTTATGGAAGTAATAGTGATGCCTACACTACAAGATTTTATGAATATTTATTTAGATGTAAAACTGTTCAAAGTGTTTTGTATAGTCTTGGAAGAGGTTTAATTGCTATTGATAGAGGTGAGGGAAAATATAACACTTTGAGGTTAAAGGTTTCAAGAGATGATTTACGTTCGATGAGATTACCATTTCCAAATATCTCCGAACAAATCGCTTTAGTTAACTATCTTGATTTCAAAACAGAAAAAATAGACCGTTTTATCAAAAAGAAAAAAAAATTAATAAAACTACTTAAAGAACAAAAAGCAGCCATTATAAACAAAGCTGTTACTAAAGGAATAAACCCCAACGCTAAACTTAAACCTTCTGGTATTGAATTACTAGGTGATATTCCAGAACATTGGAAAATCAAACCTTTAAAATATTTTGTTACTTATAATGATGAGGCATTACCAAATGGTACAGTTAAAAGCTACAAACTAAACTATATTGATATTAGTAATGTTAATAAAGATGGTGAAATAGACGAAATAGTTAAATATACTTTTCAAGACGCTCCTTCAAGAGCAAGAAGAATTGTAAAAAAAGGAGACGTAATTCTCTCTACGGTAAGAACCTATTTAAAAGCAATAGCAAAAATTGAAAATGATGAAGACGTTATTGTATCTACAGGATTTGCAGTTTTAAGACCTAGAATAAATATAAATTCTGAATTTCTAAATTCTGCTGTTAGAGCAAATTATTTTATTGAAACGGTTTGTTCAAATTCATTTGGAGTTAGTTATCCTGCAATAAATGCAAGTGATTTAGTTACGTTGAAATTAGCAGTTCCTAATTCCGTTCAGGAACAAAAAGAAATTTCACATTTCATCAAAACAGAAAATTCTAAAATAGACAAAACTATATCCACCATAGAAAAAGAAATAACGCTAGTAGAAGAATACAAAACGGCATTAATTGCAGAGGCAGTAACAGGTAAAATAGATGTAAGAGATTTTAAGGTTCCAAGCATAGAAGAACCTTTGGAGAGAGTAGTTGAAGAAGCATCAAATTATAATAAAGCAGATTAACAATGAGTAAAACCACTAACACTAAAGAAAACGGCTTTGAAAAGCACATTGTAGACCATTTGGTAAACACTAATGGTTATGTATTGCGTACATCACAAGATTACGACAATGTAAATTGTGTAGATAGTGAACTCTTGTTTCAGTTTTTAGAAGCTACCCAACCTAAAGCAGTAGAAAAACTAAAACGCTATCATAAAGACCTGTATCAGCAAAAAATCCTAAAACGTATTAATGACCAAATAAAACTAAAAGGTATTATTGAAGTATTGCGTAAAGGAGTAACAGATGGTTTTACAGATACTAAAATCCGTTTGTTTTATGATAAACCTGTTTCAGCATACAACCAAAGTGCAAATGAGTTGTATCAAAGTAACTTGTTTTCTGTAATGCGTCAGGTATATTATTCTACAAAAAACAAAAACTCTTTAGATGTAGTTAGTTTTATTAATGGTTTGCCAGTCATCAGTTTTGAGCTTAAAAACGAACTCACTAAGCAAAATGTAAAACACGCCATAAAGCAATACAAAGAAGACCGTGATCCTAATGAAGAGTTATTTCGTTTAGGCAGAATGGTAGTTAATTTTGCAGTAGACACGGAAGAAGTTTGGATGTGTACGGAACTAAAAGGTGAAAGCTCTTATTTTTTACCGTTCAATAAAGGAAACAAAAACGGAGCAGGAAACGAACCCAATGGTGGTATCAAAACAGATTACTTGTGGAAAGAAATCCTAACTAAAGCAACCCTTACCAATATTCTTCAAAACTATGCTAAGTTAATCACAGAAGAAAAAGAGTACAAAGATGCTAAAGGCAAAAAGAAGATAAAGAAAATCAAAAAATTAATCTTTCCTCGTTTTCATCAATTAAACGCTGTTTCTAAAATATTAGAAGATGCCAAAGAAAAAGGAGCAGGACAAAAATATTTAATACAACACTCAGCAGGTTCAGGTAAAAGTAATTCCATTTCTTGGTTGGCTCATCAATTAGTTGGTTTACACGATAAAACAGGTTCTAAAACTATTTTTGATACTGTTATTGTAATTACAGACCGTAGAGTTTTAGACAAACAAATACGAGAAAATATAAAACAATATCAACAAGTAAAAGGTGTTGTTGAAGGTATTACAGAAGGTAGTAAGCAACTAAAAACTGCTTTAGAAGAAGGAAAAAAAATAATTATTACTACCATTCAAAAATTTCCACACATTGTTGAGGATATTGGCGATTTGCCAAGTAATAATTTTGGAATCATAATAGATGAAGCACACAGTAGTTTGAGTGGACAAATGGCTCGTAAATTAAATGAAACACTTGCCAAAGTTTCGGATGAAGAACAACTCCAAAGTGATTTAGAAAATTATGATGAAACAGAAGATGATGAGGTAACAGGAGAAGATTTTATAAGAGCAATGATAAAAGCTCGTAAACTATTACCAAATGCAAGTTATTTTGCTTTTACAGCAACACCAAAAAATAAAACATTAGAGTTGTTTGGAGAAGCCTTTGAACAAGATGGCAAAACTAAATATGCAGCGTTTCATTTGTACTCTATGAAACAAGCCATAGAAGAAGGTTTTATAAAAGATGTGTTACAGAATTACACGACTTATCAAAGTTTTTATGCTTTACTCAAAAAAATAGAGGATGACCCAGAATACGATAAGAAAAAAGCACAAAAGAAATTAAAAGCATACGTAGAAGGACACGACCACGCTATAAAAAAGAAATCTATTCTAATGATAGAACACTTTATGGATAATGTAGTGAAGAAGAAAAAAATGGGTGGTAAAGCCAAAGCTATGATGGTTACAAGTAGCAGAGCCAAAGCAGTACAATACAAACACGCTTTTGATGCTTATTTAAAATCAATTAATAGTCCGTACAAAGCAATTGTAGGTTTTTCTGGTGAAATAGACGGAGAAACGGAGTCAAGTTTAAATGGTTTTCCAAGTGGAAACATTCCAGAGGAATTTGAAAAAGATGAATACAAGTTTTTATTGGTAGCAAACAAATTTCAAACAGGATTTGACCAACCACTTCTCCACACTATGTATGTAGATAAAAAATTGGGAGGGGTAAATGCTGTTCAAACTTTATCTCGTTTAAATAGAAGTCATCCATTAAAGCAAGACACTTTTGTTTTAGACTTTGTTAATTCATCTGAAGATATAGAAAAAGCATTTAAACCATATTTTGAGCATACTATTTTAGGAGAAGCTACAGACCCAAATAAATTATTTGATTTAAAAGATGCTTTAGATAATTACCAAGTATATTCTCAGGAGCAAGTGGAAGAATTTTCGAATAAAATATTGGCAAATGTATCTGTAGACCAATTACACGATATTTTAGACCAATCTAGTGCTATTTTTAGAGAAGAATTAGAAGAAGAGCAACAAGCAGATTTTAGAGCTAAAGTAAAAACCTATGTGCGTTTATACATTTTCTTATCTCAAATAGTAGATTTTGAAAATGCGTATTTGGAGCGTTTATATATTTTCTTGAATCACTTACAAAACAAACTAGTAACAGAAGCTGAACCAGACTTTTCACAAGGTGTTTTAGATAATATTGATATTGATAGTTACCGATTACAATTAGAAGCTACTACCAATATAGCAATGGAACAAGGAGAAGATTTACAGCCTATCCCAACTGAAATGAGAGGTGGTGTAAGTGAACCAGAAATCGACCAATTATCTAATATCATAAGTACATTTAATGACCGTTACGGAACTGAATTTGAAGATGCAGATAAGGTTAGACAAATGGCTGAAAGTATTGTAAATGGAGTTGCTAAAAATGAAGATATGCTAAATTCAATTCAGCATTCTGACGAGCAAAACGCAAGAATTACGAGTGATAAAATTGCACAAGATGAATTGCTTAAACACGTTACAACAAACTTTGATTTTTATAAAGTGATAAACGATAACCCAGAAGCAAAAGAAGAATTTAATTCAATGGTTTTTGGAATGGTAAAGGAGTTAATGAGAAAAGCTATATAAAACCTATCAAAAACCTTCTTACAATTCTTTAAAGATGCTTTTTGAGTTAATACCTTTGCTTGTGTGCTGTAAACAAGGTTTTTGTTCGCTGTTTTATGCCCAAACCTATCAGAAACCTATGAAAAACCTTATTTTGAGGTTATTTGCTGTTTTTAGTCTTTGTTGGGTTACTTTGTTTTTTCACTAACTGCAAAGGCTATTTTTATTTATTTGATTGTAAAAACGAATCTATATCAGAACCTACAAAAAACCTTATAAAAACCTTCTTATGCACCTTTAAAGGCACTTTTTGAGTAATAATGTTTATTTATAGCCTGTGAAGGCTGTTTTTGCTTTCCATTTTTAGCCCAAACCTTCAAAAAACCTATATAAAACCTTATTTTGATGATTTTTGCTAGTTTTGACTTCTTATTGTTTGTTTTGTCTGCGTACTGGTTGCAATCGTTGTTTTTGCTCTTTATATGGCTATTTATCAAAAAAAATGAACCTATACAAAACCTTCAAAAAACCTATCAGAAACCTATATATGAACCTTTAATGTAGTAGGTATATGTACTGGTTACTGATAGGTTTCTAGTAGGCTATCAATGATTATTTTTTTCTCTTTCTGAATGTTTTACCTGTTTTTGCTTCCCAAGCTGTAATACGGCATTTCTCGGAGCAATAAGTATGATTCCACGTTTTATATATGAATGGTTCTTTACAGTTTAGGCATTCCCTGTTCCCTTCGTCTAACGACTTACGTTTAACGGCTTGCGTTGTGTCCTTTGTTCGAAACTGAAAGCCAATACTTTTTTGAGGTTGTATGTTCGGTATTGTGTACGGCTGTACGGCTTGTGCTACATCTGTCGTTACGACTTGCGTTTGTGATAGAAACATTTTGAGTATTTCGGCTAGTTCTGTGAGTGGTTCATTTGTTGGTGTATCTGCTGCTTGACTTTCCTTTTTTGGTAGAATATCAAAATTTACTCCTTCTCGTTCTGTATTTCTCAAATAGATGAATCTAAAACGATAACAGATAATACAAATAATTTCTAAGCACAAAACAATAAAAGAAACTATGTAAGCCGTGTTAGCTCCTTCTTTGGCATTGCCTAAGGTATTTTTTACGGCTTTATCGCTTTCTAATGTTATTCTATTGTCTAACTTTTCTAAAAGGTTGTTCTTTGCTTCTGTGGCTTCTTTCAAGTCTTTACGAGCGTTGTTTGCCCTCCAACCTTTAGAGTATTTTTTTAGAGTTGCTTTTGAACTATTTATACTCATTTCATAGCCTTCTAACTGGGAGCTGTACATATTTTTCAAACTGTCGGTTTGTATGGCTAATTCTGTTTGAATGATTGTACTTTTATCATTCATTTCTACGGTAAGGAATGCGCCCCCAATAGCAGAAAACAAAACAGATAATACAAAAGTAAATCCTAAGCCTAATTTTGCGCCTGTTGGTGCGCTTTCTTCTTTTGAAGTTGCTATAAATAAACTTATTGCTGACTGACTTTTGAGCATTTCCAAACCTACTAATAAACCAACAAGTAAAAATCCGATCAGAATTGATATAAAAACTTTTAGAATGGTTATTTCTCCTGTATGAAATGCTTTTGCTATCAAATAGACACTTGCAATACCTAACAGAAAACTAACGACATGATAAACGCTTGTAAATCCTTTCGAAAAAGAAAATAAATTTCTGTTTTTTTCTGCGTATGGTTTGGGTGTGAGTTCTTTTTGTGCTTCCAAATAATAGCCTTTTTTGGCTGTTTCATTTAATGTATCTGTAAATACATCGTTTTGGTGTGCTTCCTGTGGCGTTTTAGCCTGTGGAGTGGTGTTTTTGCTTAATTTTTGCATAACTTTGTATATGGTTTTTTAAAAAGTGGGAAAACTTTGTTTTAAGACCAAACTAACGCCTTTGCTTATGCTTGGGCGTTTTTTGTTTGGCTACTGGTTAGAAATTGATTATTTATTTACTGCTTTTCTAGCGTTGTTTATTGTTTTAGTGATGTAATTGTCTTTACGGTGTTGAGCTTTTTGGCTACTTTTCAACAATTCATTTCTAATAAACTCATCTGATTTGTTTTGACGAATAAGCATACAGCAAGTATTAAAATCTTGTCGACTTCTGTCGTGTCCTTGCTTTTCCTTTTTTTTAAGCACACAACCAACAAAGTTGTTAGAATGAGTATTACTCAAATTGTAGTCTTTGGCAAATCCTAAAGGAATAGTAGAAAAGCGTTTTTTAAATTTGTGTAGAATAACGGTAGGGAAGACACCGTTTTTTTTGTGTTTTTCTTTTTGATTTGTGAATGATGGCAACCTCCCCAAATGGTCTGGCTCGGCACTTCCTTTGTCTGCGTCATGGTCTTGCGCTAACTTTCTGCAAATCTGTAATGCGTGTTCTCTATTATCTGGGTTGAAAGAAGTTTGAAACCAAATTTGATAATTATCTTTACTTGTTTCTACAAGAGCGCACGGTGCTAGTTTTGCTAGTTCTGACAGACTTTCACGACTTACATCGTCAAGTAGTATAACATTGTATGTTTGAGGTCTTATATAAATGTTATAACCTTGTACGTTCTTTGCAGCGTAAAATTTCAAACTTTGGTTTATTCGTTCCTTGGTACAAATAAATCTTAATTGAGGTTTTGATTTGTCAAAATGTATCAATGCTATTACAAATAGTTCGCAATGAAAGGCATTGAGAAAATTATTTATTACTGTATAGTTCATTCTACCTTTTGGGTTGTGTGCTTAAAAAAGCAGTTGTATAGTAAATTTAAAGACTTGTACTTTTTTCTTTCAAAACCTAATTTTAAAAAGTGTTTCTAGGAACTTCAAAAAAAGCGTTCTATTGTTCTAAATCGCTAAAACCCCATATAAGTAATTAAAAATCAATTATTTACAATAGAACAAAAGTTAGAACAAACTTAGAACAAAATGGAGTATATTTTTATCTGTTCTATTCTCTTTTTAGCGTTTTGCATTTTGTTCTAACTTTGTTCTATACTTTGTTCTATAATTTTTTAGTAAAAAAGTAATATAGAAGTAGTTTAAACATAGATTTTTTAAGTTATAGAACAAATAGAACGTTTAGAACGCTTTTTTCTGAACGCAATTAGTAACAAGATTTTTGAGTGTGTAATGAATAATAAGAATTAGAAGTATTTTATTAGAATAAATCTTTAGTAAACTCTTTAGTATTTTCAATGGTAAAATCAACAAAAGTATTATCAACACTATCAACTGGTTGATTTTCAGAAACTTCTTTTTTCAAAGTTTCTTTCTTAGGCAATCCTAAAACTTCCCTATCAAATGTATAAAACCTACCTTTCTTTTTGACTGGTTCACTTTCTGTATGTTCACTATAAAAAGAAGCGTATTTTGGTTTACTTGCTGTTAAATCAAAATCTTTTTTTAAGATATTTGTCAAGTACGATTTTTCTACATTTCTCAATCCTTGTTCCTTCATTATTTCAAGTAATTGAGAACCTGTATAACATATCTCATCTAAATTATGAAGTTCTAACATTTCATTGATGTAGTTCCTTAGTGCTTTATGAAATTTTGGCATATTATTATCCATAACACGCTGTAATGCTTCTGTATAGATTTGTTTTGTAGTGAACCACATACGGCTTTCATTTTTACTTTTAATACCTCTACTTTTGAGAAAATTAAGGAAAGCAGGGATTTCACTTGTTAGAGTAGCCAACATATTTACATTTTCTTTCACGCCCTTACTTTCAAAAGTTGGTATTTTACGAACCCAAAAACGTATCTCATCAGAAGTAACTGGCATAAAACCCTCTTCAAAGTTGGAACACAAAATAAATTTACCAAAAAACTTACCCTCTGTTTTGTCTTTTCCCTTTGCTTCTGTTTTGTATTGATTTGTAGTAGAAAGGTTTTTTATACGTTCGTAAACTGCTTTTTTTTCAATCAATGTTTCTTCTACTGCAATTATTAATTTAGAAGTCCAATCACTATTAAAATTCCCTTCAAAGGCGTGATTATCGTTAATAGTAGCATTTGAACCAAATAACTTATTTAGCCAAAAAATAAAGGTACTTTTGCCTGTACTTCTTTCATTACTGACTAAGGAAAGAATAGGCAAAATTTGCATAGGCTTTAAATATAAGATTGCCAAGTAATCCAAACCTAACTCATATTGTTCTCCAAAAATATGTCTGATAAAGTCCAATGTCATTGAGCATTCGCCTTCTTTTGGTTCAAATTTTAATTTGTGATACTGGTTATAAAAACCTTTTACATTTTGTTTGTAGTTTGTATGTGATGGAAAAGTTATAAACCCTGTATATTTTGGCATATCATACAAAAATTTTTTACTGTAATCGTCTATGATAGTTTGTTTTTCCCAATGTATAAGGACACTTTCATTAATGTATTTTCCTTTTTCGTTTGGGTGTTCTGCTGTGGGCATTTCTGCAATACGAAAATATTTTGTACCTACTCTTATGTATTCAGATTCTTTATTTTTCTCTTTTCCTTTTTTTACCTTAACTACTTCATTTTGAGATTTTTGAGTAGTTGTATTTGTTCCATTATTTGAAACAAAATTTGTGTTTTTTGCGTTTAATTCCATATATTTACGGTGTTATTGTGAATGAATAATAATAACATTGATACTTTTTTTTGGCTTTCGGCTGCCAAATAAAAAACTCTTTTCTCTTTCAAATTAGACACTATAAAAACCGTTCAGAACCTTTCTGAACGGTTTTTTTGTGCCTATTTTTTAGCTACTTCCAATATGGTAGAAAAACTGTAACCAAATATTTTAAAGACAAAATATTTTTGTTTGAACCACGTTTTTTCTATCCACTTATTTTTTACTACTGCAGGAGCAGAATTAGCTTTTTCTATTTCAGACTTTATATTTTCCATTTCCTTTCTTCTTTCTATTCGTTCTTTTGCTAGGTTTTCTTTGTCTAATTTGTAGTTAATTTCGGCTTCTGACTGAATGAAAATATAAATTGTTGATAGCCATTTTTTCATATCATTGTAGTAATCAAATAGTTCTTTGTTATTGCCTTCATAGCCAATACAAATAGCTTCTAATTCTTTGTAAGTGCTACCTACATTCATTAGTTTTATTGTCGTATCTACTGAATTTGTCATAATAAATAGTTTTTTTAAAAAGTGAGAAAACTGTTTTAATAAAGTGGGAAAACTTTGTTTTTTGATAGTGGGAAAACTAAAAATTTCTAATGCCTATTTTGTCAAAATGGCTTCGTGTATTCTGTTTCTTTGTGTAGGTACTCAAAAGTAATTCGGTACTTTCTAACTCAAATACTTCTTTATAAATAAGGGCCTCCTCAACTCTCATAATCACATGTATTTTAGTATCTGTTTTATAATACCTATGTTTTGTTACTCTTGACTTTCCTAATTTTTCCTCTAGTAATTTGATGGTTGCTTTTGCTTCGTCCTGTGGGAGCTTTTGCAAAAGTTCCTGTATTCTGTAATAATATTTTGGTGTGTTCATATTGAATTAATTTGTTACTGGCTCTTTTGGCAAATACTTAATAGTAGTTTCGTGCAATTCCAAAATATGCACATTAAAATAATCGGCTAACCGTTGCATCTCATCAAACATCAAAGGTTTTTCGTTTCTAATTAATTGATGAAAACGCCTTTTTCCTATTTTTATAAATCTATAAAAATCGTGTGAAGGCTTAAAAGGTGTCTTTTTTTCGGCTTCATAATCATTTATGACTATGTTTAATCTGTTTTTCGGTGTATTCATTTTTTTATTTTTTATTTGCTGATTCAAATATACACCTTTTTACGCATAATAACCAAATTTAGTTTAATCATAAAGACACTTTTTAAGCATATAAGTTTAATTTTTGGTTTTTTGTTTTAGTATAGATACCTTATTTTTGTAAAAAAAGCTATGAGATTTATACCTACTCCGTTAGAAACACATTTAAAAATTGCTTATTTACGAAAGGAAAAAAAGCTATCACAAACTGAAATAGCTGAACTTTTGGGAATGAGTCAAAATGCCTATGGACGCATAGAACGAGGCGAAACTAAACTTACTATTGATAGAGTAAAAGAAATAGCTACAATACTAAAAGTGCCTTACAATGATTTAATAACAGATAGTAAAGATGAAGTTACAGAAATGTATCAAGATATTTCGGAGCAACACGAAAGAGAAAAGGAAGTAATAGAAAATGAATTGAAGGAAAAAAACAAGTACGTAAAAAAGTTAGAAAGTATCATTGAAGATAAGGAAATGATAATCTCACTTTTACAAGACAAAGTCAGAAGTTTAGAAAAACAGATAAAGGAATAAATTATCATTATAGGTAAAACTTTTAGCCTTACAGCAAAAAACCAAAAAACGGTTAAATACTCAAATAATGCAACATAATTTTTCTTTATTTATGCAGCTCTAAAAAAAAGTGTTTATTCTCTGTTTTCTGTATTACATATTCTAAACAAAATCCTATATTTTAGACTATGTTTTACTCTTTTTTGTGCCAAATAATTGCCAAATACACCTCAAAAAAGCCTATTTTATGGACGTGCCAAATCTTTATACAACAAAAAAACATCCTCAAATTCCTTTGTATGCACTTTTGGGCGTTTCTGTTGTTCTCCTGTTCTCGCTACTAAGTCATTTACTTGACAGAACCCGTTTTAGATTAATTTCTAAAACGGTTTTTTTTATGTCCATACTTTTTGATATTGAGTTAATCTACTAAAAACAGATTTTTCAAAAATTCATAATAAGTTTATATCATTCTTAATGAGAAACTGCTTGATAAGTTTTATTTTTGCAAAACTAAAAGAATAGAGGAATTTTTGTATATTTTTGTATAAAATTTATCTGATTCTATTTTTACTTCTATCAATTCAATCAAAAAAACTACTCATTCTAATGCAGAATAACAACCGTGTACTTGTCGTAGATGATGAACCTGATATTTTGGATTTGCTCAAATACAATTTGGAACGTGAAGGATATGAAGTAGAAATTGCTTCTAATGGCGAAGAAGCGATAAAAAAAGCAGAGTTTTTTAAGCCTGAACTTATTCTTTTAGATATTATGATGCCCAAAATGGATGGTGTCGAAACGTGTCGTCAGCTTCGGGAAATGTCTGATATGAAAGACTCATACGTTATTTTCTTGACAGCTCGTGCCGAAGAATATTCAGAGGTTGCAGCTTTCGATGTTGGTGCAGATGATTATCTGAACAAGCCCATCAAGCCTCGTGCGCTCATGAGCCGTATCAATGCCCTTTTCCGTAGAGAGTTTAAGAAGCAGCAAACACAAACGCATGAAGTTATCGAAATTTCGGATTTGTATATCGATAAAACAAGTTATACTTTACAAAAAGATGGTGAACATATTGCTCTTCCTAAAAAAGAATTCGAGTTGATTTACTTTTTGGCTCAAAGCCCAAATAAAGTATATAACCGTGAAGATTTATTGAAGAATATTTGGGGACAAGATGTATATGTTTTGGCTCGTACGGTTGATGTTCATATTCGTAGAATCAGAGAAAAAATTGGGGATAGTTATATCAAGACTGTAAAGGGAGTTGGGTATAAATTTATGTTGCCTGATGAAATGTAGAAATAAATGCTCATAAAAAGTAATTCTGATTTGGACACAAAAAAAGGGAAAGGTATTTTTGATAAGCTTATGAATGCTCTCAAGCGTTCGTTAGTAAGCTCAAGAGCTGTGGCTATTATACTCTCTCTATTAGTAAGTAGTGTAACGAGTGCTTTTTTGTCATTGACTCCTAGTGTTAATTCGGTGGCTTTATCTGTCTGTTTTTTAGTCTGTTTTTCATCTTCTTTTATTTTAATTTATATTGCTTTTGAATTTCTTATTTTCAAAGAAATAAATAATGTTTATAGCAAGTTATCTAAAATAAAGAAAAAAGATTTCAAATTTGTTCCTCCTTCTTCCGACCTTCTTCCCTCTGCAAATCCTATAAGAAGAGTAAATCAAGAAATTACGGCGTATGCAGGACAAAAACAAAAAGAAATAGATGAGCTTCGTAGAATGGAAGTATTTCGAAGAGAATTTATTGCAGATGTTTCGCACGAACTCAAAACGCCTATTTTCTCAGCACAAGGATTTATTCTTACACTTATTGATGGTGCAGTAGATGATGTAAATGTGCGTGATTCATTTTTAGCAAAGGCTGCACGAAGTTTGAAGGCATTAGCTGCTTTAGTAGAGGATTTACTGACACTTTCTCAAATAGAATCAGGGGATATTACGATGCGCCAAGAAGAATATGATATGCAAGAGCAAGTTTTGGAAGTCTTCGAACAGCTTGAAAATAAAGCAGAAAGACGTGGAGTTACACTAAAACTAGTTAGTCAGTACGAAGAAGGTATTTATGTATATGCTGATTATAATCGTATTAGACAGGTTTTGATAAATTTGATTATTAATGCTATTAAATATGGAAAAGAAGGTGGAACAGTAAAAGTTACACTTACTCAAACAACAAAAAACCTCAAAATATCTATCAAAGACGATGGAAATGGAATTGAACCAGAACACCTAGTACGTATTTTTGAACGTTTTTATAGAATAGAAAAAAGTCGTTCGAAACAAGAAGGAGGAACAGGTTTAGGACTTGCTATTGTAAAACATATTATTGAAAAACATAATTCTAAAATTAGCGTCAAAAGTAAGGTCGGAGAAGGAACACAGTTTACTTTTAAATTACAACGTACTGAAGTAGTAGAAGAGGAGGAATAATTGAAAAATAAATATTTATTCCTAAGAAATTCGTAATTTTGTAGTCTTTATTTTTTGATTTTCTTTATTCTGTAGAGTATTTTATGAAACGCTATAAACTTTCTGACCTTGTTATTTTTGAAAACGACGATTATTTAATTGTTGATAAACCTCCTTTTTTGTCTTCTTTAGATGAACGCTTGGGCAATGCGATGAATCTTTTACAGATTGTCAGAGCAGAGCTTCCAGAAGCAAAACTAGGACATCGTTTGGACAAAGAAACAAGTGGAGCTGTTGCGATAGCAAAACATTTTGAAGCCTATCGTCATCTTTCTATTCAGTTTCAAGAACGTCAAGTTGAAAAAGTATATCATGCTGTTGCTGTGGGTGTTCATGACTTTCAAGAGGAGGCTGTTGAAGTTCCTTTACACAAAATGAAAAATGGACTTTCGGCTGTTAATTACAGACAGGGCAAACACTCACTTACCTTTTTTACTACTTTAGAGGCTTTTCGTCATTATACACTTTTGGAGTGCCGTCCAATTACTGGGCGTTTACATCAAATTCGTGTTCACGCACAAACTAAAGGTGCGCCTCTAGTAGCTGATAAAGCATATGGAGGAAAGGATTTATTTTTATCAGAAATAAAGAAGAAAAAATTTAACCTCAAAAAGTGGGAAGAAGAATTACCTCTCATGCAACGTGTAGCTCTTCACGCAAAAGAACTTTCTTTTAAAGGAATGAATGGAGAGACTATCAAAGCAGTAACTGAATATCCAAAAGATTTGAGAGCTTTATTACGACAACTGGGAAAATTTGATATGTAGATTTAATCAGAAGCTTCTGTTATTTCAAAACGAAAAAAAACACTAAACTTTTAAAGTCTAGTGTTTTTTTATGAGGAATAGAAATTAAATAAATTGATACTTTTATTTTTTCAACTAATTGATTTTTAAGCATTTAAACTCGTAATCCGTAATTTTTAATTCGTAATTGTTCCTGAAAAAGATTATCCTCTTGTAAAAAACGATTCTACAAATTCTTTTTTATTAAAAATTTGAAGGTCTTCTACTTTTTCTCCTACACCAATATATTTTACAGGAATTTTGAATTGGTCAGAAATTCCAATTACTACGCCTCCTTTTGCTGTTCCGTCTAATTTTGTGATGGCTAAAGAACTAACCTCAGTTGCTTTTGTAAATTCCTTTGCTTGCATAAACGCATTTTGTCCTGTACTTCCATCTAATACTAACATTACTTCGTGTGGAGCATCAGGAATATGCTTTTTGATTACTTTATGAACTTTTGTTAGCTCGTTCATTAGGTTTACTTTTGTTTGCAAACGTCCTGCTGTATCTATAATTACAATATCTGCACCTTGTCTAATTCCTTCTTCTACAGTTTCATAAGCGACAGTTGCAGGGTGAACATTCATTCCTTTTGAAATCACAGGAACATCTACTCTACGCCCCCATTCGATAAGTTGGTCGACGGCAGCAGCACGAAATGTATCGGCAGCTCCTAATAATACTTTTTTACCGGAAGCCTTATATTTGGCAGCTAGTTTTCCAATAGTTGTCGTTTTTCCTACACCATTCACTCCCACTACTAACAGAACATATGGCTTTACAGTGCTTGGAAGGTCATAATTTTCTACATCAGAAGAGTTATTTTCAGCCAAAAGAGCAGCTATTTCTTCTCTTAATATTCTATCAAGCTCTGAAGTGGTAGTATATTTATCTTCTGCAACACGTTTTTCGATACGATTAATGATTTTAACTGTTGTATCAACACCTACATCAGAGGCAACTAAGATATTCTCAAGTTCGTCTAAAATATCGTCATCGACTTTTGACTTTCCTGCAATAGCTTTTCCAATTTTATCAAAAAAATTAGTTTTTGATTTTTCAAGACCTTTGTCTAGCGTTTGTTTTTGTTCTTTAGTAAAAAATTTCTTGAAAATAGACATACTGTTGTTCGAAAATGGGTGGAGAAGATAAGTTATGAAACATAAACCCTGAGAGACTTTGAAAGCTTCTAGGATTCGATATCAGAAATACAAAAATACAGATTTGTATTCAGTTTTTCAGTATTCTTGACTTAGTATTTTTTTATAAATGACTAACTAGTAATTTATATAAGAAATTGAAATTAAATAACATACTCATTTCAAAATAACAAATTACTGACTATCAGAGCATTACATTCGTAATTGTTCCTAATGAAATACAAGATAATATGAATGAAAAAAAGTCCCTAAAAACATTACTGTCGTGGGACTTTTAGTCTTTTGCTTTAATAAATACCATTTTTAAGGACTATTGAAGTATTAATAAACTGAAAGGCTATTTATTATATAAAATTTAGCTTTTGCGATTCATTACTTCTTGTACCATTTGTTCTGGAACAATTTCTTCCTTAAATGTATAAGCTCCAGTTTTTTCCGAACGTATTGTACGGATTACTTTTGCCCATTTCTGACCACCTTCTTTTTTGAGGGTTGCTACTACTTTCTTAGCCATAATAGTTAAACTTAAATGAGTGAATACTAAATAGCTTGACTATCTAATATGATTAAAATCTAATTTGAATGAAAGATAAGATAATAAAAAATTACTTAATCTCTCTGTGCATCGTATGTTTTTTAAGGATTGGATTGTATTTTTTCAATTCCAAACGCTCTGTTACATTTTTACGATTTTTTGTAGTGATATAACGAGAAGTACCTGGAACGCCAGATGTTTTGTGTTCCATACATTCCAAAATCACTTGTACTCGGTTGCCTTTCTTAGCCATGATAATAATAAATTAACTTTTGAATCTTATTTTATGATATATATCAAGTAAAGTTTCAAAAGTAGAGATGTAAAGTTATATTTTGATTAAGATGCTCAAAAAACAATTATAAACATAATTTATTCAGTTTAATAAGCAAATCAAACTCAAGTCTTAAAACTAGTTTAGGAGTTTAAATTAAATAACATACTTGTTTCGAATAATAAATCATTGATGTTCAATGTATTAAATTCGTAATTCGTAATTTTTAATTCGTAATTATCCTCTATGCTTCTTGAGCAGGTTTTAAAAAACTTTTGTGCAAGTGTCCTTTCGCTACTGCTTTACGCATTGTAGGAAGGATTCCGTTTTTACTGATAGTACGGATTGCAGAAGTCGAAACTTTCAAAGTAACGAAACGATCTTCTTCAGCAATATAAAAACGTTTTTTCTGCAAGTTTGGATAAAAACAACGTTTTGTTTTGTTATTCGCATGAGAAACATTGTTTCCTGTTTGCGTTCTTTTGCCAGTGATGTCACACACTCGTGCCATAATGAATAAAATTTATAGTAAAACAAAAATAAATTATAATAATGAGTTTTTGTTTTTCTAAGTTGTAAATATAAATGAAATACGAGTTGTATTTTTAATTTCGTAAAACTCTAAAAAAGATGTTATGAGATAAAATACGTATTATAAACTAATTATATACGATTAAAAATGAATGCAAATTTAAAACTAGAAAAAACAATTTTTAGAAGTTGCATCGTATCTTAAAACTGTATTTTGCCTAGTGAGTACCTAAAAGTTGCTTAAAATACTCATTTACAAACGTATCATAAAACAACAAGTTTGTAAATTTAATGTGCTGAGAAGGCTCATTTTCAATATCTTATCTTGTTTTTACTCTTTTGAATAGAACTGCAAATATAAACTCTTTTTTTTGAAATTGCAATTTTTATGAATAAAAAATATTATTGATATGACCAAATCAATTTCTAATTGCTAATTTTTTACTTTCTCATAATTTATTATCTTTAGAAGTAATTATTTTTCTGTATCAGCCTCTTAATAATATCCTAATCTTACCCTAATTTCTATGCAATGCTTCTATCTATTCCCTCTATTCTTAGTGATGTAGTTATCATCTTGGCTCTTGCTATTCCTGTAATATTACTTTTACACCGAGTGAGTTTGCCAAGTATTGTAGGCTTTTTGCTTACTGGCGTACTAGCAGGTCCTTATGTTCTGAAATTAGTTACAAGCCAAGAACATATTGATATTTTGGCAGAAATTGGTGTAGTTTTACTTCTTTTTACGATTGGAATGGAGTTTTCGCTTCCTAATCTAATAAGAATTAGAAAAGCTGTTTTTATAGCTGGTTCTCTCCAACTTATCCTAACAACAACTGTTTTTGCCTTCATTACCTATTTCGGAACGATTGATTACCTGCCTATTGCTATTTTCTATGGTTTTCTTTCGACACTTAGCAGTACGGCTATTGTATTAAAACTACTCCAAACTCGTGGCGAAATGGGAAGTCCACATGGACAGATTATTCTCGCCATTCTAATTTTTCAAGATATTGCTGTCGTTCCTATGATGCTCATGATGCCTATTTTGGCTGGTTTGGCTGACAATGTTGTACAAGAGATATTCCTGATGATTGTAAAAACGGCTGCTGTATTAGCATTCTTGGTATTGATTTCAAAATTTGTCCTGAAGCCATTTCTCAATTTAGTTGTCATGACTAAAAGTAAAGAGCTTTTCATCTCTACTATTGTTGTAATTTGTTTTTCTGTGGCTTATCTCACTTCTTTAGCTGGTCTCTCTCTTGCTTTAGGAGCTTTTTTGGCAGGGTTAGTAATGTCAGAATCTGATTATTCTCACGATGCAACGAGTTATATTTTGCCATTTAAAGAAATCTTTACCAGTATTTTCTTCATTTCTATTGGAATGTTGATGGACATAAATTTTTTGTGGTACAACCTTGGCGAAATTCTTCTACTTACTATTATGAGTATGGCAATTCAAGCATTTTTGGCTTTTTGGGCAGTGAAGGCACTGAAAATAACTGCAAAAACAGCTATTATGGTAGGTATTTCTATTTGTCAGATTGGAGAGTTTGCTTTTATCCTTGCAAAATCAGGAACTGAAATTGGTTTGATGCCTATTGAGCTTTATCAATATTTCCTTTCCACTTCTGTTTTGTCTATGGCAATAGCACCTATGCTTATTCTTAACTCTAAAAAAATAGCTCACTTCTTGATTTATAAACTACCGAAACCAAAAGTGATAAGTAACTGGGCAACTAAGAGAGTAAAACTTCCAGAATTTTTGCACGAATTTAAGGACAAAAACTTAGAAGACCATATCGTAATTATAGGTTTTGGCTATAATGGAAAAACAATTGCTAAAGCTGCACGATTATCAAATATTCCATTCATAATTATCGAAACTGACCCTAAAAAAGTAAAAAAAGATAGCTTGTATAGAAAAAACATCTTATTTGGTGATGCAATGAATGAAGAAGTTCAGCATCAAGTTCACTTTGACAAAGCTCGTATAGTCGTCATTACTCTGACAGATTTAGAAATTACAAAAGTGCTTACTCATAAAATAAAATACCTCAATTCAGAGGTTGGCGTGTTGGTAAGAAACAAACGTGCAAAAGATATTGCAACCATCGAAAAAGCAGGTGCTGATATAGTCGTAACTGATGAATTAGAAACTAATTTAGAACTTTTTACACAAGCCTTACAGTATTATTATTTACCTCAACGTGAAGTTTATTCTTTAATTTCCAAAATTAGAGAAGAATTAATTGATGAATAAGGAAATAGTGATAAGTAATTAATTGAATTTCAAACTACTTTATTTCATAAAAATATGCTCAAAAAAAAATCTTCATTTTTATCAACCCTTTTTATACTCTGTATAGGTTTTATTAATCTATTTTTGCTCTCTTCATGTGAGCATGGTTCAAAAGAATTTATTTCTCAATCTAGTTCGGAAACCACTTATACTGATGAAGATGTAAACTATATCAAAGAATTAAACTCAAAAAGTTTGATAAAACTAACCAGTATAAAAGACAAAAATGCGCTTAGTTCGAATACATTCCCTTCACAAGAACTAAAAGATTCTTTAGGTTTTGGGCAGCTTTTGTATGTTCCTGTTTATTCAGAAATTTATAGTATTGGACACCACCGTACAGAGCGACTTTCTTCAACACTCAGCATCAGAAACGTAAATCTTGATGGCGAATTTTATATTACTCGTCTGGAATATTATGATACAGAAGGAAATATTTTGAAGGAAATAAAAGCTTCTGAATTACCTATAAAAGTAAATAGTTTGGAAACTAAAAACCACGTTATTGCGCTTTATGATGATAGAGGAGGAGTAGGAGCAAATTTCATTTTAGAATGGAGAAGTAGCAAACCAATTGTTGCCCCTATGGTAGAAACTATCATGATTAGTACAGAATCAAACTGGGGACTTTCGTTCACGGCTACTTCAAAAACTTTGAAAGAATATGGAAGACAAAACAAATAAAAAACAAAAAAACTCAACAGGTTCATCACAAAACTATACTCATAATCCTTATGACACTAAGATAGAAATGTATGGACAAAAGTATAATTATCATCAAATTACGACGCATAATGATTATGTAGATTATTTTATGAAGCGTTATATGGAACAAGTAATTTGGTATGATAAAAAAGCTGTTATTAATAAGAATCTTTTTATGTGGTATCAGCGAATCGTCATTTTTTTGGGTGCTTTGATTCCAATTATTGTTGCTGTTGGTGGATATGTTCCAGCTATAAAAGAATATAGTGGACTAATGAGTGCTATTATTTCAGGAGTTATTGCTGTGGTGGCTGCACTTGACAAACTACAACAACCGATGAGTAATTGGTATAATTATAGAAATATCGCTGAAAATCTAAAAAAAGAACAGTATTATTATGATTTCAAAATTCCTCCCTATCAAGGTCTTAATGAAATGGCAATGAAAAGGCTTTTTGTAGAACGAATAGAGGGAACTGTTGCTTCTGATATAAACCGTTTCTTACAAGGTGTACAAAATCAAGATGATGAAGATGATAATCCAACAGACGATATTCTAAAAAAGAATCCACCTCCAATATCATAAAATAAGTTTTATAAAAATGAAAAAACAAATAACTAAAAAAAATAAAATTCTTCAGTTAGGAATAACTGGTGGAATAGGAACAGGAAAAAGTACGGTTTGTAAAATCTTCGAAACGCTAGGAATAGCTGTTTATGATGCTGACACTCGTGCAAAGATGGTAATGATAACAGATGATATTCTGAAAAAAGAACTCAAAAAAGCCTTTGGAGATGAAGTTTATTTAAGTGAAAATGAGATTAATAGAGATTACTTAGTCAAAACTGTTTTTTCTAATCAAGAGAATAACGAAAAAATAGAAATTCTCAATTCTATTGTACACCCAGCCGTAGGAAGAGATTATCAACATTGGTACAATGAAAATGCAGCCAAAAGCCCGTACTTATTGAAAGAAGCAGCTCTAATGTTTGAATCTGATTCCTATAAAGTTTTAGATGCTATTATTGTAGTTCATGCGCCTTTGGAAGAGCGTATAAAAAGAGTGTTAAAAAGAGATTCGCACCGAAGCGAAGAACAAGTAAAAGCTATTATTTCTAAGCAAATGCCAGAAGAAGAAAAGCTAAGACGTGCCGACTTTGTGATTTATAATGACGCTTCTCATTCTTTGATTAAGCAGGTTTTAGAGCTTCATGAAAAATTTCAATCCTTATCATAGATATTATACTTCTTAGCTAAACTTTTCAGTTCCTTATTACTTTTCCATTTCTCTGTACCAATCATTGATTTTATTAGAAAGATTAGACCTTCTTCTACACTTTCTGCTTTGCCAGTAATCCAAGCATCTTTCCAAGGACTTTTTTCAATAGGTAACTTGTAGTGGAAATGATAATTCTCTAGAAATGGAGAAGCATTAATAGTAACAAATTCTTCTAATCGCTCAGAATCTTTATCTTGAATACACATTCTATAATGTGATGTAAAAACAAATAACTCTGTTTCAGTAAAGTTTTTATTAATAAACTCTATTAACTTGAGCATCTCTTTTCCTAACCTTACAAGAGCCATTCCTACATCTTCATTCGCATAAAATTCTTCAATAGTTGTTGTTTCAGATTGGTATTTACTTCTTATTATAGGCATTTGAGTTAGTTTATTTTTCGTAATTCAACTTTTAGAGAGCGTAAAATAATCGTATTCCCTTCTTTGAAAGCTCTAAACTCTGCCAAACCTTCTTTGGGTCTATGAAAATTTATATCATTAGTTGCAGGGAAATGAAAAAGCATATAGGAAAGACGACTATTTTTTGAATAAGAATAACGCTTTTTTTCTCCTTCTGAAAATATGGTTACTGTAATAGGCTGATTATTGATACTTCCTGTGTATTTTCCTGTAAGTTCTTGAAATGGAATTTCTTCTGTTCTTGTAGCTGTGATTTCTGTAATTGGAACTGTATTTTCTGTAACAGAAGGTAAATTTGATTTTTTACCTAAACTATATAGGAAAATTCCACCACCAATAATTCCAACTACTACAAAAATACCAATGAATATATAAAGATAATTTATGTTTGTTTTCGAAGAGCTTGTATTTTCTGCATTATTATTTACTCTTCCTGTATTTCGTGGTTTTTTTTCTTCTGGTCTATCAAACATTATTCTTCCTCTTTCTTAAATTGTATTTTGGCTTTTTGAGTTACTTTCCAGTAATCATTTTTTTTAGTTAGCTTTCCTTTTTCTAATGTCTCTACTTTATCATCTTCAAAAGAAGGTGAACCTACTACTTCAAAGGCAAAAACAAAACCAGACAGAGAGCGATAAAATGAATTGAAAAAATTGGTTTTTATCTCCTTACAAGTTTCGAAAGTAGCTTCTGTATTTGAAGTTTGATGAATCACAAAAATACTATTACTGACAGCTTTATTCCTACCCTTTTTAAAAAAGGTCTCATCATCCTCTTTGTGAATATCTCTTATGGAAAGATATGTCGTTATTGGAAAAGAGTTTGATGCTATTGGTTGTGGAATTTCTGTGATAGGAGGGTTTTGAGTTTGTGGTTTAGGTGGTTGTTTGGTCTCCTCACTTTGTAAAAGCTCATCTAAAATTGCTTGATTTTTTCTTATGGGAATAGGCTGTGTTTTTACAGGCGTTTTATACTCCTCTACATTTATTTTTTCTCCAGTAATTTTGTGCATCAAGTCTAAAATTACTTCCTCATTTTTTATTGCATTATCAATTTTTTGATAATATTTTTTTGCTTGTTGTGTTTTTTCAGTAGCACTTATTTTTTGTCCTAAAATAGTTTGTAACTCATATATTGCTACGCCTAATTTGCGAAGGCGTAACTGTTCTTTATACTTTGCTATTTCCTGTTCTGTCATTATTTATATTTTTTTCAGCCGTAGTTGAGGAATTTTAAATTTATGAAAATTTTACTTTCAAACGTTGCTTAATTTTCCATACGTCATTTTCCTTGATGAGTTTTCCTTTTTCTTCTTGTACTATCTTCTTAGCACTTTCAGTAAATGTAGAATGCTCAATAAGATGGTCTAGCTTTTCGATAGAACGAAAAATAGATTCAAAAGCCATATCTTTTATATCAGAATGCAAAAGAAAATCAGCTTCTTTGGCTTCTGCATCTCTTTTACTATACGGACGAATGACAAAAATGGTATTACTCATTCCTTTTTTACGCTGTGATTGTATGCCCTCGTCTTTTATATCTGACAGAGAAACATATAAAGGTTCATGATAATTCTTTATGTTTTTGGATGGAGTTGGAGTTTCTTGAATAATTTTTTGTTCTTTGACTACTTCCTTTTCTGTATTTGTTGTCTTTGGTTTAGTTGAAAGTTCTTCTATTTTTTGCATCAATCCTTTTACTTCTGCATTATTAGCTACTTCTATAATTACATTTTCACTTTTAGCTTCTTTGAGTTTTTGCTCATCAGAAAGTTTTGAATTGTTCAGAATAGCTGTCAATCGCTTTTTCTCTTCTTCAATTTGATTCTGAGTTTGATTCTGAGCAACTACTGTTTTTCGTTCTTTATCTTCAGTATTTTTTTCTGTTGGAATAACTGTTTTAGCTACTACATCATTCCTACTCAAAGGGTCTTTTTTTATAACCTCTTGTTTAATTTCTTTCGGATTTTCAGACTGTTTTTTTTGTCCTTGTTTGTACCAAACAAAGACAATAACAAAAGCAGCAATGGCTAAAAATATAATCCACATGATATAATCATCTTCTTGTGTTGTTGCTACGTTCAAATCAATCATATAAATATTATTTTGTCCTTCCAAAGTAAGAGAGTTATTTATATTTGCAGCCAAAAATATAGTATCTAATGTAGAATTACCTTGTACACGAACTTGAATAGAATCTGTATTTTTTATATCTAAACCAAACTTATAGGTTTGTTTTTCTCCCTCTGCTGTTTCACTCTTTCCTATCAGTTGTTTTTCTTCTTCTTGATTAATTTTATAAAAAATAATTTTTGTAGAATCTCTTTTTTCATCAGACACACGACTGTGTGTATCTACGCTGTCTTTTATAATTTGATTTGTGGAATCTATATTATTTTGACCATCTAGCTTTTTATCCTCTTTCGGTTCTAACTGACTGACAGCCGATTTTTTGATTTTAGTAAGTCTTAGTTTTAAATTATTGTACTGTTTTGAGGTTAGTTTGAATTTGTTTTGTTGCTCTCCAAAATCTTTTACTCGTTGTAAAACTTTCTTCTCAATCTTATCCAATGATTTTAAGCTAGAAACTAAATCTTCTGTAGGATAATATTTATCACTCTGCTTTACAAAGTTTATGTCATAAATATAACCTGCAACATTATCACTCAACTGCTCTTTGCTAAAAATTCTATCTAAAGATTCTGCTTGTACTCTTGGTTTGAGCTGTTTTACATTTGTAAACGTTGTGTCAGTTAGTTTTGGATTAGAAAATTTCACATTTTTATCTAGTTCATTGATTCTTTTCAAAATAGCCAATGCAAACTCGTAATTCATCTTATCAGTAGCTTTATGAACTACTTTTTGGTTTGATTCTTTAGTTTGAGCAAACGCAGAATGATTACTAAAAAAGAATATAAAAACTAGAGATAAAAAAATGTAAAAGGATTTCATGGAAGTTTTTGTTTTCTGTTTTCAAAGTTAGTTTTTCAGATGTAGGGACGATGCATGTATCGCCCCTACAATCTATGATTTACATATTTACAGTTTTATTTTTTGCCATTGCAAGAGCCAAATCTCTAATAATTATTCGCAAAGGATAAAAGAAAAATGATTCACGAACAGGCGTATAACCACCCGAAGCATTGCTACGTTCGTATATCATTCCTTTGGCAAGTTCTTTTGCTTTAATGGCTTTAAAACCTTTTTCAAACGCATCTAAATTTGTTTCGATATTGAAATCTTCAAAACGAGTTTGAGGATTTTTGTTCATATCTAAGAATAGTTCTAAAAACTGGTCTAAGTTTTTATTTATTCTTACAGCAAGTTGATTTCCTTCTTTGGTCGGCTTACCATTTTCATCGATGAGTTCTTCATAGGTTAGGTTTCTTTGTGGCAAGAGTTCTTCTGAATTAGCATCAATTTCTCCCAAAAATACCGTATTGATATTTTGTCCTAATCCTAATTCTTTATAGTCTTCTGAAAAACTATGAATACCACCAAAACAGGTTGCTTCTTTCGGCTCTTTGGTCATGTGAAGATTTATACTTCCCCCCACTTCAAAGGTTTCTTGACTATCTTGACTTGGCAAACCACCTTCTAGCTCCCCAAAACCTTCAAAGACGTTTTCTTCTTCCTCTGCTGCATCAAAGCTGTTTTCTGATGGTTGCTTGGCATTAATTCCTAGTTCTTTATATTTCTCATAGGTTTTTTGAGCAAAAATTTCGGTAAACTTCTGCAAACCATTTTTATCTTCACTATGGTCTAAAAGATTCAAGTATTTTGAGCCTGTACCACTAAAACAAAAATCTTTTGGATAAGGCATTCCACTCACAGCCAAAAGCTGCACAGCGTGATAAACACAAGCTGCATAATGAAGTAAGAATAAGAGCAACATGTCTTTGTCTTCGCTTAGTTTTTCGGCAAAATCAATGTGGTCTGCTGAAAACATAAAACTAGATTTGTCGCCAGAATCAAAACGCCCACTATCCATAATTTCATTAAAAATCATTTCGATACGTGAACCTGCTGCTTGACTAATTCCCTTTTTAGTAAGAGAAATTCGCTCCTTAAACCAAGGGCGATATTTAGCTACAATGCCTCCTTCTGTTGATTGATTTGAATCTTTGCTATCTCTTCCTTCCCAAAGTGTATTTGCTCCAAAAAATGCAGAAGTAGCTAACCTGTTTTTGCCACCATTTGAAACAAGGGCAATATCAGTAGAACCACCTCCAATATCTATTGAAACGACCGAACTACTTTTATCTACTTTTCCAGTTGCACGATAATAAAAATAAGGAGCTTCTGATTCATTCACTAAACGAACAGTAACGTTTTTACCTAATATTTTTCGGCTGTTTTCGTTCCAAACTTTAGTTAGTTTGTCTGTCAGTGTTTTTGGTAAACTAAGTGGCTTAAACCAAACCAAACGAGTTCTTGACAAGTCGCCACCGTTCAAAATTACTTTATTCCGAATCATGTGAAGTATTTGCTCAATGAAAACTTCTACCAACTTAGAGTTATCAGCAGACCATTTTAGGTTAGTTGTTACCTCTTGTCCGTGCCTTGCAATATCTAAGTTGTCTTTTTCATATAAAAATCCGATAGCAGCATTGAGAAGTACATCAAATTTTACATCGTTTGAATGAATAAGAGCTGTACGGATAGGAAAAGAGTTTCTCCAATTTTGATAAATAGATTCCTGTGCAGGAGGGTTTCCAATCAAATTTGGCATAAACATTCGGTCTTGAAAAAATGTAGTGGCAAGTCCAATCGCATTATCATCAAAACTATACCTTTCTAACATTACATGTTTTTTATCTGCTGTTGGCTTGTTGAGCGTAACGGCTTGCATGTCTTCCTCTCCAATGAAGAATGGATAGGTTTTTATTTTTCCTGCTGTGGCTGCATCATCTTCTGTGAAGGCAACAAATGTATTTGTTGTTCCAAAATCTACGGCTACTGTAAATGGTTTTGGATTTGTTCCTCTATGTGGTGGTTTTTTCCAACGTGGTACAATCCAACCTCTTGCTTTTTCTCCTGTTTTTCCTTTGTAGGGAGTAATTATTTCTAACGCATCAAAACAAGTTCCTGAAACTGAATAAACAGACAGATGAGAACCTTCTACTTTTCGTTCGAACCTGCTTATTTTTTCAATCGCACTATCGCTGGTAGAAATTTCATTCTCTTCATTATAAGCCACCAAATCATATTCTTCAACGTTATCAAGCTGTGAAGAAAGTAACATTATCTTGTACATTGTGTCGTACTCTGCATCACCAGTACGCACAAAAGGGTAAATACTGATAGAAAAAGGCGATGGAATATCATCCATTGTTTCATCTCTGCCATCATCTACTAAGTTGATTATTTTTCCATTGTTCTGATTTCTTGGGTTTCCATAATCATAGAAACGAGTAAAGGTAAGAAAGGCAGCAGCATTATAATTTGCATTCCCTTTTATCGGAACTTTCAATGTTACCTTTATATTTCCTTGGTCAGAATCTACTTCCTCAATCGTTAGATTTTCAATGAGTGTTTCTTCATCAAAAAACTTAAAATACAAATCAGTTACAGGCAGAAGGAAATCTACACTTTGTGCATGAATATGGTTTTCAGGAACAACGAAAGTATCTGGGTTAATAAGATACGGCATTCTGATCAAATCTTCGGCTAATAAATCTGTCGTTACCAAATATGGATAATTGTAACCTATCTGTGGCAAATTTCGGTCTTCCCAGTTCTTTTTTGGTAGAGAAAATTCTACTTTGGTTTTGTTGTTCCAAGGTTTGCCTTTGAAATAGATAAAGTTAGGATTATCAAAACCTTCTTGCAGAACTAAAGGCAAAACCTTTTTCGAATTGCTTCCTTCTCCAATTTCTAAACGAGCAGTCTTTTCTTTTGATAGACTTGGCTTTATCAAATAACTACTATCCAAATCGCCATCTGTGATAATTGGCGCACAACTCTTCCAAGCTACTCTTTCTATGCGTGGCGTTTTTCCATTGATTACAACATCTTTATAATCCATTTCGAAAGCTCCCATTTTGGAGTTTTCATCGTAGATGTCTTTTATTTCATCTCCTTTTGCATTATGGAATTTTTCTCTCTGAACACGCAAATATTCGTGTACATTGTCCATCTGGTTTAGTAACCCTTTGTGCAAATAAAACAGACGATGAACATACATTTGAAACTCCATCGGACGCTGATGTAAAGATTTCAAGCCTGTAAACATCGCTCTACCATCTAGCGTTTTGATAGGACTTACTAAATCTAAAAAATGCTCTTTTTCGTGTTCTGCTGTTTTTGAAACAAAAGCAAAAGTAAGAGGCGAAGTTGAAATAATAGGCGTAGAATCGTAAGTCAGAATATAAAAACTAGACGTTTTTCGCTCTCCTTGATTGTCTTTACTGAAAGGCGAAAGCTGCCCAGTAAAAAGCTCTAACGTTTTTCCTAAAAGCTGATGTCCTTCGTTTGAAGATTCTTTGAGTGATGTCGTTCTCTCATCAATATTCCATTCTATAAGAGAAAAATGTCCATTTTTGTCAGCCTGTAAATGTTCTCTAAGGTTGTAAATCAAATCTATGGCATCAAGGCATTCAGAAACTAAATGATGATAAATTGTATTTCCTTCATGTCCCAAACGATTTACCATTTTGAAAGCCACATCGTAGAGGTGCATTTGTGCAAAAGGCGTAGGAATAGAACTTGGTGGAATAGCTACCTTCGAACCGTTGGGGTCGTCTATTTCTTCTATGCGTGAAGCATTATAGACTTCGGTAGTGTGCCAGCCTTTTTTATCTGTTTTTCTTTCTTTTCGTAATGTAAGTAGATGACGACTATTATTTTGAGCCATAATTGAATTAGTTTATTTCTTTTGATAAAACTTTGACAGTCCTTTCAGAAGGCTGTCAATAGTTCAAGTTCAATTACAAACTATTGTCAGAGTTATGTTGGATTACCAAAAAACTACTGACAAAGTTATTGTTGAGAAAATTAAATCTTAAAATATTTTGTATAAATAGAATCTGTCGCTCTGTCCATTAACTCCAACATCTTTTCAAATCCTTTTTGGTCAGTCTTTAGATTTCTTACCTCATCATTGAGAATTACATTTATTCTATCATCAGAAAGACGAGTATTAAACAGCTTGGTAGCAAAACTTTTCTTTACAATCTTTCCATGGTCGACTACCCACTCGTTCATATCTGTATCTACATTGAAAGGGACAAACTTTCGTTCTTTTACTCCCAATTCTCTAAGCCACGAATTATAATCTACCAAAAACTTTACTAATGGCTCAAATTCTCCATTTCCTTTCTTAAAAGCATCATCGTATTCACTTCCTAACGTTTCTTTAAACCAAGGTTGTGAATCTGCATTTCTGCCCAAATTATTATAAACATAGGTCAAGAATAAAAACTTTATAATTGGCTTATGAACAGTTCGGAGTGTATCTTCATCAAGATTATATAAGGAAAGTTCTTTGGAGTCTAGTTCTACTGAACATTCATGAAAACTAGCATCTCTTTGTGTAGAAGCAACCTTTGTATCATAACCTTTTGATAGGGAAGTAAAATCAATAATTCCCATAGCTGCCATCATCTCTACCAAATGTGCTGCATTTTCTTGTGTTTTTTCATCATTATTGTGCATTGCTAACTGACTATCAGCAATGTAGTAGAGTTCATCAATTCCCTTTAGCTGATTTTCATAAAATGATAAGGCAGCTTTTGTTTTGGTAATGAAAGAGTTTGAATCTATAAAACTATCTGTATTTTCGTTGAGCTTAAAATAAGGCATCACACTGACAGCACCTTTTACAGCTTTCTGAATATTATCTCCTGCACTTTGTAGATTTTTGAGAAGCAATGGAAAGCCTGATGCGCCTGTTCCTCCAAAAATAGAACTGACTAAAAAAATCTTGTCACCAGTATTAAAAACTCTTTTGAAAAATTTAAACTCTTCCGAATCCTCTAATTTATTCAAAATGACGCTTCCCATACTTGGATTTCCTCTAAAACCAACAGCCATTTCACTTTTTCTATCCTTTTCAGAAAAAAACATCGAAACAAGAGCTTGGTCTTGACTAGACATGTCCTTATTGTAACCTATAAATTCTTCAAAAGTATTTTTGGCGTATTTGCTAAAACTAAGTCCGAAAGAATTATCTATTTTTTCTGCATCGTTTACAGTTTCGCTATGCAGTTTTCCTAGTGGTAATATTTCAGTAGAAAAGAATGATGTATTGGTAGTTTTGGAATGTTGAAACATCTTTTCATACTGCTCCAACATCATTTTTACTTTTCTGTATTCATCGCTTGTTTCGTGTGGGTCTATCAGAATTGGAACTACTTTTTCAGCATTTATTTTTACACCTGCCGAAAGAAGCATTATCAACGATTTGACTACTCGTGTTCCTGTTCCACCAATTCCGAAGATAAAAAGATTGTTTTTGCTGCTCATTTTCTTTGTGTTTTTTGTTTTTAACATTAAATCTATAAGTTTTTTGAAAACCTTATAGGTTTGGATATAAGTTTGAAAATCTTAAAAAGGTGTTTTTCGTCCATTGGTAGAAAACCATTTAAAAATAAGGGAAAGCACAAAAAACAATACAAAACCATACAGCAGGTTTAGTACAGCATACCAAAGTGAAAGCGTCAGAACAGGTTTGAATGCTTTAGAAAAGGCTGAATAAGCAATAATAAAAGAAACTAACCCAGTTAGAAAACCATTGAGTAAAAATGTTCTGAACCAACTTCCAAAACTATTATAAGAGGAGTACAACCTATTATAGAAAAAGTAAAATAGAATTGCCATCAGAATGCTAAGAGCCAAAAGAAGCCAAAGCGAAAGAGGAAAAACATCGTTTCGCCAAGTGGTTACAGTATTGGAAGGGATTTGAGCTACACTTCTCAAAAACTTCTCATAAATAGCTATCAAAAAATCTCTCATAAAAAAAATAAATTACGAATTATGTAATAATCAGCGTAGCTAATTACAAATTAGAAATTACGAATATAATTTCTTTAAAAAATTTCCAATCGTCATTGAGGTTCAGATGAAACTATCAATGAGGATTTTTATTAAGACCTCAACGACGGCTTTAGCCTCGTTGACGGTTTGCATTCTTTATAAAGCACTTGCAGTAATAATATAAGGATATGAAAACAACGTTTCATTTTCGTGCGCTTCTTGAATGCCAGAAATAACTCTTTTTAGAAGAACCGTTTTTCCGTTGCGCTCGGCATCAGTTTCATCAGATTCTGTATTCCAGTTTTCTACCCAAATAGGTAGGCTATTTTGAAGTTCTAAATTCAACGTAGTTTTGTTTGGAACATCTACTGAAGAGGTTTCTATTTCTACAAAATGAGTATATTTTTTGGCAAGCACTACATCTTCCTTTGTTAGTTTGCTTTCAAAATCTTTATACGTGTAAATATTGGTTATGTTACTTTTTGAGTTGGAAGAACTGACACGCAAGTTTGATTTGAGATACTCTAAGTTTTGATGTTGTTTAGGTAACTTACTCAAATCCAGACTAATAGTGTAGATTAATTTTTCTTCTTTAGAAATATTTTTTGCTTCTGTAATAATATTAGGACAGTCTGATTTTCGTTGCCACGTCGAAAACTCATCTCTACCCGAATGTGCCAAGATTTCTCCTTTTATATTGCCATATTTTTTACCAATATGCAATTCTTCTTCAAAGGTCATTTTTTCGGCAATGAGTTTATCAATTTTTGATACCAAAGGCTGTTTTCCCAATACCCAAACATAATACGGACGCTTGTCATTACAACAGTTATTTATTACTTTATTGGTAACGGTATAGAATTTTCCAGAATAATCAGACTTGAAAGCATAGACAGAAAGAGCCATTTCTGGGCGTTTCAAAAACATTTCTCTTAGTCTAACATTGAGTGTTCCTTCCAAATTCAGAACATTGGGAGGAGAATATAAAAAGTCAGAAACGATAACACTAACATCTTCTTGTCCGTTTTTTCTGATAATTTTTTCTACCAAGTCTGGTAATGTTGTTGTTTTTCCAAACTCAAACTCTGCTCTTGATATTTTTGAAGCTACATCATCTTTTGATTCAAATTCTAATGTTGTTTGGTCGTCTTTTATGCCATAGAATTTTTTACCTTTTGCTTCTGTACTGGTTACAAACCACGAAAAAAGACTTGCCATTTGTTTCTGAAACCCTGTGCTTCTGCCTGTCTGTTTGGGCATATAGCCTTTCATACTTCCAGAAATTTCTAAATATACATTCAGATTATCTATTTTTTTGCTAGGCGTGTTTCTGAGCGTATCTCTATTACAACCCGTACAAGGGTCTATCAAATCAGCATTTTCTACAGGCTCACTAGAAATACAATTATCTATTACATCATTTACATTATCATAATCTACATCGCTACTTCCACAAGAAGACAAAAACAAACTCAACACAATCACCCACTTACCAAAACTGACTTTAGACATAGATTTACTTTATTTTTTGTTTAGAAATAGAATCATATGCAATATGTCATTTTTTTGTAAGATAGGAAAGTGGAAGGGAGGGATTTTTTGTTTTGTTTGATTTATTTAAAACAAAAAGATACTAAGCTTTGAAATCCAAAGTTTAATTAAGGAAGTTAAAAAAATAGTAATAAAAAAAGCTAGTAAAAATGATTTTACTAGCTTTTTTTATAGAATTTGTGGACCATATTGGATTCGAACCAATGACCCCTACCTTGTCGAGGTAGTGCTCTAAACCAACTGAGCTAATAGTCCTTTTTGTTTGTCTTAACAACCTTTACAATAAAGAGTGTTAATTATCTGCAAATATACACACATAGCCCGTAACTTTGCAAACACTTCGACGACTTATTTTATTAAACTAAGTATATTTTCATTTTCATAGCTCACTTATCCTTTGGTTATAAAGTAGTTACGAGAAGAATTTATTTTTTTAGTCTTTAATTTTTATCTCACAAATCTACTTTTACATTCTACTGTTCATTTTTTTATGAAAAACAAAGTTTTACTCTCTCTTGCTGCTGCAATTATTTTTTTAGGTGGAGGTTATGGTCTTTACGTATGGCTTGGAAGTATGCAAAAAGACCCTCCCAAACGAACAGCCAAACCTCAAAAAATGGCTGTCAAGACACAAAATGCAAATCCTTCTACTATCGAAGCTGAAATAATTACGTTCGGTAGAGTAGAATCAGAGCAGCCTGTCGATATTGTAGCTGAGGTTTCAGGCAAAATTCGTGAAAATGTGCATCTTCAAGTGGGTCAGTCTGTCAGAAAAGGACAAGTTTTATTTACCCTTGGCAAAGAAACATTTGAGCTAGGACTTCAAGCGCAGAAAAGTAATTTTATGCGAGAAATTGCAATGATTTTACCTGACATGAAAATCGATTACTCAAGTCGTTATCAAGATTGGAGTAATTATTTTGCCAACTTGGAAGTAGAAAAACCATTACCAAAACTTCCTTCTTACCAGTCAGAAAAAGAAAAAACATTTCTTGCTACAAAAGGAATTTTGACAAGCTATTACAATCTTAAAGCACAAGAAGCAACACTAAGTAAATATGTAATAACTGCACCTTTTTCGGGTTCAATTACTGAAGTCTATTTGCAAAATGGTTCGGTTGCTCCTCCTAATGGTAAAGTATTGCGTTTAGCTCAAAATAGTCAGTTAGAGCTCAAAGTTCCTGTTGATACTAGAGATGTACATTGGCTCAAAACAGGTACAGAAGTAAACGTAGCCACCGAAGATGATAGCCAAAAATGGATAGGTAAAATAGCACGAATAGGCGATATTGTAAATCCAGCAACACAGTCTTTGGATGTGTATGTCAAAATTCAAAAAGGTGAAAATCCTGTTTATGCAGGAATGTATCTACGTGCAACTATGCAGGGAGGAACAATCAAAGATGCTATTGAAGTGCCAAGAAGAGCCGTTTTTAATGATAATGAAGTTTATACCGTCAAAAATGATTCGATTCTGCATCTTCAAACCGTTCAAATCAAAAAATCAAATAAGGAAACACTAATTATTTCAGGCATAAACGAAGGCGAAAAAGTAGTAACCGAACCTTTAATAAATGCTTATAATGAAATGATTGTAAAAGTTTTGGAGGAAGAAAAGTCTAGTCAGACATCAAAAACATTATCCGTAAAGTAGTTACCAAACCCTTAGGATTTAAACTGTAAAACAACATGAAAAAACTTGTCGAATTTTTTGTAAAATATCCAATTTGGGCAAATGCCATTATTTTTACGATGGTCATTTTTGGTGCGCTCTCTTACGGTTGGGTAATGAAACGCTCCTTTTTTCCCGAAATTGACCCTACCAATATTTCGGTGGGTGTAGTAATGCCGGGGGCTTCTCCACAAGAGATGGAAGAAGGAGTTACTATCAAAATTGAAGAATCTTTAAAGGGAATAGAAGGGATAAAAGAAATTACTTCTACTTCTTCTGAGAATAACGCCAGTATTATTGTTCAATTAGAACGTGGAGTGGATGCTGACGAAGCTCTTGCAGAAGTCAAAAACGCTGTGGATAGAATCAATTCTTTTCCCACAAATGCAGAACGTCCTTTAGTTTTCAAAGTCAAGCCACGAAGCAGAACCATGTATTTGGGTTTGAGAGCAAAGGAAGGAAAGGAATTAGACTTGTTTTTATTAAAAAAATATGCCGAACAGATTGAAGATGAAATGCTTGCATCAGGCGTTATTTCTCAAATTAATATTAGTGGCTATCCAGATATAGAAATTTCTATTGAAGTTCCAGAGGCTACACTTTTGCGTTATGGTTTGCGTTTTGACCAAATTGCAGCAGCCGTTAGACTCAATAACCGTGATATTTCGGCAGGAGCAATCAAGTCTAAAGAAGAGGAAATTCTGATTCGTTCGAGAGCCAAAGAAAAAATGGCTGAAAAAATTGGAAATATCGTTCTTCGTGCTAATGACGATGGAAGCAATCTTCGTTTGAGAGATATTGCAACCATAAAACAGCAGTTTGCAGATGTTCCCAATTCATTACATATCAATGGAGAAAGAGCTGTTTCATTAGAACTTACCAAATTAAAAGAAGAAGATTTAGAAGAAATTTCGATTTATGCAAATAAGTATGTCGAAGAATTTAACGAAAAACATTCAGATGTTGAACTAGTCGTTTCTTTTGATTTCTTTGATTTGCTTTCTCAACGCCTTCAAATGCTTATCGATAATGGAATCATGGGACTTGTTTTGGTTCTGATTTGTTTGGGGCTTTTTCTTAGTCTTCGTTTGTCGCTTTGGGTGGCTCTTGGTATTCCGATTTCGTTTGCAGGAATGTTTGTTATTGCTGCCTTGATGGGAATTACGATTAATATGATTTCTCTTTTTGGAATGATACTCGTAGTTGGTATTTTGGTAGATGATGGTATTGTAATTGGAGAAAATATCTTTACACATTTTGAGATGGGAAAATCTCCTATGAGAGCTACTGTTGATGGTACTTTTGAAGTGATGCCTTCTGTTTTTACGTCTGTCTTGACTACTATTGTAGCCTTTTTGCCTATTGCTATCGGAATTGAAGGTTTTGATTTTCTTCAAGAAATGGGCTTGATTGTAGTGCTTTGTTTGGCTGTTTCGCTTATTGAAGCCTTTTTTGTTTTGCCTTCGCACCTCACACATAAAGATATGGCAGATACTCAAAGTGAAGGAAAGTGGAGAGAAAATCTAAACAAAGGAATTGATTTTCTACGTCATAAAGTCTATGGAAAAGCACTTGCTCACGTTTTGCGTTTTCGTTATGTCTATGTTTTTGTTCCAGTTGTCTTTGTGATGCTTGTTTTGGGAATGATAAACGGACAGTTTATAAAAGTAGTTTTCTTTCCAAATATTCCTTTTGATAGTTTTCAAGCAAATATTGCATTTAAGGCAGGAACACCAAAAGAAAAAGTTATTTCCTATTTAGAACGCTTCGAAAAAGCAACGTGGGACGTAAACGACGAACTCAAAAAAGAATTTAATGATGAAAAAGATTTTATCAATTTTACGTTTAGAAATTTAGGAAGTACATCAGATGGTAGTGAACGTGGCTCACATGCAGGTAATGTTTCTATTTCACTTTTAGATATGGATGATAGAGAAATTACCAGTAATGATATTGCCAAACGAGTAAGGGAAAAAATAGGTAAGATTCCAGAAGCTGAAATGTTTACCGTAGCAGGGAGAAATCGTTTTGGAAAACCTATTTCAGTTCGTTTGTTATCCAAAAATAATGATGCCTTAGATGCTGCTACCGAAGAACTCAAACGAGAACTAGAAAACTTTGCAGGTCTGAAAGAAATAACTGACAACCAAAGAGTGGGAAGGCGAGAGTTACAGCTAGAACTCAAACCAAAAGCCTACTTTTTAGGACTTACACACGCAGATATTACAGGGCAGATACGACAAGGTTTTTTTGGAGAAGAAATACAACGCCTTCAAAAAGGAACAGATGAAGTCCGTGTTTGGGTGCGTTATCCAGAAGCGAGTAGAGAGACTTTAGGACAACTTGAAACAATGCGTATCAAAACAGCAGATGGAAAGGAAATTCCACTTTCAGAAGTTGCTTCTTATACGATTGATAGAGGAATTGTAGATATAAAACACTTCAATGGCTCAAGAGAAATTGCCGTAGAAGCTGAATTATCCGACCCAAATGGTTCGCCAGTTGATATTATCGAAAAGCTAAAAAATACGACGTTTATTGATATGAAAAGTAAATATCCTAGTCTTTCTTTCGAATTTGGAGGGCAGCAGCAGCGTAGTAGTCAGTCGCAAGAATCCTTGAAGTTTGCACTTCCGATTATGCTTTTTGTGATTATTCTTTTGATTACCCTTACTTTCCGTTCGCTTAGTCAGTCTATTTTAGTTATGTGCTTGATTCCTTTAGGACTGTTTTGTGCTGTTTTTGGTCATTTCTTTGCTGATAAACCTGTTTCGTTGCTTAGTTTGTGGGGGATTTTGGCACTTTCAGGAGTAATTATTAATGATGCTGTGGTTTTGGTCAGTAAATTTAACTCCAACCTTCAAGAAGGAATGACAATGCCTGATGCGATTTATAATGCAGGGATTTCTCGTTTTAGAGCGATTTTACTTACAACAGTTACGACTGTGGCAGGACTTGCACCACTTATTATGGAAACGAGTTTTCAAGCTCAATTCTTGATTCCAATGGCTGTTTCAGTAGCGTATGGAATTGGTTTTGGTACATTCTTGATTCTGCTTATTTTCCCTGTTATTATTCTTGTTGTCAATGATATGCGTAGAATGATTGTTTATTCTAAACGTTGGGTAGTTCATACGTGGAAAGGCTACAAAGGAGAAGTAGCTTACCCAAGTTCGGAAGAAGTAGAACCTGCCAACCGTGAAGTAAATCGTTTGAAAATTATGAAGGAAATGGAATAAGTAGAATTTTGTAGGGAAAATGGCTTGCTTTTTCCTAGACGGTAGAAAACAAAAACAGCCTTATTTTATCAATAAAATAAGGCTGTTTTTGTTATTTAAGCTTTTAACACCCCCAACATTCATATTCAATTATTATTTCGTTATTATTACTTTGATAGATAGAATAAAAACAGCCTGCTTCTAAGTTAGGCTCTATCTTAAAACTACTATTATTTTCATCAAAAACTATTGCATTTCCTTCATTGTACTCATTATTTTCAATAAAAAACAATACTACTGAGAAAAAATAGGCTTCTCTTATGGATAGATTAGGAATCGTTATTTTATGCACAGGTACTTCAACAGGCGTAGACTCATTATACTCATAGATTATATTTTCCTCATATCTTTTCTTCCATTTGATAATCCAATCTTCATTATCCTCACGTTTTTCAATATCGTATTTTTCAGATTCTTTGAAATTACTTTTCAAATAGTTCAAATCAGCAGATAAGTAATTATTTTCTACTGTCCCTTTATAATCCAACTCAGGCACAGGAAACTTAGTCAAATATCCATCAAAAACATAGCCTTCTAAGTCGTTTAAGCTATCAATCTGACTAATAACTTTTACCTTTTGCATTCTGCCTTTTATCTCAAAGTATTTCGTTTCTTGAATAATTAGTTCTTCAGAAATGGTATCTTGATTTAGGAAAATGAGTTTGGTAGCGTAGGGAAGTTTAGCCAGTTTTTTAGAAGTCAGGTTTGCGCTATCTCTCAAAAATATTCCGTGAGAAGCCATAATATTGAATGTGTCTTCTTCTATTACAGATTCTATTTTATTCGTTTTTGAAATGAAATTTGTAGAAATAGAAAAGCTAGGCAATGCTAGAAAACTAAAAACTATAAGAAATGATAATAAATAATTGGTTTTCATTTTTACTGATTTGAATTTTAAAGGATTTTTAATCAGTACGATGAAAATAACTGTTTCGTTAAAAAAATCGAATAAAAAAACCTTTTCCAAATAGAAAAGGTCTTTTTTGTCCACTTACTTACTTTACTTACTACTTAAACTGTTCAGAAAATCAAATAACTTGGTTATTCTTTAAAAAAAAGTATAAAAGTTGTCAGTTGCTAAAAATTTGCTCTGCATTTTTTATAAATGAAGAACGCTAACTAACGGCTTTCTTTCTAGATTTTCTTAGGATTTTAGTTTGAAATGATTTTAGTAAGAAACCAAAACAAACACTCACAAAAAATAAGACTTTGATAAAAATGAAATAGCTAAAAGCTACAAACAAAAATCTTGATGAGTAAATACTTTTCTTCCTACATCTTTTTGTAGAAGTTATTATCTATATTTCAATCTGTTTGCCAAGCCGAATTAGTTCTACTCTATTTTCTAATTATTTTTCTGAATTAGCAAAAAAAGGTTCATTTGATTGAATAGAGCTGCTTTTTTTTAAGAAAAAAGTTTTTCTTAATTTTTTAGATTCTATTTTTATAGATGATTTCTTTCCAAAATGAAAAGCTTTTTTTCCATTGTGAAAATTAAGTAGGATAATTCTAATAAAAACTATATATCAAATCCTTTGAATTTAAGGATTTTATTTATAAAAGACCGAAGTTTTCTGTATGTAAAAATACTATTTTGTAAAAAAACCACCTAAAAAAATAAATTTTCTAGGTGGTTTACTATTATCATTTACTTGCCGTTGTTGGTGTCCCCACCGACAACATTATTATTTAACTTCCACACGTCAAACAATCTTCGTCGTCTAGTGAACATGCTGCTCCTCCTAGTCCGTCTTTTAGCTGCTCTTCTTGTGCTTGTCCGTTTTGGCGTTTATGGATTCTAGCAAGTGCAAGATTTGATTGTTCCTCCATATCCATACCGTTTTCAGCCATAGCCAAAATTTCTTCATTGCTATCAGCCATTATTTTTTCAGCCTTCAATTTATTGTTTTTAGCTGCTTCTTTTCCTACTTCTAGCGCATCTTTATCTACTGTGAACTTAATTGCATCAGCAGCAGCTTTCGTACGAAGATAATACATTCCTGTTTTCAAGCCTCGTTTCCAAGCGTGGAAGTGCATAGAAGTTAGTTTTCCGAAAGTAGGATTCTGAATATGAACATTCAAACTTTGGCTCTGACAAATATAAGCTCCTCTATCAGCTGACATATCAATAATTGTACGCTGACTAATTTCCCAAACCGTCTTGTAAATTTCTTTCAGTTCTTGAGGAATACGTTTGATATTTTGAACTGAACCATTGGCAGCAATAAGTTCATTTTTCATTTCATCATCCCACATATCAATCTCAATCAAATCTTTCAGAAGGTGTTTGTTTACTACCACAAACTCACCAGAAAGAACACGACGAACATAAATATTAGAAGTATAAGGCTCAAAACACTCGTTATTTCCCAAAATTTGAGAAGTTGAAGCTGTTGGCATTGGTGCAAGTAAGAGTGAATTTCTAGCTCCGTGTTTTACTACTTCGTTACGCAATTCTTCCCAGTTCCAACGTCCAGAATGATAATCTTCATCTACTTTCCACAAATCAAATTGGAATTGTCCTTTTGATAACGGACTACCTTCGAAAGTTTCGTAAGCTCCTTCTGTAATTGCTAAATCTTTAGAAGCCGTCATGGCAGCAAAATAAATCGTTTCGAAAATCTCTTTATTCAATTTTGCAGCTTCTTCTGATTCAAAAGGCATACGAAGCATAATAAATGCATCAGCCAAACCTTGCACACCAAGTCCAATTGGACGATGACGGAAGTTTGAACGACGAGCCTCTTCAATTGGATAATAATTTCTATCAATAATTCTGTTTAAATTAATAGTTGCTTGATAGGTTACATCATAAAGAACTTGATGATTAAATTCTAATACGCCTTCTTCATTTGCCATTACATATTTTGGAAGAGCAATAGAAGCCAAATTACAAACTGCTACCTCATCAGGCGAAGTATATTCCATAATTTCTGTACAAAGATTTGAAGATTTTATTGTACCTAAATTTTGCTGATTTGATTTACCATTTGCGTGGTCTTTATAAAGCATATACGGTGTTCCCGTTTCGATTTGTGCTTCTAAGATAGCAAACCAAAGTTCTTGCGCTCTGATTGTTTTTCTTGCTTTTCCTTCTAATTCGTATTTTGTATATAAATCTTCAAATTCTTTTCCGAAACAATCTGACAAACCTCTAGCTTCATTCGGACAGAATAATGACCATTCGCCATCCTCCTGCACACGTTTCATAAACAAATCTGAAATCCATAAGGCATAAAATAAATCTCTTGCTCTAGCTTCTTCCTTACCATGATTTTTCTTTAAGTCTAAAAACTCAAAAACATCAGCGTGCCAAGGTTCTAAATAAACAGCAAATGCTCCTTTACGCTTGTTTCCTCCTTGGTCAATATAACGAGCAGTATCATTGAATACTTTTAGCATCGGAACAATTCCGTTTGAGTAGCCATTCGTACCACGAATATATGAACCTGTTGCACGTACGTTATGAACGCTCACACCAATTCCACCAGCAGACTGAGAAATCTTAGCACATTGCTTTATCGTGTCATAAATTCCATCAACACTATCATCTTGAACTTCTAGTAAGAAACAAGAAGACATTTGAGGTTTTGGAGTTCCTGCATTAAAAAGTGTTGGAGTAGCGTGTGTAAACCAACGTTCAGACATTAAATGATAGGTTTTGATAGCTGCATCAATATCAGCACCATGGATACCAACAGAAACACGCATAATCATTTGTTGAGGACGTTCAGTTACTTTTCCATCAAGGCGCAAAAGGTATGAACGCTCTAAAGTCTTGAAACCAAAATAGTCATACTCATAATCTCTACCGTAATCAATAGCTTGATTCAGAACGTGAGCATATTTACGAACTACCTGTACTACCTCTTCAGAAATCAAACCTGCTGGTTCGTTCGTTTTTGGATTTACGTAATTATAAAGCTCTTCGATAGTCTCTGAAAAAGCGTCTTTAGTTTCTTTATGAAGATTTGAAATAGCAATTCTTGATGCCAAAATTGCATAATCTGGATGAACAGTTGCCATTGTAGCTGCTGTTTCGGCTGCTAGTTCGTCTAATTCGATAGTCGTTACATTATCGTAAAGTCCTGCCAACACTTTATAAGTAATTTCTGTTGGTTTGATATAACGAGTGTCCAAATTATCACAAAGCCTTTCTATTCTGGCTGTGATTTTTTGCATAATCACTTCTTCTTTCCTGCCGTCTCGCTTGATTACGTACATATATATTGAGTGTTTTGAATAAATTAATTTTGATGTGGTGCGTATTTTTTTCTAACTGATTCAAAAGCAGTTACAAATAAATTAAAAATACGGTATCGGATTTTGGAACAAAGGTAAGCATCTTTATCAAAGAACTGAATTATTTAGATTCAATCTAATCAAAGAAACTAAACTGCTAACAGTAGAGATTTACTTTTGTTGAGAAAGGATTTTGAGATAGTTCTTACAAACAAAACGCATAAAAATCAATTCTATTGAAAATTTCATAACAAAAATAGCTTTCTGTTACGAGTTTCTGACAAATATTAATTTACAACTTTTGATTTGCAAAGACAAAAACCAGTAAAAATTTAACATAGAAATTTGTTAATAACTTTTTTTAGTGAAAAAAGAGTGCAGTAAGAATGATAATTTATTAATGAAGAGAAATGACTTTTTATTTTTTATTTAAAATGATTATTTTAACATTTAATTAAATAGTATAGAGCAGTATTCACAAAATATATAATTATGTCAGCAGGAGACTGGAAAGAAATGCTAATTGCTTCTCAAGAGGGAAATTTAGAGCTTGTAGAATACCACATTAAAGCAGGTGTAAATCCAAACTATCAACACCCAGAGTTCTTAACAACACCTTTAATTGAAAGTGTACAATTTGGGCATATAAGTATTGTAAAATTTCTATTAGAAAACAAAGCAAATCCTGTATTAAAAGCAGGTTTTAGTAATGATACAGCATTAAGTGTTGCTAAAGAGTACAAACAAAAAGATATAATAAAGCTATTAAAGCAATATCTAAAGTGAGACTATTTATTGTAATCAGACCTACAAAAACTGCCATAATTAGCATAGATTTTTAGAGGTAAAATAATTATGTAACTTATAAAAAAAAGCCTTACTCAACACCAAAAATTTGGATTGAGTAAGGCTTTATTATTTATAGAATTAAAAATTTAGATAGCTATAAATTCTGTAAAAAGAAAATACAAGGCAGCTATAAAAATAGCGATTAAAAGCCCTGCAAAAACGTAGAAGCTAGTATAGTTGTATTTCTGTTTTGCTGGCTTTTGCTTCTTGTTATGCTTTTGGATTTCTTTATCCAAAGCAAAAATTTTCTCTTTATGATGATTCTGATGGTTTCTGATTTCCAAAATACGTAACTGGATTCCTTCCAATTCTTTTTCAAAATCAAAGAAGTGTTTTTCATGCTTTGCTTTTTGGAAGTAAAGATTTTCAAGAACTTCTTTTGTAGTTCTGAATTTAGGTTGATTTTGGAGTTTCTGATTTTTGGTAAATAAAGCAGTCATAATAATAATAGTTAAGTTGATAGGATTTAATTAGAAGCTAATTTTTTCATTTTTATTTGATTAAATTAACTACCTCTTAACCCAACTACTTATTTATTAATTCCATAATTATCAATTATTTATATATTTTGTTCTTATTTATTTCTATTCTGAATAAAAGAAAATTTTATCGAAATGGAACTTTTTTGAATGCTATGCTATAGTTTCTTATCAGAATTGAACTTCATAAAAAGGTTGTCTGCGTTCTTGTGGTCTTTTTGTTATTTGTATTGAAGGTGTAATAGGTTCAAAAATATCTAACTCTTTTGAAATACAACAATAGCTTTCTTTTCGTGGCTTTGTAGAAATAGTGAATTTTCCTATTTCTAAAGTATCTAGTTTTAGAGTAATTTCTTTTTTCTCAAAACTACCATATCCATTCACAAATAAAGAAATAAAAGCATTAGAAGAGTCTCTTGTAATATAAATAAGTTGTTCAATATTATTTCCCATATCATCTATCAAGAAAACTTCTTCTTCTTTGATATTATATTTAATTACAGCATCTTCTCCAGTAACTTTATCTTTTACACTTATATAAAAAGGTGAAACATCTCCACTACAATCATCACTACAAGTACAACAACTAGTACACAAAAAGAGAATCAAAATATTCAAAATCATTTTATAGTACAGCATAGAAAAACAATTTTAAGGTTTGATAACATTTATTACTTTCTCCACGAAACTTTAATATAAGTTGCTGCAATTATATCAGAAACAAAAATGAAATAATTTTCAAATTCATTTCAAAAAAAAATTTTCTTCTCAAAATCAAAACTTTTCCACACACTAAATAATAAGAAATTCTCTCTTTAAAAACCCTTACTATTACTATTATAGTGTTAATAAGTGGATAAGTCTAGTTATCAACACGTTATTCACATAAAAATAAAGTTTATCAACAGTTTTTTAAGAGTTATAAACAATTTAAAGTGTTGATTGTCAATATTTTAATGTACTTTTCCACACTATCAACATTTGATAGACACTTTTTACTCACATTGTGGATAAGCTGTTGATAACCATAAACTTACTGTTGGTAACGTTATCCACACCTGTTGGTAAGTAATGTTACCAATAAGTTACACACAATCGATGTAGAGCTTATACACACATATTCACACAAATTGTGTATAAGTGTGCAAAAAGGGGATAACTAGCAATTTTTGGAAGAGAAATAGTTAAAAACTAAAAAGTTATCCACAGTATAATGTTGATATGTGGATAACTCTGCAAATTTTAATAGCCTTTTGAAATTACAACCGAAAAAATTAGAAATAAAAATATAATTGTTAATAACTTTTGTTAAAATGTGGATAAGTGAAATAAATATCAAATTATATTTGGATTTCTTGTGTGAATAACGTGTTAAGTCTAGATTTTTAAAGAATAAAATGATAAAAAGTAGAAAATAAGGCTAACAATGTGGATAACTTTATTCAAAATGTGGATAAGTCGAAAAATTGTGTATAAAATTTGGTTTTTGGAGCTAAAAGCAAACAAAAAACCATTCCCTCCTAAGAAGAAATGGTTTTGTATAAATTCTATAAAAAATAACTTTATACTTTGATTTGCAAAGTTTGAGTTGTTTTTTACTTTGACTGTTTGACTTAAATCAAGGAAAAATTCCAGCTTCCATATAAGCGATTGCAATTTTATCAATTGAAGTAATGAAGGCTGCATTACGCAAACTTTGCACGTCTTTATAGTTTTTAAAGGTTTCTCTTACTTGATGGTAGGAAGTAATCATTGTTTCTTCTAAAGCAGAGTTTACTAAATCACGCTCATCAGCACCACGCATAATCATTTTACGAAGGTCATCACCTACTCCTTTTCCTGTTGCTCCTTCAATGGCCTGAATGATACGAGTATTTTCCATTTGGTCATAACGTTTTGTTATTTTACCAAAAGAAACACGAGAAAGATTTTTGAGCCATTCCAAATAAGAAACTGTAACACCACCAGCATTAAGGTAAAAATCAGGTAAAATCATTTTTCCTTTGCCTAACAAAATTGCTTCTGCTTCTCTAGTTATAGGACCGTTTGCCCCTTCTCCAATTACTTTAGCTTTTATTCTTGGTGCATTTTCTTCCGTAATTTGATTTTCTAATGCAGCAGGAATCAAAACATCACATTCAAACTCCATAAGTTGATTACTTGGCTTTACTTCTTGTGCCTTTGGATAACCCATAAGAGAACCTGTTTCTTTACGATGACGGAACAAATCTTCCACATCAAAACCATCTTTATTATATACTCCACCTTCATATTCAGCAATTCCGACAATGATTGCTCCTTCTTGTTGTGCATAAAGAGCAGCATGATAACCAACATTACCAAAACCTTGTACAATAACAGTTTTTCCTGCCAATCCAGCTTCTAAACCTAGCTCTTTCATATCTTCAGCAATACTCATCGCTTCACGAATACCATAAATTACTCCCAATCCTGTTGCTTCCGTACGCCCACGTATTCCGTGCATAGAAAGGGGCTTTCCTGTTACACAGCCGAGTGCATTAATTCCAGGACGAAGAAGAGAATACGTATCAGCAATCCAAGCCATTTCTCTTGCTCCTGTTCCATAATCTGGTGCAGGAACGTCAATAGAAGGACCTATCATTTCTTTTTTGACAAGCTCTGTCGTATAACGACGTGTAATTGTTTCTAACTGACGAGCAGTATATTTCTTAGGATTAATTTTTACTCCTCCTTTAGCTCCACCAAAAGGAACATTTACGAGCGCACACTTAAAAGACATAAGTGTTGCAAGTGCTTTTACTTCGTCTGCATTTACAGCTTCGGCAAAACGAATACCTCCTTTTACTGGAAGTTTGTGGTGTGAATGCTGAACTCTCCACGCCTTTATTACTTGATAATCTCCGTTATCTAAGTGAAGAGGAAAACTCATTTCATAGACACTATTCGGAACAATGATTTGTTCTAATAAGCCTTTTGGATGCTTTGTTAGAGCTGCTGCATTGTTGAGTGAGCCAAGGACATCTTTATAAAATTTTGCGCCTTGGTCTAAATGTTCTTTATCTTTATCTGTCATATCGAACGTGTGGGTTAGGTGTGTTTAAATTTTGGCTTAAAGTTACTTCATTTTTTTATTCCAAAAAATACAAATCTTATTCTTTAGAAACAATTTTTTTCGATAAGTATAAATTATTATCTATCAATGTTTTAGCTCTCATTTACTATTTCTCTTCATGCTACTAGATATTTTGATAATTGTAATATTAGGTCAGTCTCGTAGAATAGACCGTTTGTAGTCATTTTATTTCTTCTATTTTAGTTTCACTAGTTAGTTTGTACTTTGTAGCTGACCTGTCTATCTGAAAAATATTTAATGGTATGGACATTACCATAATAAAGTATTTAGTTTTGTAAAATAAATAAATTGAAATCATTAAAAAATAAAATCACTAACAAAATGAAAATTATAAAGCTATCCTTACTCTTTCCTATCTTACTTATGTTTTTATGCTCTTGTCAGAGTAGTTCTGAAAAAACAGATAATGAGTTTGCCCAAAAATTTGAAGGAGATTGGAAACTGGTTCGTTTAATTGGCAAGAATGGAGTGGATGATTCTGTTGTAGAAAAGTTTCCTATAACTATTAATGTAGAAGACACAACTTTTTTGTTCCGACAAGCTACACAATACGGACAAGCAACCTATCGAAACTGGATATTTGAAGATTCTATATTACTTTTGCCTTATTCTAATTCGTTAATGCAAGAAGATACTTTGTTTTTCAAAGTATTAACTCTTGATACAAAAAATCTAGTTTTGCAGCGCAGAGATAGTTCATTTACAGGCTTTGATACACTTTATTTGGAGAGATATTAAGTCAGTAAGATTTAATTTTTATTCTATTTTCTAAAAAAAATAAGTTTTTATGAGCTAGTTTGTACGTTGTTTTTTGTATGTAGTAGTGAAGGCACTAATTGACTAAGTATTTATTTAGGTTTAATTATTGTTTTTATTTCAAATCACTACTACTCTAATCAATTTTAAAACAAACTAAACATGAAAACTTATTTTTTAATTGCTCTACTAAGTGTTTTTTCTTTTGCTACTCTTGAAGCAATGGCACAAAACCAAACAGTAGAAAGGACAAAACAGAAAGCAAAAAACAAAACAAATAATCGTATTGATAACAAAATCGATAGAAAGCTGGATGAAGGTTTAGATGCCATTGAAGGGCTTTTCAAACGCAAGAAGAAAAAGAAGAAGAAAGAAGAGGAAAACAACGATACCGATTCTGACAATAATTCGAATCAATCAACACAAGTGCAAGAGCAAAACGCAGATACAGGTTTTTTAGATAATCTTTTAGGAGGAGGAAATGGCGAAAAAATAGATATAAAATCTAGCTATAATTTCAATTCTAATTTTATGATGCATACACAGATGTACAAAAAGAATGGAAAAAAAGATGGTGATATGTTTATGCGTTATTATAACTCTGCAGACCCTAATTACATGGCAATGGAAATGATTGAAGCTACTAAAGACGGAGAAAGTAAAGCTCCACAAGCAAAAATAATTGTTGATGGCGCACAACAAGCCATGATTACAATTATGGAAGACCAAAATCAAGCAGTTGCGATGAAAATACCAAATATTGAAGATTATGAACAGGCACAAGAGCAAGAACAAAACCCTGAAGAGGCTATGAAAGACCTCAAAATTACTCGTACAGGGCGTACAAAAAATATTTTGGGTTATACGTGTTCTGAAACCATAATGGAAAATGACGAAATGAAAGCTACTTCTTGGACAACCAAACAAGTAAAAATTTCTCAGTTCAAAGCTTTTGCAGGTATGTTTATGCAGGATAAGAAAGAGAAAAATCAATTGATGGCTGTTCCTTTAGAGTTTACGATGGAAATGGAATCTGTAAATAAGGAAACAGGAGAAAAAATGAAAATGGTTGTTACAGAAATAAACGAAAACCAAAATTCAAGCATTGACATGAATGGTTATAAAGTAATGGACATGTCTGGACTCATGAATATGGGAAACAAGAAATAGAAATTTCATACTCTCTAAAACACCAAATTTATCTCTTTCTGATAGAGTAGTTTGTATCAAAGTGAGCTTAGGTTTTACTTTTGCTCACTTTTTTTATAAATTACTATTACTTTATCAGAGCAATCAAAAAATAAACTACTCATTTATTAAAAAAATAATCTAATGAAAACTCAATTTTTAACCTACTCGGTTGTATCACTTTTCTTTCTTACTTTAGTTTCTTGTAATCCTAAAAAGTATGTAGAAGACAAAATCAATGAAACTATTGCTGAAGAACTAGCTGGAGCTGCTATGGGAACAGATGTCGAAACTTCTAACATGAGCAATGCTGAAAATTCTTCTGGTCAGTTAGATTTTACTATAGATGGCGAAAGTATGAGTAATAAAATCAAGCAGCCCGTTTTTCAAATTACCTCTAATGGTAAAGAAAGCAAGGATGTTCTTATTGCTAGTATGCTATCAGCTCAAACAGAAGATGGAAAAGGAAATGCAATACAGTTTGGTATTTCTGGAGATAAAAGCGCATTGAAAGAGTCAATGGTAATCAATTTTGAAGACGTAGGAAAAGAAGGTAAAGTAGCACCAACACTTCAAATAGTTACTACTGGAGAAGCTACTGACAGTAACCCAATGGGTATGGAAATAACTGTTGTAAAAACAGGAACTCTTAAAGTTGTTTCTTTTTCTGATGAAGAAGTAAAATTTGAGATAGATGCAATGGGTGGAAAAAATACAGCAGAAACTCATGACGGTAAAAATCTAGTTCCCATAAAAGGTACAATCGTTTGTAAAAATCCTGTCATGACATTTATAGGGTTAAAGAAAGATGAAATTTTTTAAGCTAAAATTTTCACTTCAAAAAATCCAATGGAAATATTATTTTCATTGGATTTTTTGTTTTTACCTAAAGAGAATAAGGAACAATTACGAATTAAAGATTACGAATTACGAATTAAGCTTTTGACTACTAGTTAATTATATAATTAAAAGTGTCAATTTATTTAATTTCTACTCCTAAGGATGAAATTCTGAAATTTGCAGAGAAATATATTTTCTCCATTTTTTTATTGAATAGTAAACCTTATCACGGTTTGTATTAAGGTAGTTCAGACATCTCGTCTGAACATAAAAAGTAGTATTTTATCCTATCCTATCCTATCCAACAGTCTGGAAGACTGTTATACAAAAATAACCGTGATAACCTTTAGTAAAAGACGTATCTTTTCACTACAAAACACTCAAATTAGGTGCGATTAACCTATGAATTATGTAACTTTGCATAGAATTCAATTTCAAATTATTTATTATATAATATAAATGAACGACATTACACCACAAGAGCTAAAAACTCTTAAAGACGAAGGAACACAAATACATCTTTTAGATGTCAGAGAAGAGTTTGAATATGATGAATATAATCTTGACGGCAAACTCATTCCTTTGGGAGAACTTCCTACACGCCTAGAAGAGTTGGAAGACTGGAAAGAAAAAGAAGTCATTGTACATTGTAAAGCAGGAGGACGAAGCGCAACAGCTAAAAACTTTTTGCTTTCTAAAGGTTTCAAAAATGTAAGGAATCTTTTACAAGGTGCAGATGGTTATAAAAAGTTATCTTAAAAAAAAGTATTTTGATTTCTTCTTCAAAACAAGAAACTGCTGTTTCTATTTCTGCACAAAATATGGGAAAAAGATTCGAAAGAGAATGGATTTTTCGAAATCTTTCTTGTCGTTTTTGCAGCAAAGAACCCACAGCTATCGTAGGGAATAATGGGAGTGGTAAATCAACTCTTATCAAAACGCTTATTGGATACTTGCCTTTATCAGAAGGAAAGTTAATTTATTCTCTTGATGCTAAAGATAATGCTGAATCGAATAAAAAAAATATTCAAAAAGAAGATTGGCAGTCTTATATTTCTTGGGCAGCTCCTTATACCGAATTGATAGAAGAATTTACACTCTTAGAACAGCTCAAATTTCATCAATCTTTTAAATCTTTTGATATAGAGATAGAAGAAATAATCGAAAAGTTAGGTTTTTCTAACACGAGAAGTAAAACAATTCGTTTTTTCTCTTCAGGAATGAAACAAAAACTAAAGTTGGCTTTAGCTATTTATTCTGATGCCAAAATAGTATTCTTAGACGAACCTACTTCTAATCTTGATAAACAAAATAGTAAATGGTATTTGCAAGAAATGAATACCATTATTAATAAAAAAACACTTATTATTGCATCAAATCAAGAATCTGAATATCATTTTTGTTCGCAAATCATTGATATTCAGAACTTAAAACCTTAAATTTGTGAAAATATATATGTATTTATAACAACTTTTTGTTTTTTTCATTCGCTTTTTTTTAGAAATTCAAAAATTCGCACTATCTTTAATGATTATTAATTTTGAATGAAAATTGTCATTAAAAATATATAATCGAAAATTAAAATTAATGACTAAACTTTTGCTTTAATCTTAACTTAAATTTGATTTTAAATTTTAACTCAATCTCAACTCTTAAATCCTGAATTTATGAACGCATTTCGTAACCCTTTTCTTTTAGTAGTATTATTTTGTTCTTTATTTCTAGTAAAATGTACGTGTGAGGACGATACTGATGATGTAGATTCTTTAGTAGCTCAAATCTCTCAACCTTGGAAAATCAGCGCACTTACAGTAGATGGTAATGCTATTACTGAAGACATTGATGGTTTTAATCTTACTTTAAACCAAAATGCTGATGCTCCTACTACATACAGCATCAGTACAGGTGGTTTGGCTTATAACTTTGCACCAAATACTTCTGGTAACTGGTCGTTAGCTCCAGATAATGAGAACCCTACTTCAATTGTTTTTAGTGGTTCTACTGTTACTTTGGTAAGTGCATCAGCTACTCAACTTGTAATTCGTTACAACGAAGCTGCTGCTGAAGGTAAGCCAGAGCCAGTTGTACAGTTTACTCTTGTACCTAGATAATTTAAATTTTTCCTAATGTATTCTTAGGAAAATAGATTATAAAAAAAGACTTTTCTTTATTTTTTGAATAAGGAAAAGTCTTTTTTTATGAAATTTATTTTGTAATTTATATATTTATTATTTCATCCTTTAAAGAGTAAAAAAGTATGGACATATTTCGTAACTCTTTCCTATTACTAGTATTGTTTTGCATTTTATTTATAGTAAAATCTTCTTGCATTATTGAACCACCTGAACCACAGAAATCATTAGTAAAAAAAATTGCTAAATCTTGGAAAATTAGCACTCTCACAGTAGATAATAATCCAATTTTTGAGATAGATGGTTTTACTCTCAAACTTAATCAAAATGATGATCAGCCTACTACTTATATGATTACGACAGGAGGACTAGAGTTTAGCTTTGCACCAAGTATTTCTGGAAATTGGTCGTTAGATAATAATAAAAAACCATCTCAAGCTAATTTTGATGAAAATACAGTTGATTTTACGGTTTTTGGCGATAAATTAACTATTATTTATAATAAACCTGCTACTGATAATAAACCAGAATCTGTCTTACATTTTGTATTAGTACCTAAATAAAGTATAAAAAAAGACTTTTCTTTATTTTTTTGAATGAAGAAAAGTCTTTTTTTGAAGTTGTTTAAGAATATAGATTTTTCCTTAGAATTGGGTTTGCAAACCCAATTCTAAGGAAAAATAACCCTGCCATTGTTGGTGTTTTAGCGAAGCGACACCAACAAATACACGCACAAACCTATTCTTAAACAACTTCTTTGCTTATAACTTTGATAAAAAATATAATTTTACCTTTTCTCTACTACTTCAAAAGGCATTTCAGTAGTTTTTCCATCTTCTACCAAAACCACTTTGTAATCAGAAACAGGCAAATAATATTTTTTATTATCTGATTTTGAAATACTAAACGATTTTTCTTTTGCTGATAATGATTTTTCTAATTTTTTAGCTGCTTTTTCATCTATCGTCAAATCATAATTCCAATAATTCAAGCCTTTGTTAGTTTTTGTTTTTTCAGAATGAAGTATATTATTATTCTTATCAAGAATACGAAGTTCTACATCTGATTTTTGAGGTGTAAAGAAGATAAACTTCTGTTCTTCTTCATTTGGCTCATAATTTCCAAACCATTTACTCCAATAACTTTTTCCCCAGTTTTTATTATAGATAATTTTGTTTTTATCTAAGAAAAATGGTTTTTCCTTATCTATTTTTACAAGACTTTGCAAAGGCGCAATATCCACCACAAAAAGCGAACGTCCGTGCGTTCCGACAACCAAATGATTTGCCACAGGCTGAACTGATAAATCGTGAACTGCCACACGAGGGAAATCCTTGCCTAAAGTCATAAATGATTTTCCTGCATCAAGAGAAGCGTATAAGTTATGATCTGTTCCCACAAAAAGTAGATTTTCTTCTTTATAGTCTTCTCTAATTACGTTTACTGATTCTAAAGGTAAATCTGTTCCGATGCGTGTCCACGTCTTGCCAAAATCATTCGAAACAAAAATAATTGATTCAAAATTATCAAAACGGTAGCCATTCAGAGTGATATACACTCGTTCCATTTTATGTTTTGAAGCCTGTACACGACTTACCCAAAAATCTTTATACTTTGGAAATTCTTTGAGATAGTTTTGTGAAATATTCTCCCAGCTATACCCAGCATCTTTACTAATGTGAACCATTCCGTCGTCCGAACCTGTATATAAAAGTCCAAAACGCAAAGCAGATTCATCAATCGAAGTCAAAGTATTATAAGCTACATCTCCTGTTTTTGCTTCCTCTTGATTGCTTCCCCTTGTCAAATCTTTTGATATAGTTTCCCACGTTTTGCCTTGGTCAAAGGAACGATGAACGAAATTAGAACCCATATACAAAATATTTTGCTGATGCTTCGAAAGATGTAAAGGTGTTTGCCAGTTGAAGCGGAAAGGCTTTTGTCCTAATTCGTGTGAAGGCGTGATATAAGAAGATGCTAAAGTCGTTTTATCAATCTTATAACAGTTTCCAAACTGATAACAAGTAAAAACAGTATTATTATCTCTAAAATCAATTTCTACTTGCATTCCGTCCCCACCCAAAAGTCGTTTGTAAGGATAAGAACCTTCTTGCTGCCAAGAGTCTGAATACTCATACTGATGTGAAGCTGTCCAAACGCCGTTATCTTGCAAACCACCATAGACATTATATGGTTCTGCTCTATCTGTTGCCACGCTATAAAACTGACCGACTGGAATAGAATTTTGTTTAGACCACGTTTTGCCATCATTATAAGAAATATTTATTCCTCCGTCGTTTCCATTTATCAAATGTCCTTCTTGTTTTGGATTAATCCATAATGTGTGATGGTCTGCATGAACGTTGTCTTGATTGATACTTCTCCAATCCTTTCCCCCATTATCGCTAGTTAGGATAGGAACACCTACAATGTAGAGTTTTTCTGGGTTATTTTGAGAAACTCTAACTTGTCCGAAATAATATCCATACGAATAAACAACTTCGTCGATGCTTCCCTCGTGTGTTTTTTTCCATGTTTTGCCCTTATCTTTTGAAAGATATAATTCCAATCCTTTTACTGGCGTATCAAAAAGACGAGAATTTGCATCTCCCAAAAACTCTACTAATGCTTTTGGTTCAAACTTTCCTTCTTTGATTTGAGATTTCACAAATTCGACTGTATATTTTTTTGGAAAACGATTTTCTTTCAAATACTCTGTTATTTCTGCATCAGAAACCTTCAAAAACTGCTCTTTATTCATTGCCAAAATAGCATCCATTGTAAGAGTTGGCTTTTTCTCTTCTTTTTTCGTTTCATCTTTCGGCTTTCTGTCTTGATTATCCAAACAAGCATAAATCCAATTTGGATTTGCCTTTGAAATTGTCAGACCAATTCTCCCAGTTCCTTCTGAAACAGGAAAACCACTTTCATTTGTAGTTACTTTTGTCCAATTTTCGCCACCATCATCAGAACGATAAACACCACTTCCTACGCCAGATTCCTCAAAGTTCCAAGCCGCTCTATGCCTTTGCCACATAGCAGCATAAAGGATATTTGGATTTGTTGGGTCAATAATTAAATCAACTGTGCCTGTGTTTTCATCTATGAAAAGTGTTTTTTTCCATGTTTTTCCTCCGTCAGTTGTTTTATAGATTCCTCTTTCCTTGTTTTTGGAATACAGATGACCAAGCGCAGCTACCCAAAGCGTATTTTTATCAGTCGGATGTAAAATTATTCTACCAATATGTTGAGATTCATTTAATTCTGTGTCACTTTTATGTTCCCAGTCTTTACCCATGTTGTAAGAAACGTAGATTCCATCACCTGAATACGATGAGCGAGAAGAGTTATTTTCGCCTGTTCCTATCCAAATTGTAGAATCTTCCCACGAAACGGCAATATCTCCAATAGACATTACTCTTTCGTTTTGAAATAAAGGAGTAAAAGAAGTTCCGTTTGTGTTGGTATACCAAAGTCCACCCGAAGCAAAAGCAGCCAAAAACTCTGTTGGATTCTTTGGATTTACTTCAATATCAACCACTCTTCCACTCATAACAGTAGGTCCTATGGATTTGATAGGAACGTTTTTGAGCCAAGAGTTTTCTGCTTTGATTTTGTTTTGAGAATTGATACGGTCTTTTGCTGTGGTAAACTCTGCCTGTTCATTTTGAGAAAAAGCTAGATTAGAAAGCAGAATAAACAGTAAAGGAGTAAGAAAATATTTTGTCATGTTCGTTTGATTAAGGTTTTAAATCTGTATTTGATTTAGATACAATTTGCAAACAATTTTTTTGCTTAGGAAAATGAAAAGTCAAATAACATGATTTTTCTTTTTTTTTAACAGAATGCTCAAAGGTAATCCTTTTAACCTACTATCTAATGAAATAAAAAAGCCTAGCAGTTTTATAAACTACTAGGCTTTCCTATATATCTGAAGTAATATGTTTTAGAGAAAATTAGTCTCTTTTTGTACCCACATAGATATTTGTAATGTTCTGCACATACTCAGCACTCGTTATAGTTAATGTTATAACAGCATCATTACGATAAATTTCTACATCATTATTATTAGTGGAGTAACGCACTCTTCCATTACTTTCTGTTTCCTTGTCTGTAATTTCTACAACAAGGTTTTTTGTAAGTACTTCGCTATCATCTTTATTGGAGATTGTAATTACGTTAATAGCACCCTCTACATTCACTTCTCCTGCAAGACTCTCATATGTACCAGGGAGGTCATCTGCATAATTGACTACATCATCTTCATCACAAGAAGTAAAAGAAATTGCCATAAAGGCGAGTACGAAAAACATTAAAACTTTGTTCGTTTTCATAAGATTGAATCAGTTTAAAAAATATAAGATTAAAAAAATAGTAAATCAGTTACTAAGATAACAACTTGATTTACGAATATACAAACAAAGTCAGAGGGCTAATGTTTTGAAAAGTATGATTTCTTATCCAGTTAGGTAAGCCACTTAGTTACTTCTGAAAACGACTGAAAATACTGATACGGAATCATCTCTTCAAATTTTTTGTTCAGGCTCTCAGTTTGGCTTTTCATACTAAAATTACCAAAAACATCTTTAGGAACAATAACAGCCATCTTTGCATCTTTTTGAGCAACTTCTAAAAGTTTTGGATAAAATTCTTCTAATACCCATTCGTTTACTTTTGGGTGTACAGCTTGTCTTTCAGTTTGGTCAATAATCCAATGAAGAGCATTTTTTTCTTGATAAAAACCTAAGGCTTTTCGCATCGCTTTTTTAAAGTCATCTAACATAACAAAACCTTTCCAGTAAATATAAATAGCTGAATTGATGGTATCGTGAGAAATTTCAACATTCGGCTGTTTGTATAACGATTCTTTTGACATAGTAGTAAGTTTTAATAATTAGATTGATAATGACTGACTAAGTTAGTAACATTTCTGCTGCTTTAAAAAGCTATATTTTTATTTTGACTAATTCTAATTCCATATTTATATATCCCTTTCAAAAACAAATCCTTTATGTAATTACTTTCGTTATAGGATAAAGTAGGAAAGAAAAGCAACTATGCTGCCTACTTTCAAATTTATGAATTATAAAAAACTAAAAATAAATATTATGTCAAAAAATGGAGTTCAGAAAACTTTCGTAACGATGAAAACATCAGTTACACAAGAAATGCAAGACCTTATTAATAAGCAGATTCAATTAGAAGCACGTTCTTCGTGGGCATATTTGGCTGCTGCTTCTTGGTGTGATAAGGAAGGTTATGTCAATTCGGCTAAATACCTTTATAACCACGCAGAAGAAGAGCGTATGCATATGATGAAATTTTTTAATTATCTAAATAATGCTGGTGGACATGCACTTGCGCCTGAAATAAAAAATATGCGTTATGATTTTGATAAACTAAAAGAAGTTTTCGAAACAGCTTTAAAGCATGAAATAGAAGTAACTTTAGCTATCAATGAGCTTGTAGATGCTTGTTTGAAGGCAAAAGATTTTGCTACTTTTCAGTTTCTGCAATGGTTTGTCAATGAGCAGCGTGAAGAAGAGGTTATTTCTCGTCGTGCTGTGGAGCTTTTTGATATTATTGGTGAAGAAGGACAAGGCATTTGGCTTATCGACCAAGCTATCGGAAATTTAGAAGCCGAATTAGAAGAAGCTGAGGGAATGGAAGAAGAAGCTTAGACAAAAGTAGAAAACTAATTATTTAAAAATCACTACGAAATTTATATTTTGTAGTGATTTTTTAGTCTCAATCTTATTTTAAGTTATTTTTCTTGATTGAATTTCAAAAACCACTTAGTTTTACTTATTTTGAATGGCTTTCAATAAATGGTTGAGAAAAGTATTATTTTTGCAGCCTATATCTTTTCTGATAAAGCCACTATTTTTAAGACACAAACAAGGTATAAAATAATTACGAGATAGACTTATAAAAAGTATAATAAAAAATGCACGAGCAAAACGAACAGTTACCTACCTATCCTTCTTTAGATGATAATAATAATGCTTCTAATCCATTTTTGTATGAGGAAGTTATTTATAAAAAGAAAAAACCAAAGTATTGGCTACATATATTGCTTTTCGTAATTACCTTTTTTGCGACAACCTTTGCTGGTGCAGAATGGATTTTTGGAGAGAAAAGTTTTGTAGCACTTTTGTTTGATAAAGATGGTTTTGCAGGTTTGGGAAGTGGTGGGCTTGGCATTGAAGGTTTTGTAGCTGGTTTGGCTTACTCTATTCCCTTTTTAGGCATCTTGACAGTTCATGAATTCGGTCATTATTTTGCTGCTAAATATCATAATATCCGTGCTTCTTTGCCTTTCTATATTCCAATGTGGCTTGGCTTTTTGGGAATGCCTTCTACTATCGGAACGATGGGCGCATTTATTAAAATAGAATCTCCTTTTACTTCTCAAAAGTCGCTTTTTGATGTGGGGGTAGCAGGTCCTTTGGCTGGTTTTGTGATTGCCTTGGGGGTTCTTTTCTATGGTTTTTTGAATCTTCCTGCGCCTGAATATGTCATTGAAGTAGCGCATCCATCGTGGCAAAAGTATGGTTTGGATTATGCTTCACAGGTCTATAAATCTATTCCAGAAGGCGCAAATATGGAACTGGGAACAAATCTTTTATTTGAATTCTTCAAAAATTATGTCGCTCCAAACCCAGAATGGGTTCCCAATAATAGAGAGATTTTCCATTATCCTTTTCTTTTAGCAGGTTATTTAGCTTTGTTTTTTACGGCTCTGAACCTTATGCCAATCGGTCAGCTTGATGGTGGACATGTTTTGTATGCTATGTTTGGCAAAAAATGGCATAAGAAAATATCAATGGCAATGTTTACGCTATTTTTAACCTATGCAGGTTTGGGACTTATTTCTCCTCAAGACCCTATTGAAGATATTGCACTGTATAGTATTTTTTATCTGTTTTTCTTGTTTATTATTTTCCTCAAAAACACCGAAAAACCGATTAACGCTGTTGTCTTTGCTTTAGGAATTTATGCTTTTCAGTTTTTGGTCGTTAGTTTTTTTCCAGAAGCAAAAGGTTATTATGGTTGGTTGGCGTTTGGTTTTCTTTTGGGAAGAGTTTTAGGACTTTCTCATCCACCTACTCAAAATGAAGTTAAGCCATTAGATAAAAATAGAATGATTTTGGGTGTGATTACTTTTATTATTTTTATCCTTTGTTTCTCTCCTCAACCTTTTGTGATTTCTTAAAATTTAGATAATGGGAAATAGGATTTGGGAAATGGGGAAGTTTTAGAATGGGCAATCAATTTTTTGGCATCAATTTTCTATTTGTAAGAAAGTAAAAGTATATCAAAATTAAATTTTTGTCGTTACTCTTTTATATTTTGTTCAAACAACCGTCGTTGAGGTCTGAACCGTCAACGAGTATTAAATTTCTAAAAAAAATCTATGACAACCCTTCGTTTTCTTGTTCTATTCTCTGTTTTATTATTTATTTCTATTTCTTCTTTCGCTCAAACAAATTCTGAAAACAACATCAATCAAAAATGGTGGAACAATTTGGAAGAAGGTTGGCAACTCTATTTTAGATATAATCACGAAATAGACAGCATTCCGACAGCTCAAAACTTAGAGAAAATCTATAACCTCAAAAAAATAGATTGTGCAGGGAATAAGGATTATTACAACAAACTTATTTTAGATATTAATCCTTTGAAAGATTTGCCCTTTTTGGAGGAAGTTAATTTTTCATACTGTCCTGTAAGTTCTTTAGAACCACTAAAGAATGCCAAAAACTTGCGTAAAATAGATGCCGAAAGAACGCTTCTTTCAGACCTTTCTCCTGTCTCAAAGCTAGAAAAGTTAGAAGAAATTTGGGTGCAAAAATGTGCAGGAATTACTTCGGTAGCTTCACTTTCTTCTCTCAAAAACCTCAAAAAACTATCTCTTTCTGCAACTGGAGTTACTGATATTTCGCCTTTAAGTTCTGTTACTAGTTTGGAGCGTCTGTACTTGGCTTATACAAAAGTAAAAGATATTTCTGCGCTCAAAAATCTTGAAAACTTAGAAAAGGTAAGTTTTACAGCAACGGGAATTAAAGATTTTTCTGCTTTATCCAACCTAAAAAACTTAAAGACAATTTTGGCGTGGCGAACTCCTATAAGTAATCTTTCTCCTTTATCAAAACTGGTTGGTTTGGAAGAGTTATATCTAAACTGGACACAAGTGGAAGACATTTCTTCTCTAAAAAACCTTGTTAATCTGCGTGTAATTGGCTTGGGAAATACAAAAGTAAGTGATATTTCTGCACTTTCTAAAATGACCCAGCTTACTGAAGTTCAATTAAATGATAGCAAAGTAATAGATATTGAACCACTCAAAAATGCTAAGAATTTAGAAATTTTGTCTATTTCGGAAACTGGAGTAGAAAAAATTGATGCTTTAGAAGATTTATTTCATCTGAAAAAAGTATTTCTGAATAAAACCAAAATAAAAAGTATTTCTTCTCTCAAAAATTCTACAAAATTAGAGCTTTTAGAAGCAGGAGAAACAGAGTTGAATTCATTGAAAGAAATTGAAAATTTAGTTAATCTAAAAGATTTGTACGTTTATCAAACACAAGTAAAAACTCTAAAACCTCTTTCTGAATTAGTAAAACTAGAAAAACTGTTTTGTGGAGAAACACAAATAAAATCTTTAGAGGGATTAGAAAATAAGCCAAATTTGAAAGTTTTAGATGCTCAGAAAACAGAAGTTCAAGACCTTACTCCTATCGCAACTTGTAAAAAGCTAGAAACACTTGTTTTGATAGACACAAAATTAGAAACTATGGAAGTTGCCGAACAGCTTAAAAGGCAAAATCTTAAAAAACTGTACATCAAAGGAACGCCATTACAACAAAAAATAGAAGAGGAGGAAGGTGAAGGAGATGATTATTAAGAGTTGAAAATATTCCTATTCATACAAAAAAATAGCATATAAGTATAGGTCAGCCTCGTAGAGCAGACCGTTTGTAGTCTATTTCTTCTATTTTTAGTTTCAACAAACAGTCTGCCCTTTGGAACTGACCTATTTATTTGAAAAATTTCTAGCAGTATGCAAAAAAACACCCTCTATTTTAAAAATAAAGGGTATTTTTATTTATTTATAAGGAAGGACTGCGAAACTAAACTTTAAAAAGTATAACTCACTCCTAAAGCTCCTTGTGCAGCTTTGTATCTAAAACGGTCGTTATCATCTTCATACTGTCCGTCCGTTGTATATTCTGTGAAAAGGTATGAAAATGCTCCTCTTACCATTACATTTGAAGCGATTCTATAGCCAATCCAAAATTCAGAATTAAGTGTTCCCAAATCATTATCTCCTACTAAAAGTAAATTAAAACCTGTTGGTTTTGCTGTATCAGGAACTGCGATACCTACTAGGGGCTCTACAACAATTCCATCTTTTTCTCCTCCAAAACTAAGCCCTACTACATCAATATTAAAACCAATAAGAACATTTTCTGTAATAGAATAATCAGTATAAAGCCCTAAATTGATTGCATTAGTTTGGCTGTTCTCTACAAAGAAAGATTGAGGGTTTTCTTCAGAAGCTAAATCTGGTGGAGCTGCCGTAAACTCTCTATCCGAACCAAAGAAAGAAGACAAACGAAGACCATATCCCACCTTAAAACGGCGAGACGAACCCAATCCATAGAGATGAGAAAACCCTAAAGTCATACTTGTTGCACCTTCTCCAAAAGCTCCTGTAATACCAATTCGTTTTTCCCATGGAGAAATATCCATATCTGTTTCTTTTCCATCTTTCAAAGAAAAATTAGTAAAAGAAGAGTTTTGAATAATAGAATTTGAAAAGTCAGTAGTTGATGTAGAAAAAGAGTTGGTCGTGTTTTGAGCTATAAGAGAACTAGAAGCTCCTAAAAAACAAAGACTAACACCTGTAAGAAAGATTTTTTTTATCGAATACGTTAATTTCATAATAAGACATTGAAAAATAATAGAAATAAAAAATAATTTGATGCTTTCCCCAAAAAATGAATATAGATATTTATAGAATACCTCAATACTATTTTTCTCTAACGATAGAGAAGACTAAAGTGTTATTAAAGTAGTTTTTTTTATGAATTTTTGATGCTTTCGATTTTTTTATTAGATGATTTTTTCCGAAAAAGTAATGTTTTACATAAAATGAGAAAAGAAAGATTCTAATTTTTGAGCAGATTCTAAATTAGAGTAGTATTTTTGCTGTATTAAATCTTTACTTTTTCTATTTGTTCAATCTGCCTTTATTATTTAAGAAATGAAAATTAAATTCACTTTATTTTTTGCTGTTTTTATACTAATTAGTTATTCTTTTTCCTTTGTGGCTGCTCAAGATACCACCAATAAAACAACAGGAAAGCTAGAGAATAAAATGAAAAATATTATAGGTAAAAAATGGGGGTTGGCTCATTATATAGAAGTTTATATTGATGAATCAGACACACTCTTTAGTGTTAGAGATTGTGAAAAGGAATTTTTAGAACTAAAAGAAGATAACAGTTATAATTTTTCTGCCTTTGATAGAACAGAAAAAGGAACATGGCAAACTGAAAATGATTCTACATTTGTTTTGAAAAAAACTAATGGTAAAGTGCTTAGAAGATATGAAATTTATGGTGTTTCTTCACAACCAAATTCTAAAAGTAGCTTCGATAGTATGGCGATTTTGGACATTACTCAACGAAATACCTATTTAGAAGTTTATGCAGAGTGTAAAGCAAGTGATGTTAGTCAGTTTTATGATTCTCGTTCTCTTTTCAAAGAAACTGTAGGTTGGGGAATTGTTGGAGGAGTTCATTTTTACAAAAGTCCTGTGCTAGAAATTGGAATTGCTAAAGCAAAATGGAACTGGAAAAAAACATTTTTTGCTGTTTCGCTTTCTGGAGAAATTGCACCTTTTAATACTTCTTTTAAAGAGGAATACGAGCTTAGAGAAAACTCATTAGGAACAATTGATTCTATTCAAATTTCCCCTTGGAATAATTATTATGGACTTGCTCTTACAGGCTGGACACAATCTTGGGTTGCTTTGGGAGGTGCTGCTACTATCCATACAGATGGCGATAAAATAAACCCTGGTGTACGTATTTTGATGGGAGTTTCGCCCAGAGATTTATTTGGAAACGGTAGTGCAGGTAAAATTGGAAATGCTTTACATCTAACTTATTCGTATCAATTTTTATTTGCTTCACAAGGACTTAATAAAATAATTGCAAATCTGAATCGTCATGCTTTCTCGCTTCGTTTTGTGATTCCTGTCAAGACTAGAGAAACAGAAACTCGTAAGATTTTGGATTATGAGAATTAAAATCAAAATTCATTTCTGTATTTTTGAGGTATAAACTAAAACTAATAGTTCACTAAACGAATTATGATAATGTTCAGAAAATTAAATCCTAGCTTATCTTTCTTACTTCTTGCTGCTCTACTTTGGATAATACAATATAGTATTGACTTAATGATAGGTGACGGAGATGGAAGAATTACATTTTTAGATGCTTATGTTTTTGTAGGATTTGTACAATTATTTTTTATACTATTTTCCTTAGTTTGGGTTTTTGAGGTGATAAGAAGGTTGAGGGGAAATTTCGCTTCTACTTCTGAAGAGTTTTTAAAACGAAATTCGAAAAGTGTTTTTGTATGTATTATTCTATTCTTCATCTTGTGTATAGATTTAATTGGTTTTGCTTTTTTTGATGAAAGAGAGTTAGAACGAGTAAGTAAAGAAAGTTATTATAGAGTTCAACACCCATGTTTTCATCATGGTCTTTTACAAAACACAGCCACAGAAGCTCTTTGGGGAGATATAAAATATCCTTTTTATACTAACTCTTTTGGTTTTATCGATTCTGCTGTGTTTGAAGTAAAACAAAATTTAAATAAAAAACAGGTTGTTTTTATAGGCGATTCATTTACAGAAGGAGTAGGGGTTAGGTATGAAAACACCTTTTTTGGACGAATACGAAAAGAGTTTTCAAACAACAAAGAAATAGAAATTTGGAATGCTGGCTGTATGTCATACTCCCCACTTATTTATTACAATAAAATAAAGTATTATACAGAAGTGGAAAATATTAAAATTGATTACCTGTGGGTTTTTATAGATGCGTCTGATATTCAAGATGAATTACATTATAAAGATTTTCAACCCAATTGTACCAATATACATATACCCAAATCAGGCACAGTAGATTATTATCGTTACAAAATAATAACTGATAATTCTATTTTTGATATATACAGAAACCATTCTTTATTACTCCGACTAATTTCTAATACTTATAAGAAGTTTTTTACGAATCAGAATGCAGATGAGAAGATGTTTTATATCAATAATAGATTAGCTTGGTTAGATGATGACGAAGTTTATCAAGATTGGGGAAAGGAAGGAGTAAAATTATCTGAACAACACATGCAATCGTTGGTAGAGATTTGTAAAGAAAAAAATATTAAACTAAGTATAGCTGTCTATCCTTGGAATAGTATGATTACTAACTATGATAGACAATTAAAAATCTGGACAAGTTTTTCTCAAAAAAACAATATTCCTTTATTGAATTTATTTCCTGTGTTTGAAGAGAAGTTGAAGACAATGACTTATAAACAGGTTGAAGAAAAGTATTTTATAAAAGGTGATGGACATTGGAATTCAGAGGGACATCTATTAGTGAAAAATACTCTGAAACCCATTTTTCAACAAAGAATTTTGAAACAAATAAAAGTGGATAGTGTGTCATATATACCTGAATTATAAAGCAACTCTACAAACCTAAAAAATCAAAATTCATTTCTGTATTTTTGAGATTATTAATAAATGACATTTTAAAACAAAACTCTCCGTTGCTTGTGTCTTCACGAGCGACACACAAAATAACTATGCTAGAATCAACAATTCAACAAAAAGTAAATCATTGGTTAGAAGGAAACTATGACAATGAAACAAAAGAAGCCATCAAAAAATTATCTGAAACTGACCTTACAGATGCTTTCTATAAAGATTTAGAATTTGGAACAGGTGGACTTCGTGGACTTATGGGCGTTGGCACAAACCGAGTAAATCGTTATACAGTTGGTGCAGCTACACAAGGACTTTCAAATTATCTCAAAAAATCATTTCCAAACGAAAAAGAAATAAAAGTTGCTGTTGCTTATGATAGCCGTAATAATTCGCCTGAATTTGCAAATGTTGTGGCTGATGTTTTTTCTGCAAATGGAATAAAGGTATTTTTATTTACAGCGATGCGTCCTACTCCAGAGCTTTCTTTTACGATTCGCCATTTGGGTTGCAAGAGTGGTGTTGTCCTGACAGCTTCTCATAATCCGAAGGAATACAACGGTTATAAAGCCTATTGGGAAGATGGTGGGCAAGTAGTTACTCCTCACGACAAAAATATTATTGCAGAAGTACAGGCAATAAAAAGTGTAGATGAAATAAAATTTGAACGCAATGAAAGCTTGGTAGCAAATATAGGAGAAGGGATTGATAAAGAGTATTTGTATCAAATCTTAGAACCTCTAGCTGATAAAAAGACAAGAGAGGTTGTACAACGTCAAAAAGATTTATCAATCGTTTATACACCAATTCACGGAACAGGAATTACACTTGTGCCAAAGGCATTGAGAAAATTGAGATTTGAAAATATACACGTAGTAGAAGAACAGGCTTTAGCAGACGGAAACTTTCCGACAGTAGTTTACCCAAACCCAGAAGAAGCCGAAGCAATGACTTTAGCTCTCAAAAAAGCAAAAGAAGTAGATGCCGATGTTGTGATGGCAACCGACCCAGATGCTGACCGTGTAGGAATTGCAGTAAAAAATAAGGAAGGAGAATATGTTTTGATGAATGGAAATCAAACACTTGCTTTATTGGTAGCCTATAATTTGGAAGTGTGGAAAAATGCTGACAAGCTCAATGGCAATCAGATGGTCATCAAAACTATCGTAACGACAGAGCTAATCAAGGAAATCACTCAAAAATATGGTGTCAATATTTATGATACGCTGACTGGTTTCAAACATATTGCTGCGCTTATTGAGCATAAAAAACAAGAAAACCCAAATGAAGAATTTATTTTGGGAGGAGAGGAAAGTTACGGTTATTTAATTGGCGATGAAGTTCGTGATAAAGATGGAGTTGCTTCGTGTGCAAGTATTGCGCTTTTGGCAGCCTATGCAAAAGACAAAGGTTTTTCTCTTTTCGAATGGCTGATTGAGATTTACAAAGAATACGGTTTTTATCTAGAAGAGTTAGTTTCTATAACCAAAAAAGGACAACAAGGCGCAGCGCAGATAGAAGAAATGATGAAAACATTTAGAGAAAACCCTCCGAAAAAACTAGCAGGAAGTAATTTATTATCTGTCTATGATTATCAAAATCAAACTATTTTAGAGGTGCAGAAAGGAACTTCTAAGCCGATGGAAACTGATTTGCCAAAATCAAATGTACTTGCTTTTTATATAGAAGATGGAAGTAAAATAAGTATGCGACCATCGGGAACAGAACCAAAAATAAAATTCTATTTTTCTGTAAAAGATAATTTAGACAAAACAGAGAATTATGAAAAAGTAAAAAAAGAGCTTCAAGAAAAAATTCAAAAACAGATTACTGATTTGGGGATTAATTAAATAAAATTTAAACCCTAAGATTCTTTGAAGATTCTTAGGGTTTTTTTTGAGTAAAATTTTAACAACACACAGACGTAAAATAAAAAAATGTATTTATCTTTTCAGTCGTGTTTAGTTCTACTGTTCATAGCCAAGGTAATTTTTCTTATCAAGACTATTTTCCAAAACAAAAAGTATTATTCTATTGAAGGGTATAGAGAACACAGGAGAAGTTTACGATTCTGACAGAAGTGTAAATGTATTTTTATTTGTTGATTGGAAAAAAACTAAAGAAAACTACGAGAAGTCTAAGGATCAAGAGAGAGTTCGCAAAATTAACTATGTACACAAGTATTGTTTTCATCTAAAACATTTTAATCTTTCATTCCCCACTAAAATCATGTAATTTGCATAGAAGAACCCCAAAAGCTAATGTTTTCCCTTACAGATGAAAAAAATAAGAGCAAAAAAATATAAACCTAATCTGAATATTAAAGTCAATTTACTTGGTTTTGTCTTGATGACTTTTGTGTTTTCTGCTTCTTTCTTTAATTTTTCGTTTGCCCAACCCTTTTTAAAGAACGTCAATGAAGAGCGTTTGCTTGTTTTGGATTCATTGAAAGAAGAGTATGAGTTGGATAATTATTTTGATGTTTTTAAGGATATAAACAATAGTTATACATTTGAAGCACTCAATCCATATAATTTTTCGCCTTATCAACTTCACGAAATTACAGAAGAGGTGCCAACTTATTGGCTACGTCTTTCTATCAAAAATCCTCATTATTCTACCCAAAAGTTGCTTGTACCGACTGGTTTTATAGATTCGGTAACACTTTTTATGGAGGAAACAGAAGGCATTTTTTCTACACAAATAGGAGGTTCTCTTATTCCTCGTTCTGAAAGAAGTGTAAAAAGAGGAGGTATATCGGTTTCTGCTTTGGAAATTCCAGCACTAAGTACCAAAACATTTTATTTTCGTTTGCATAGCAGCACCAAACTCTCGGAGCAAGACACACGTTATTCTCTTCGCCGTTGGTTTACAGCCTATACGCTAGATGGTTATGAAAAAGAATTTCTAACGGCTCGTAGTTTTCATAACTTTTTTTATGGAGCTATCTGGGTAATGCTTATCTACAATTTACTTGTTTTTATTGCCCTTAGAGATAGGCAGTATTTGTTTTATGTTGTCTATAATTTCTTAGTTTTTCTTTACATATTCAGTAATATTGGGCAGCTTGGAGAACTCTTTTTGATGGAATATCCTCGTCTTGATGTTGGCATACGACTTTTTAGTGGAATTTTGTCCGTCTTTGCATTGCTGATGTTTGGAAAAGACCATCTCAAAACTATTATCTTTTCGCCTCGTTGGCATCGTTTTATTCAGTTTTTGGTGTATGTTACTTTGGGGATTACAGTTTTGTACTTCTTGCGTTTTTGGCATTTGGGAAGAGTATTAACAACTATTATTTTACCTCTTGCCCTGATTTCATTGCTTTTTGCAGGTTTTAAGACATATAATGAAGGACATAAAAATGTAAAATACTTTCTTTGGGCAAACTCATTTTTTGTCATTGCTATCACAATTTATTCTTTAGAACTTCTGCTTTTTATTGATGCAACAAGGTATTTAGAAACGGTTGTTTTGGCGAGTATTACACTCCAAATGGCTCTTTTTTCGTATGGTTTGGCTGCCACATTTAATCAAACTAGAAAACAGCTTATTCATAATAAACTCAAACAGGAACGAGAAAAACAAGCACTTATTGAAGCAAAAAATAAAGAATTAGAAGAAAAAGTAGTTGAAAGAACCAATGATTTGACTGAAAAAACGATTCTTTTAGAAGAGAAACAAGTAGAAATTCTGTCTCAAAGCGAACAACTGCAATCACAAGCTGATGAAATCTCACATCAACACAAGAAAATGACGGATTCGATTCGTTATGCTGAAAAAATTCAACAAGCTATTTTGCCTTCTGATGAGACATTATATCAAACCTTCGAAAAGCATTTTGTTATTTTTCGTCCTAAAGATATTGTAAGTGGAGATTTTTATTGGACAGCGACCATCCAAACGGCTGCTCCTTCTATTCTTCCTCGTCGTTCGCCTATTGAGTTGCAGCGTGGAGAGGTTACTAAAAAAATTATTGCTGCCGTAGATTGTACAGGACATGGCGTTCCGGGGGCTTTTATGTCTGTAATTGGAATTATCTTATTCAATGAGATTGTACACTTAAAAAATACATACGATTCTGATAAAATATTGGAATCTCTACATCAAAAAATTCAGAAGGCATTACGACAAGAAGAAAAAGCAAATGCCGATGGAATGGACGTAGCTTTGTCTATTGTTGAAGAAACAAATGAGAAAGACCGAATTGTATATTTTACAGGAGCAAAACGTCCTTTGTATTATGCTGATAAAGATAATACTTTGCAGTCTCTACAAGGAACACGAAAATCTATTGGAGGAATAAAAAAGAAGCATAAACCATTTGTTTGTGAAAAAATACAGCTTCAAAAAGGAGCAAAACTTTATCTTACTAGCGATGGACTAATAGACCAGCCTAATGCAGAAGGTAAAAAAATAGGCTCAAGGAAATTTGAGGAGACACTACAAAAAATTCTTCATTTGCCTATGGAAGAGCAGTATGTTGAGCTGATGAAAATGTTGGATTCACATCAACAAGACACTCCCCAACGAGATGATATTACTGTGATTGGGGTTGAAATCTAATAGTGATTAGTGATTAATGGAAATACAAAATTTCTAAAAATAAAACCCACGAATAAATTCGTGGGCTAAAAAATACTACTATTTTGCAAATTCTTTTTCTTGCGCCAAAATCTTCAAAAGGTATGAGCCGTAACCACTTTTTACCAATGGTTTGGCAAGTTCTTCTAGTTTTTCGGCAGAAATAAAACCTTCTTTGTAAGCAATTTCTTCTATACAACCAATTTTCAAATCTTGCCTTGCTTCAATTACTTCTACAAACTGTCCTGCTTGCATAAGAGAACGAAAAGTTCCAGTATCTAGCCAAGCTGTTCCTCTATCCATTATCTCAACAGAGAGTTTGCCTTTTTCTAAATAATGTTTATTAATATCTGTAATTTCGTATTCTCCTCTTGCAGAAGGCTCTAAGGTTTTGGCAATTTCTATGACATCATTATCATAAAAATAAAGTCCTGGTACTGCAAAGTTTGATTTTGGTTTTAGTGGTTTCTCTTCAATTGAGATGGCTTTTTTAGTTGTATCAAACTCAACTACTCCATAGCGTTCTGGGTCGGCTACATGATAAGCAAAGACAATTCCTCCTTCTGGATTTTGGCTTTTCTTTAAAGTATCTTGTAAGCCTGTTCCATAGAAAATATTATCACCCAAAATAAGAGCAACACTATCATCTCCAATAAACTCTTCTCCAATTACGAAGGCTTGTGCAAGTCCGTTCGGAACTTCTTGAATAGCATATTCGAAGTTACAGCCATATTGCGAACCATCTCCCAAAAGATTGACAAAATTAGGGTTGTCATGTGGCGTTGTGATGATTAAAATATCTTTAATTCCTGCTTGCATCAAAACCGAAAGAGGATAATAAATCATCGGTTTGTCATAAACAGGCAAAAGTTGTTTGCTCATTACGAGCGTAAGAGGGTGCAAACGTGTGCCTGAACCTCCTGCTAAAATAATTCCTTTCATATTATATCAGTTACCAGTAAATAGTTACCAGTGATCAGTTAATTTCAAAATTTCTTAAATAATGAAGAATAACTATGATGTAGTAATCTGTTATTAAATTAAAAAAACTATTAAATACAATTACTTAGTTTTCAATAAATTTTACCAAAATGAAATTTGTATTTAACTGGTAACTGTTTACTGATAACTGTTCACTGATTTGTGTTATTCTATAATCGTAAAAGCTCTATCCCAACGCATACGACTAAAAAAACCACCTTTATTAAAATCTGGGTCAATAGACATAAATACCAGTGTTGCTTTTCCTACAATATGGTCTTCAGGAACAAATCCCCAAAAACGAGAATCAGCTGATGAATGACGATTATCTCCCATCATAAAATAATAATTCTGCTTAAAAACATATTCTGAAAGCTCATTTCCATCAATTTTGAGTTTTCCATTCGAAATTTCTACATTTTCATTTCCTTCATAATCTTTTATATACTTTCCGTATAAAGCTAAGTTTTGAGGAGTTACTGGCATTTTCCATCCTTCATTTGGAACTTTCAAAGAACCAAAATTATCTAGTTTCCAATCAAAATCAGACTCGTCTGCTCCTGTTTTTTTTATATCCCAATCAATGTAATTTCTATTGCTAGGGAACAAATCATCTTGTGCATCTACACTCACAATCACATCTAAAAATAGCTTCGGATATTTTTTTAATTTCTCAACTTCTTCTTCGCTCAAGTCCATAACATAAGGAAATACATCTTTTCCTCTATATTCTTCTGCTCCCTCAAAAGTAGAACTTCCGTTTTCAAGTAGTGCATTCATAGATGCTCTCAAATTATTATATTGATTATAGTTGTATGGAGTGGGCTGTACAGCTCCTGTTTGATTATCTATCGGAATTCCAAGGTCATAAAATGTTTCTGCCTTTAAAAGTTCGGAAGCAATTACTAAATACTTGTGTTGTGATTGAGCTGGAAAATCTGTTGCATTTCCATTTACATAAATTACTCTGTCTTTTATTTCAATCTCATCACCTGCAATGGCTACGCAGCGTTTGATATAATTTGTTCTCAAATCGCTTGGGTGCTGCTCTTCGGCTGGATAGTTAAAAACGATAACATCATTACGCTCAATATCAGAAAAACCAGGTAAACGAAATTGTGGTAACTGAATCCAATCTAAATAAGATTTTACGGAATCTGTTCCCCAAATTTTTTGATGTGTGAGAGGAACTTGAAGAGGAGTTTTGGTAGTTCTTGCTCCGTAATGAATCTTGCTTACGAAAAGAAAATCGCCTACCAAAAGTGAGTTTTCCATCGAAGAGGTAGGAATTTGAAAAGGTTCAAACAGAAGCCAACGAATCAAACTTGCTGCAATGACAGCAAAAAGAATTGAATCAAACCACTCTCTAGCTGCACTTTTTTTCTTTTTAGGTGTCTTTTCTTTAGACTCTTCTTCTACTTGATTTTTTTTGAAAAATGCCATAATTTATATTTTAATTATATGTATCTATTTTCAAACAGACTAAGAAATAAATCTGTTATAACTTTCTAAAAACAAAAATTTTAAAGTATTAGATATAGAATTGGTAGTTGAGAACGGATAATTATTACATGATTTTCCTATGATTAATCTATTTTTAATAAATCTTTCATTCCAAAAACTCCTTTTTTATTCTGTAAAAACTCTGCTGCCAAAACAGCTCCTTTGGCAAATCCTTCTCTTGAATAGGCGTTATGTGTAAGCAGAATCTCATCTTCATTTGAAGAGTAAGCTGTTGTATGAGTTCCTTTTACATCTTCTTTCCTTTCTGCAAAGATAGGAATAGTAGTTGCATTTATAGTATTATCACTACTATTATTTTGCGTACTCTTTTTTTCTACTAATTGCCAATTTTGCTTGGAATCGTAGTTTTCTAAAATCGTATCTGCAATAGTAATAGCTGTTCCACTTGGAGCATCTTTTTTTTCTGTATGATGAATTTCTGTAATATCTAAATCATAATGAGTATAATTTTGCATTAATTTGGCTGCAAAAGCATTGATTTCTAAGAAAATATTTACACCAACACTAAAGTTAGAAGCCCAAAAGAAAGCCAACTTTTCAGAACCAGTATTACTTAAAACCATTTTTTCAATTTCTTGTTTTTTCTCATTCCAGCCTGTCGAACCACAAACTACTGAAATTCCTTTTTCTAAGCAGAGTTTTACGTTTTCAAAAGCACTTTGAGGCGAAGTAAATTCAATCACTACATCTGTATTTTGAAGAGATAGTTTTTCTAACTCACTTTTGTTTTCTCTATCGATTTTGAAGGAAATAGAATGCCCTTTTTGGAGTGCGATTTTTTCAATTTCTTTTCCCATTTTGCCGTAGCCTAATAATGCAATTTTCATAAATCAGTTACCAGTAATAAGTTACCAGTAATAAGTTAATTTCAAATGAAATAAACAATTACAGAATAACTTTAAGTGTATAATTTGTATTTCTATTCCTACTTTCCCATTTCCTCCTAAAACGTCATTACCAAAGAAACTCCACCTAATGTATCTCCATTTGTTCCAATACTTTCCATTTGAGGTTTAAATTTGAAAGAAATATCATCATCAATATCAAAGTTATTGAAATGTGCTGTTGTAGTAGCTTCTCCAATATTGAGCAGATACATAAGTCCAGTAATAATCATATAAAAATCTCTATCTCTACGATAGCTATCTCGCTGACGTTGTACTTGGTCAGGCGAACGATTTTCGAAAGATTCATACGGTTTTGTTGCTGGGTTTTCATCATTCATATACAAATAGTTTTCTCTATAAATACGGTAATTTGCATGATTTTGAATCGACAAATAAGCAGGGACAGCAATAGCAACATAAACCAAAGGTAGTTTTATCGCCCAAGCTTTTTTGTTGTAATATTGCCCAGCCCCTGGAAGTGCAGCCGAAAGAAGCGCAGCACGAGTAGGAGGACTAAGTTTGAACTTAGGTTCTAATTCTATATCTAGTTTTTCAACTACTTTTGTAGAGTCTTTTACCGTTTCTTTAATGATTATCTGTGAACTAGAATCTACTTTGATAGTAGTTAAAGAGTCCGTTTTTGTGTCTTGTCCGAAACTAGAGAAATTTAAAAATAAACAGCAAAAAATACAGAATACTACTGCTAAAATTGTTTTTTGCTTAGTTAATAATGAGAGAAACAGCCTATTCATTAGAATAAAATTAATATTGAATAGTTATGGATAAAAAAAACCACAACGGCGAATTATATATAATGACTTTAAAGAATTAGTTTGCAAAATAACGAAAAATAACTCACTTTGAATTTATGTTGAATTTGCATTTACAGAAAATTGTGAATGTTTTTGCATAATTTAAAAAAATAAACGTATGAAAACCTACCTTCTAAAACTTCTTTTTACTATTTTTCTAATTTCTTTTTCTTCAAAAGGATATTCGAAAGGTGTGGGAGGGTATTACGAAATATCTTTTTTGATGATAGATGAAGTGACTAAAAAGCCTATTGCTAATAGTTTTTTTATAATCAAAAAAGATACTATACAGACAGATGAAAATGGAATATTAAGACATAAAATAAATTGGAGAGTTACAGATAGATTTCCTTATAATTGCTTCAGAAGGCGTAAGCAAAATAATATAATCAACAGAAAAATACTATCAATTACAGACATAAATGGCAAATCAGTTGATTTTGAAAATAAGTGGCGAAAATATGGTTTACGAAATAAACGAAAAAAAATATACAAGAAAAATATATTTTGGTAATCAACCTACAATTAGAATCAAAAATTTAATGCCCTTCATGTTCTCTAGGTTTTTCGGGCAAAGTAGGTGCAGATTGTCCTTCCGAGGGTTCTAATTCTTTCATTTCTTTATCTAGCTTTTCTTGTTCTTCCTTCGATAGTAAAAGCTTGTTCAAATCGGGTTGTCCTGCATCTATCCAACAGGTAAGCCAAAAATCGCCTACTGTTTTGATAGATTGTTTCATTCTGCGTTCTACTTGCCCATTGAGCATATCGTGATATGCCTTTGAAAAAGGTCTTGAATAGAGTTTTTGTGTGTTTCTACCACGAGTTTCGTAACTCCATTTTTGGTCGTCGCCCATTTGCTTAGTGAGTTGCTTTTCAAAACGAAGAACAGAATCTAGTGCAATATGAGAACCTATAATAGCTTCCCACGCTCGTTCTTGTGTGTTATCTACATATTCTGCTTTTCCTACAAAAAAATCATATTGCATGGCATAAAGTTCGGGTAAACGAGATTCCCAAAAACCGTGTATTCCATACTGTCCTGAAAGCTGTCCGTTATAATTTTCAGTAGAATGAAGAGGAACATGAGAGTCTCCAATATAATGTCCCAAATCTGCCGAAAGACGAATGATTGCATCTGCATCTCCTCGTTCCATGGCATTTGTGAGCTTCCAACGAAACTGCTCTACCGTCCAAGGCACAATTCCGTATGCCATCAAGGTATCTTCTGAATATTTTTCGACAGCATCTTTCCAACGATGAGGTAGTTTTAGCCATGCACTATCTCCATAAATATCCATATCTAAATAATGACGAGGAGCTTCTCCCTCAACAGCATACCTACGACGGTCTGGATTGACAGCATTTTCGGTAATATATTGAATGTTGGCTTTATAAAATCCAAACATTTCTGGTGGAAGTGTATAGACTGCCATTCTGTTAATAATACGGTGTCCATAAAACCCCCAAGAGTAGGCATTGGAGATACAAAAAATACAAAAGAGAAGGGAAAAAAATATTTTTTTCATTTTTTATTACAATGAGAAATGAATGAAGGTAAATGATTTTATCAAAAATACGAATTTCTTTTTTACTTAGTTAATAACTATAAGGTAACCATAGCAAAATAAATTACCATAGCATTGATTTTTAGAATTGATTACTTCTACTTCTAGTCTCTTTTTTTCTTTTTCTGTTCAAACTAATCTTAAAAGGCTCTTTTAGTGTATCATTCCTAATATATAGAAGAGTAAATACTTAAATTAGATAAGGACTAATTTGAATGTCCTTGTTTGAACTATTTTTTTAAAAAATAAAAAACCTACATTCAAAGAATATAGGTTTTTTTATGCACTTATGAAAAACTATTACCGTCCGTAGTAACGAACACAGTTATGATAAAATTGTTTAACGAATAACAAATAAAATAGCTTTTTTTTAATAAATCATTAATCAAAACAAAGAATTATACTTTTTCGTCTTGCTCTAAATTAAACAAATCATTCAATACATCTACTAAGGTTTCGGCTTCTCCACGTTTACAGGCTGCCTTGAGTTGAATAACAGGAAGCTTAATTATTTTTTGCATCATTCCTTTTGTTATCTTTTCTATTTTCTTTATTTCATCATCATCTAAGTTTTTTAAATGACGATTTATTTCTTCTTTTCGAATTTGCTCTAACGCATTTTTTAGTCTGTTGATAGTAGGTGAGACAATCATTTCTTTGCTCCAATCCTCAAAGCCTTCAATAGCTTCATCAACTATGGATTGTACATACGGAATAGCTGATTTTCTACGTTCTATAACCTCCGCCGTACGATTTTGAATTTGGTCAATATTAAATACACTAACATGAGGTATCTGTTCTACTTCTGGCTCAATACTTCTAGGTACAGATAAATCGATGAAATATTTGAAACGAACATCCTGTACCTCTTCTACTAACTCTCTTGTTAGGATAGGCTTATTAGCAGCAACAGAACAAATTATAACATCTGCTTTTCTTATCTCTTCTTTTAAGTTTTCTATTTTAGCTACTTGAAATCCTTCTGCGTTTGCAAACTCTTGAGCCTTTTCATAAGTACGGTTCATTACTGTTACGGTATGATAATCATCTGCATCTAAATTTCTGACTACATCTCCTCCAATTTCTCCTACTCCAATAACCAAAATTTTGGGCTGAATAACTGTTTGAGCAAGTTCAGAAGTCATTTCTGCTGCTGCATACGAAACTGAAGCTGCTCCGTCTCTAAAACTAGTTTCTTGCGCTACACGCTTATTTGTGTAAAAGATAGTATGTAAAAGACGGTGTAGAAACGGACTTGCAAGGTTCAAATCTGCACTATACTGATAGGCTTTTTTTACTTGATTACTAATCTGAATATCTCCAATTACTTGTGATTCTAGTCCCATCGAAACCGAAAAAAGATGTTTTATAGCTTCTTTATGCTCTTCAATTTTTTTGAAATAAGGGAAATAAGTTTCTGATTCTGAAAGACCTTTTTGTGTAATTAATAAAGAAATAAGCTGTTCTGAAATAGGTTTAGAAGAGAAAGGACAGCTTTTAGGTATATTTATGGTATTATTTTCTGATACACTATAATAAATTTCAGTTCTATTACAAGTAGAAAGTACAAAGAGTTCACTCAAAGCAAACATATCAGAAGCCTTTTGTAAGAAGCTCTGACACTCTGATTCATTCAAAGAAAGTTTCTCACGTATCTCTACGGGAGCAGTTTTATAATTTATGGTTAAAGCCTTGAAAATGAGTTGCATAGTAAGTATGATTTTTATAATATCTACAAAATTACTACGCAAAAAACTATAACAAAAATCATTTGTTCTTTTTGTAGCTTATTTAGAATAAATATAAATAATTTGCTTAACTATTTTAAAATAGGTAATATCATCAAAACTATGAAGTTGTTTAAGAATAGGTTTTGTACGTTTATTTGTTGGTGTCGCTACGCTAAAACACCAACAAAGGCTGGGTTATTTTTCCGTAGAATTGGATTTGCAAACCCAATTCTACGGAAAAATTCACATTCTTAAACAACTTCTATGATAGATTACTTTGTTGTTGTTACATCGAAATATTAACTTTAATTCAGACACTTAGTTCTAAGGAAAAATTAGTGAAAGTTTCATTGACTTACAATTCTTAAATACTTCAATACTGTCAGCTAACACTCAAAACAAATCAAGAAGGAATACTAAAATCATCTTTTGGTGGAAGCATAGTATATGGACTTCTTGCTGCCCGAGTATCTTTATATTTCTGCCAGTCAAAAGTTTTTAGGAAATAAGCTGCTGCTTTTGCACCACGAACAAAAAGGTCTAACTTATCTTCATCAGAAAGTTGAAAATCTATCCAATTATGATTTCCGATGTCTATCCAAGTAATAAGTTGGCGATAGTCTGGATTTCGAAGAATGAAATTATAATCTGCAATCTGCCTCATAGACTCTACAATAGACTGTGTAAAAATAAATGGATTAGTAACTTTGTTAGGTTGATGTCTTTCTGTTCCTAGTTTTACACCAAAAGAAGGAAGGCGTGGAACATGGGATTTATGGAAAACATCAGCAGGGAAATTAGAAATAATTCCACCATCAACAAAAAAAACTTCTTTCGGAACATCCCCTCTATAACCCACCGTATTTTTCCAATTTGCTTTAGCTCTTTTTCCATCTGGAATATCTACGACCTTAAAAGGCGTAAAAAAGAAAGGAATAGACATCGAAGCACGTACAAAATTGGTTGGATTAATTAAATGACTATTCTTCCAATAAAGCGAACGCATAGAAGGAAAAATAACTTTTGACTCCGTTGTAATGTCAGTAGCAATAATAGAAATAGTTGCTTTTACTCCTTCAATTGTGTGATTTACGCCCTTTCGGATACGTAATGATTTGGGTAAGTCTGTAACAGCTTTTTCTAAATGTCTTGAGGTATAGACTCCTTCTTTTCCTAGAGCTTCAGTAAACCAATAATAAAAATGAGTTCCAGGGTTTAGTCCCCACTCTTCCCAGAGCTTACTAAATGCTTTTACTCCTCTCCAAATAAGTTTGCTCCAATGAATTTCGCCTTCGTTTTCACTAATTGCAATGGCAAACTCTCGTGCATTTTCATCGCCATCAATAAAATCAATAAAGTTTTTGTTAGCAATGAGTTCTATCATTTTATCCGTTTTGAGCTTGGTTCGGTCACCTAAAGCAGCCATATAAATTGTATTTATTGCTCCTACGGAAGTTCCTGCATACCCCAAAAAACGAATGCCCATTTGCTCCAAAACGTGTACATAACCAATCAAGGCAATTCCCAAAACACCTCCTCCTTCTTGCACCAAATCTACATATTGATAGCCTTCATCATCCAAAATATCAGAAAATATCTTATGATGAACGCCTTTTTTTTTGAGTTGTTTGATAAGGTTGGTAACTATATCGTGTTGAGTAAAATCTTCGGCTGTCATTTTTACAAAAATCTATACTAAATAATAACTTGAATAGTCAGTTGCTATTTTAATTTTAAAACAAAAGTGTTCTTAAAACTACAAATAAAATCTGATTTTGTTTATTTAAGCTCAACAGAAGCTACAAACCTTACAAATGCCAAAATCTTATTATTTTTTTATGTAAATTGATTGAATCAAGCATCCTTTTTTAAAATCTATTTTTTCAACCTAACCCAAATTTACTATGTATCAAAAATCAATTTTTCTAAGTTTTTTACTTTTCTTTATTTCCTCTATGTTTATGACAGTATTTTCTCAAACAAATAATGACAAAGAACAACGAGTAGCTGTTTTTAAGAATGGAACAGGTTTTTTCTTTAATCCAATGACACTAAAAGCCGAAAAAGAGGGAGAACAGAAAGGAAAGTTTATTATCAAATCTTTACCTCAAGCTCTTTTTGGGACATTTTGGTTTTATACTAACGGAAAACCTATCAGCAGTCTAAAAAGCTATGAGAGTGAAGAAAAAACTGAAAGTAAAAAGTCAATAGATATTTCTGAAATGCTTTATGGAAATATTGGAAAAAATGTAGAAATAACTTTGAAAGATAATTCAGAAATAAGTGGCAAAATTCAAGATACAAATCTGCAAACAGGAATGATTTTTTTGGAAACTACAAAGCCAAAAGTAGGCTTTATGGTCGTTTCTTCAAATGAAATAAAATTACTTTCTTTTTCTCAAAAACCAAATACAGAGTATTCCTCTATTGAAAAACAGCGAATCATTGAAGTAGAAATTGATAAAGCAACAGGTCAAGAAAATGTAGAAATGGCATATTTGCAACGTGGAATTGGTTGGTTACCTTCTTATTTAGTTCATTTGAAAGATGATAAAAAAGCACAAATTGTGCTGCGTGCTGAACTAGTAAATGATGCTGAAGACATTAAAGATGCTACACTTAGTTTGGTGGTAGGTGTTCCAAATTTCAAATATGATAGGCTGGTTTCTCCTTTTGTTTCTAGTCAGAGTTTAGAGTCATTTTTGAATCAGCTTAATGGTTCTTTTGGCAATGCAGATTTGAATCCTATAAGAAGAAATTCTATGTCAAATATGATAACTACGCAAAGCATAGGAGCTTATGAGTCAATGGATTTGGATTTGTATGGAGGTGGAGGAGATACCGATGATATAGAAACTGGGTCGCAAGAAGATTTATTTTTTTATACTAAAAAAGGTGTTTCGCTTCCAAAAGGTGGACGAGCTTTGTATTCACTTTTTAACGAAGAAGTAGATTATAAACATATCTATGAAGTAGAATTAGCTCAAAATAACGGTTATAATGTGGTCTATAAAAAAGATAGTGAACAAAGAAATGATGTTTACCACTCATTAGAACTCAAAAACACAACTGATTTTCCTTGGACAACAGGAACAGCAATGGTTACACAGCCTAGAAAAACAAAAGAAGGAACGGTAAGTAAAACATCAGACCCACAAGTTTTGAGTCAAGATATGCTAAAATATACAGCCAAAACCTCAAAAACGATGCTTCGTCTAACAGTTGCGCCTGATATTATGGTAAAAGACAATGAGCAAGAAACTGCAAGAGAAACCAATATTAAACAGAAAAAAATTGTTTATGATTTGGTTACGGCAACAGCAACGATTGAAGTCAAGAATTACAAAAACAAAGAAATAAATCTGAAAGTAAGCCGTACCATTACTGGCGAAATGCTCAAAACAGATTCAGAATGGGAAACAAAAAAACGTCCAAATTATTATGCTATCAATCCTGTAAATGATGTTACGTGGGAGTTGAAACTAGCTAAAGGAGAATCAAAAACGATTACCTATTCGTATCAATTTTATGTGAGGAGGTAATAATTTATTAAAAAAAATAGTAGTTACTTCAACAACTTACTGCTATTTTTTTAATAAATGACCTTTTCAAGATATAAATTTTGTTTGTAGAAATAGATAGTTATTTTTATAGCCAAATTACAAATTCACTCAAAAAAAATATTATGCAATTACTCTCATTCAATTCAATCGTGTTTTTAACTCTTCTAACTTTTTCATTTTCAAGTTGTGGAAATAAAAGTACAATAGAAAACACACAAGATACTTCAACAGAAAACTCTGTTTCTAATACGGAAGAAGAAGTTGTTAGCTTGTCTTCTAGCTCCTCTAAAGTATTAGAGTTTGAAAAGCAACCTTGTGATTTGCTTACAGAAGAATTACTCAAAAGTCATATTGCCATTAACACCACGATAGAAAAGCAGTTTGTAGAGTATGAAGATGGAAAATATCCACGAGCAGCTCGTTGTGTTTATTCTTGGAAAAAGCCAAACGCAAAAGAAAAGGAAGATGAAGCAATTAGTCAAATGCTAGATGCTGCTAGATCTGGAGGAAACAAAAAAATGAATATCAAAGAGATGTCCACAGATTATAATGTTGCTATTTCTATCGAACCATTTAAAGGAAAATCTGAAAATTTTGTTCCCAAAAACACAGATATTACAGATGAGGAAATAGAAAAAAGAGCCAAACAAGCAGGAGAAATGGCATTAGAACGTATGAAGCCAGAGCAAATTGAAGCTTTAGGTGGAAAAGAAAAAGCTGCAAGTATATCTGGAGAAAGTACACGAAAAATGCTTACTAAACTTAGAGATGAATTAGTCGTCGTCGAAGGAGTTGGAGATGCTGCCTATTGGAATCCGTTGGGTTTTGATAATACACTTATGATTTTGTCAGGAGATAAAATGGTTAGTATAGAAGTTTATATTAGTGATGAGCGTCAGGAAAACATTGATGTTGCTAAGAAAATAGCAGAAGAGATTTTGTAAAAATATTTTATTCTGGTTCAAGCCCAATCACTTGAACCAGTTTTTCTACATTTCTCCTTCTTTCAAATAATGAATTTTTTCTTTTTTGAATTTTGGACAATTCACAGCATCATTATTAAAAGGCGTAAATGTAATTCCAATAAAACCTAAAATTGCATTATTTCTATACTCATCATTATCATTAAAGAACTTTTCAGGTGTCAAATATTCTGTCAGAAGATATTGAACTCCTACACGCAAACGCCAACGAGGATTGAATTTATAACCTACAAAAAACTCATTATTAAGTGTTCCTCTAACTTTAGGAAGTTGAACTAAAGAACGAACCTCTGCCTCCGTAGAAAGCGTATCTCTAGTTAAGGAATTAATAAGAAAAGCATTTTTTTTATTTCCAAAACCAAAACCTACCAAATCGGTACTTGCTCCAATTTCCCACCTATCATTAATATCATAGCTCATATAAAAGCCTAAATTAGCACTTCCTAAAAACGGCTCTTCTACTAGAAGAGAATCTTTATATGAATTGCCCAACTCATCTTCATACTTTTTAGAACAGTAAGGAACACTATCAGTAATTCCTAAGGCAAGGTTCAACCTAACTCCTAAGCCAATACGAAAACGCTGCGACTCTCCAAAGCCATACATAGCTGCATAGCCCAAAGAACCAGCACCAAGCTCTTCTCCTGCTCCCAAAGCAAGTGTAAAACGATGCTGCCAATGCGAAATAGTTTTGTTTTTCTTTACTTTTACTACCTGCCCAAATGACAAATTAGTACAAATAAAAAGTAGAGACAAAGAGTAAAAAAAAGTAAAAAGTAATTTTTGCATAAGCATTAAAACATACAACAGACCTCTCAGTCTATTCGAAAAAAGAAGTTATCATACTACTAGATAAAAATACTTTACCTCCCTAAATGGCGAAGCCCTCGCTGTAAGCAATCCCTCCCAAGGAGGGATTTTGAATAGGCTTTTCTCCCCTCCTTGGGAGGGGCTGGGGGAGGTCAAAGGGTAAAATGTCTAGTAGTATAGAGAATTATATTATCAAAAAAATAGGAAGTCTGTTATACATTATCCTGTTTTTAGAAAGCAAGAATATTAGTAATCTGTAAATCTATCAAATCATTATATTTTGCATACTCATTATCATTAACGACTTCTCCATTTTGGAAATGTTTGTCTATAAATGGCATTCTAGCACGTAGAGGCAAAATAGTTGCTCCCAAGTAACCAAAAATATCAGCCAAATGACTTGTTGCCAAAACAGCACCCTGCGAACCCGAAGAAAGTCCAACTAAAGCAACCATTTTATTTTTCACACCATTTGGAAACTCTAATCCATCTAAAAATGACTTAATAACCCCTGGAAAAGAACCGTTATACTCTGGAGTAACAACGATGAGTTTGGTAGAATCTTTTAAAGGAGAAATAAGTCTGTTGAAGCCTTCGCTTTTTCCTGTGTTTTCATAAAGAGCTGAAAATGTAAAATCGTGAGGAAGTTCTTTGAGATCAATTATATCAGCATGAACATTTTTGTCTTTTAATTTTCTTTGATATAAAAGTGCCATTTGATACGTTACAGAGTCTTTTCTATTTGTTCCAGAGATAATAGTTATCATTTATTTTTTGATTATTTGATGTGATTTTTTTTAATTCATTGTTTTGCTTATTCATTTTACTGAACTATCAATGTATTGTGTTGGCGTACATAACCAGTCTGATTATCTATTGTTACTTTATACCAAGAATCTTTTTTATCTAAGATTTGATAACGACTTCCTTTCTTAACTACTTTCAAAACAGGAGAAGCAGCCGATGGACTTTCCACAAATGAAGTATAATCATTCTGAATGATGCCTAAAGTACGTTGTGTAGCAAAATTATGTAGCAACAGCAAAATAACAACAAAAGAAAAACCAACAGCTAAAGGAGGTACAATAGTTCTTTCCTGTCGCACTCTACTAATGAGCCAAATTGCCATACCCAAAATAATAATTCCAAAAAATGAAATAATATGCCAACGGTACGAATCATAGAGTGATAGAAAATAAATCTTGTCAGTATATTGATACCCTTCTAACTGATGTATTTGAGCAAGTTCTTCTAGTTTTCTCAATACTTGTTTGTCAGGACTAATTCTGTAATGTAGATTGAGATAATAAAGTGCCTTAGGATAATTATTTTTACTTTCCTCTACAAAAGCCATTCTCAAAAGCATTTGAGGACTAAACTCTTTTCCTTTAGTCAATAAATGTTCATAGAGTAGGAGAGCTTCTACATAAGCTCCAGAATTAAACAAAGAATCACCTTGCTTTAGGTATTTATCATTTTGAGCTTGACTTCTAAAAGGAATACTAATAAATCCTACTAAAAGACAAAAAATAAAAATACCTTTTGAGAAAAATTGAATACTTTTGATTTTTTTCGTGTTATTGTTTTGCATCATAAAATTATTGTATTACCTTTGCAACGCATTTGAGGGAAACGCCTCTCATTTTTTTTGAACTTTAGGTATAAATTTTAAATGGTTTTTGAGATAATTTAAGAACAAATATAGGTTGAAATAAATCAGTTTAAAAATAGTTTTATGATATTTTGAACTATTTATAATTTCAAGCCGTTTTGCACTTAGATAGTTAAAGAAACTTCATTTTTCTAATGTAAAATTTATCATTTTAGAATTCAATAGAAGATTTGCAAATTTGATTCCGTAGCTCAGCTGGTAGAGCACAACACTTTTAATGTTGGGGTCCTGGGTTCGAACCCCAGCGGGATCACTATCGTAAAAAGTTATTTTATTTTTTTATTGAGAATAAAATTATTTTTTGCTCACGTGGTGGAATTGGTAGACACGCCATCTTGAGGGGGTGGTGCACTATGTGTGTGAGCGTTCGAATCGCTCCGTGAGCACGTAAAGATTTAGTAATTAAGTTGATATTTATTTTGATTCCGTAGCTCAGCTGGTAGAGCACAACACTTTTAATGTTGGGGTCCTGGGTTCGAACCCCAGCGGGATCACTATTAAGCTATGAAAGCCATACAATTTTGTTGTATGGCTTTTTTTATGCTCTTTTCTGAAAGAAATTTATCAAAAATGGCTATCTTTAATCTTTGTTTTGTCTTTTATTCTATCAAAAATATAGTTTTATGTCTTCTCCCAACTATTTTCAGTTACTCCGTTATTTTATATTTCTCTCACTAACGCTAATCGGAATTGGAGTTGGAAGTTTGAGTTTTGTTTCTTGTAATGGAACTTCCACTACTGAAAAGCCTATAACGAATACAAATACAGTTCAAGAAAAACCACTTTTGCCTGTTCCTGCCTTCAATCAAGATTCTGCTTATCATTTCATAGAAGAACAAGTAGCTTTTGGAGCACGTTTTCCAAATAGTGAAGCTCACCAAAAAGCAGGAGATTATATAATCAATAAACTCAAAAGCTTTGATAAAATAAGTGTTCAAATTCAGAACTTTACAGCTACTTCTTTTGATGGCAAAACCCTTTCTGGTCGTAATATTATGGCTTCATTCAATCCAGAAATAAAAAAACGTATTTTATTAGCTGCCCATTGGGATACTCGTCCGTTTGCAGACCAAGACGACGAACGCACAGATGAGCCTATTTTGGGGGCAAATGATGGAGGAAGTGGAGTAGGAATTTTGTTAGAGATTGCTCGTACATTATCAGTTTCAGCAGAACAACCACAAGTAGGAATTGACTTGATTTTCTTTGACTTGGAAGATTATGGAAATAATACACAAGATTCATATTGTTTGGGTTCACAATATTGGGGGAGGAACAAAATGCCTCAAAATTATACAGCTTATTATGGAATTTTGTTAGATATGGCAGGTGCAAAAAATGCAAAATTTGCTCAAGAAGGTTATTCTATGCAAACTGCGCCTTCTGTTGTACAAAATGTTTGGAATATGGCACACCGAATTGGTTATGGAGGTTTTTTTCCTTTTCAAGAAGCTCCTGCCATTACAGATGACCACGTTTATGTCAATCAATTGGCTCAAATTCCGATGATTGATATTATAGAATATTCAACAGCAGGGAAAGGTTATTTTGGTGCTTACTGGCATACTCACGATGATAATATGGATGTAATTGGAAAAGAAACGCTAAAAGCTGTCGGACAAACAGTAACACACGTGATTTATAATGAGGAAAATAAAGTGAAGTAGTTTCTTTGTATTGACGATAAAGACTAGAAAGCCATATAATTTACATTATCAGTTTAAAGAACTTTTTCGTACTTTTGAATAACTAATATCGTCCAAAAAAAGCAGGTAGTCAATTTGATTGATTATCTGTTTTTTTTTATTTGATTTTCTAAAACTGGCTAATCAAACCAAAATGGATTTTCGAGTTAATAACTGAAATAGCCTGTGTCTTCGAATTTCCCATTGCATAAATAAAATAGAAAACACCCGTTTTTGTTGCAAAACTAATTCCTGCTCCTGCTGAAGTAGGCAAGTCAAGATAAACTTCGTTACGACGACTATGCGCCCGAACAACAGCTTGTTCAGCAAAAGCCATCAAATAAGAACGCTCTTCGAAATAAAAACGCCACTCTGCCCCCAAAAGACCATACCTAGAAACAAAAAAACTATTTGGGTCAAAGCCACGAAGGTTCTGTAAACCTCCAACTCTCAAAAGCTCATTCAAGAATAGATTTTTACTTTCTATAAACTGAACCTGCGTTTTGAGCCGAAGAGAAGATAATTTAGTTATTTTGAAAAAGAGATTCATTTCTGTCATAAACTTCAACTGTGGACTTTTAAAGTCATCTTCTGCATTTGGGTTTTGCGTGTCTGATATTCTGCTTCTGCTAAGTGAATCAGTAAAAGTTTTATTTCCTGTCGATATTTCGGTAGTAATTTGAAAACCTTTTCGTGGAAAATAAACATCATCTAAAGTAGTATAAGAATGCGAAATTCCATAATGCCAAAAACGACTGTCTGCTGTCGGAACATTTGCTGTATCTGCATTTTTGATAATTCCTGTTCTTGTAGTTGTTAAGAGAGAAGTAAAAAAGCCTATTTTGCCTAATTTTGCACTCGGATAAGCTATATTTCCACGCCTTTCGACGATGCTAAATGTAGAATCTTCTTTGACAAAATTGAATGTTCCACCTACTTCAAGGTTTGTTTTTAGAAAGTTTGGGTGTTGGTAATTTGCGTATAAAGTTTGAGATTCTGGACGGATTCTTTGCCACTCAAAAGCAATTGTTTTTCCTGCTCCAAACGGATTTGTGAGGTTTAGTTTTACTTGTCCTGTCAGAAGTAAATTAGAACCACTTGAATTTTGAGAACCTGCTGATGATTGATTTTTAGGTAAAAATCCAATTACCCCATCAAACTGACTGCTTTTTACTCGTTTCAACGGAAGCCTCAAATAAGCTCTATCATATTTAAACTCTACCTTTGGTTTGCCATTTAGTTTCAAATAAGGCATTGTTTTGAGCAACCGAATTGCATTTTTGACAGAATTTTCTTGATAGGTTTTTCCCTTTTGAATATGAATATAATTCATCAGAAAATCTTTCTTTATTTTTGCATCTCCATCAATAATTAATGAATCAAACTGAATAAAAGAGCCACTTTGATAGGTAAGATTTGCAGAAAGATAAAGACGTTTTTGAGTTTCCTCAATTTGTGCGCTATCCAAACTTGTTCTTGCCATCGGATAACCATTATTTTCAGCATAAGTAAGAATGGCTTGTTGCAATTTTTTTATATCTTGACTTATTACAGCAACATCAGTATTATTTTTTGAGAGTTTTTTCAAGAAATCCTTCTTCTCAAAATCTGAAATGACATTCTTTTTTATAGAACTAGAAATCGAATTAGTATTTAATTCTTTCCAAAAAGCTCTTTTTCCTAAGTCAATTATAAACTCTATTTTTTTAGTATTTGATTTATTATTTGACGTAGTAAGGCTATCAATCACAAAAGGCAGTAACTTTGCCTTCCAGTACCCTTCATTATGAAGATTTTGAAGTAAAGAAACGCTTACTTGATTTAGTTCTGTGAATGATTTTAAGGTTTTTGGAATGGTTATGTTAGGCAATTTTTTTTCAAAGGAATTTTGATAAGAAACGCTAATTTCAATTTGAGCAACTGCTTTTTTTGCACCAAAAACCAATATCAAAAAAATAAATAATTGAATGATGCTATAAAATTTCAAACCAGTAAAATGAATATTCATATAGAAGTTATTTAAGAATAGCCATTATTCTTATTTTTAGGTAGGTCAGTCTCGCAGAGCAAGCCGTTTGTAGTCAATCTTTCCGATGTTTTTAGTTACTATACGCTGTCCTTTAGGACTGACCTATTTATGCCGTTGTTGGTGTTTTAGCGATAGCGACACCAATAACCATAAAACGATAACAAAATAAAATTTGGTAGGTTATTTAATTTATGGCATCTCTTGAAATATAACGAAGAAAATGACACTCTATGCAAGAAAACAACAAAAATATAGGAAACAACTTAGATGAAAAAGAATTAAAGGCCTTAATTTCTCTTTTAGAAGATGACGATATACAGATTTTAGAACACGTAGAAAATAAGATTTTATCTATCGGTCAATCTATTATTCCACTTTTGGAGGATTCTTGGACGAGTAGTTTTAATTCGAAATTGCAAGGGCGAATAGAAAATATTTTACATACTTTACAATTTGGTATTTTAAAGGAAAAATTACGAAAATGGTATCAACAAGAGCAAGATGATTTATTGAAAGGATTATGGATTTTGGCGACTTATCAATATCCAGATTTAAGTTTTGAGGAGCTACAAGTAAAAATAGAACAATTATATTTCGAAACGTGGGTTGCTTTTCAGAATGTAGAACATCCGATTGACCAAGTAAGAAGATTAAATAGTATTTTTTTCGAAAAATTGTCTTTCAAAGCTAATGTTAATAACTTTCATTCGGTTAATAATTCGATGATAAATCAAGTTTTAGAATCAAAAAAAGGAAATCCTCTTAGTTTAGCAACTGTTTATATGTTGATAGCTCAAAAACTAAAACTTCCTATTTTTGGAGTAAATCTTCCTAATTTATTCGTCTTGATTTATAAGAGTGAAGAGTTAGATTTTTATATAAATGTTTTTAATAGAGGTGTTATTTTTTCGAAACAAGACATTGATAATTATCTAAAACAGCTAAAATTACCTCAAAATGAAGTTTTTTATGCTCCTTGCGATAACTTAGCTATTCTTCGAAGAATGATTCATAATTTAATGCAGTCTTTCGAACACGCAGCACAAGGCGAAAAAATACCTGAATTAATAGAACTACTAGCTATTTTGGGAGAAATTGTCAGTAATAGAGAATAAAAGACGATTAATTAAATATAACAAACTGAATTTCAATTAATTAAACTCTTTTATTCAACAAAATATTATCTTTACAAAACATAATTTTCATAAAGAAATATGTATTTTTGCAAAAATGTAAGCTTCCAAGCTGTCGTAAAAGTTGTTTAAGAATAGATGATGTGTTTATTGGTGTCGCTTCGCTAAAACACCAACAAAGGCTGTGTTATTTTTCAAACAACTTTGTAATGAAAACAAGAAATCAATTCAAAAATTATAAAATAAAAAAAATGAACACAACACTTGAAAATAATAAAACCCATAACAACGGAACAAACGGACAATACAAACCGTCTGAAAAGTCTAGCATCACACCAAAAAATGTAAACGACCAGTTTGTTTCTCCTGATTTTTATGCTTTAGATTCACTCCTTACAGAAGAGCAAAAATTGATTCGTGATTCGGTTCGTGAATTTATCAAACAAGATATTTCCCCAATTATTGAAGAGTGTGCAGATAAGCATATTTTCCCTAATTGGTTAGTTCCTAAATTTGGCGAAATGGGCTGTTTTGGTCCTTCTATTCCAGAAGAATATGGAGGAGGAGGAATGGATTATATTTCCTATGGTTTGATTATGCAAGAAGTAGAGCGTGGCGATTCGGGTATGCGTTCGATGGCTTCTGTGCAGTCTTCGCTTGTTATGTATCCGATTTATAAGTTTGGAAATGAAGAGCAACGCAAAAAATATTTACCAAAATTAGCAACTGGCGAATGGCTAGGCTGTTTTGGTCTGACAGAACCAAATCACGGTTCGAATCCTTCTGGAATGCTTACAAATATCAAAGATATGGGCGACCATTATCTTTTGAATGGAGCTAAAATGTGGATTACAAATTCTCCTGAAGCTGATGTTGCTGTTGTTTGGGCAAAAAATGAAGAAGGACGCATAAAGGGAGTAATTGTAGAAAAAGGAATGGAAGGTTTTTCTGCGCCAGTCATTAAAGACAAATGGTCGCTTCGTGCAAGTGTAACAGGCGAACTTGTTTTTGATAATGTAAAAATCCCTAAAGAAAATATTTTACCAAATAAAGATGGTTTGGGCGCACCAATGATGTGTTTGGACTCTGCTCGTTATGGTATTTCTTGGGGTGCTTTGGGTGCTGCAATGGATTGTTATGATACAGCTCGTCGTTATGCTGGAGAGCGTATTCAGTTTGATAAGCCAATTGCTTCTTTCCAATTAATTCAGAAAAAACTAGCTGAAATGCTTACCGAAATCACTAAAGCACAGCTTCTTAGTTGGAGATTAGGTTCACTAATGAACGAAGGCAAAGCAACAACAGCACAAATTTCGATGGCAAAACGCAACAATGTAGAGATTGCTATCAATATTGCTAGAGAAGCTCGTCAGATTTTGGGTGGAATGGGAATCACAGGAGAATACCCAGTGATGCGCCACATGGCAAACCTTGAGTCTGTCTTGACTTATGAAGGAACACACGATATTCATTTGCTTATCCTAGGAAGAGAAATTACAGGTATTCCTGCTTTTGCTTAATTAGGTAAATATGTCGTTGGTGGGGACACCAACAACGGCGAAGGGACACGAGCAACGGTAAAGTTTTAAATATAAAACCACTTAGAGAATCAAGAATTGATTTTTTCTGAGTGGTTTTTTGTTTTTGTTATCCATTTCAAAAAATAGTAACAATTACTTTACCCCCTCTAACTTTTCCTCTATTACACTTCTCAAAGCAATGCTATCTAAATCAAAAATTGAGTCATTCAAATGAAAACGTCCATAAGTTATTGATTTGACTTTATTATTTTTGACTTCAAACCTCCCAATAATTTTATTTTTTCCTAAAAATACAAAACTTGAATCTTCTATATAAATTGGATTTGCTAATTCATTTTTTAAATTTTCAACAGACATTCCTATTTCTATTTGCTGTCCAACTCTTATAGCTTTTTCCATTTCTACTTTCTGTTTAATTGTTATAGCTTTTTGTCTTCTAATGGGAAGTTCTTCTAAGCGCAAAAGGATAAATGTTTGATCTTTGTCAGTTTCTGACCAACCATATTTTGGTTTTCTATAAGTATGAGTTGTTAAATATCCCATTTTATTATGCTTTTCTATAATTGAGTATATAAAAAACAAATATTCCTGAGTCATTTGGATTATAAAATTTTTTAGATGGAGAATTAGCAACCATTCCTGAACTCGTAGAAAATTTAAAAATAGAATCAAGCTTTGGAATTGGAAAATCAATAAAACGTTCTTGTATAACTGTATCAACTATTTGAATAACTGGCTTTATTGAATCTATTTCAATTTTTTTTATATTTTCTGTCTTATTGGTTTTCGATGTACAGCCAATTAGAGTTAATAAAACTAAATATGTTATTTTTTTCATATCACATATTTTTATAGAACTAAAAAATCAGATAATCCTTACTATCTCTTAAATTTCTTATTCTCCTTTTCAACATCAATTATTTCTTACTTCTTAGCCTTTCTTGTTGTCTTTTTTACAGCTTTTGGAGTTTCTTTCTTCGGATTAACCCAAACCATTTTTAAAAGTGAAGTTAATTTTTTCTTGAGTTCTCTTCTATCTACAATAAAATCTAAAAAACCGTGTTCTTGTACAAACTCTGATGTTTGGAAACCTTTAGGAAGGTCTTTTCCGATAGTCTCACGGATTACTCTAGGGCCTGCAAAACCAATAAGTGCATTAGGCTCGGCAATATTAAAATCTCCTAACATCGCAAAACTTGCCGTTACTCCTCCTGTGGTTGGGTTAGTAAGAAGAGAGATATAAGGAATTTTGGCTTCAGAAAGCAAAGCTAACTTAGCAGAGGTTTTTGCCATTTGCATCAATGAAAAACCAGCTTCCATCATACGTGCGCCACCTGATTGCGAAATGACCATCAAAGGAATATTATTTTCAAGGCAATAATCAGCCGAACGAGCAATTTTTTCTCCCACAACAGCACCCATCGAACCTCCAATGTATTTAAAATTCATAGCAGTTACCATAAAATCAATTCCGTTCATCTTACCGTAAGCAGATTGAGCAGCTTCATTGACACCCGATTTTGCATTAGCTTCACCAATACGCTGTTCGTAGGTTTTGGTATCCTTAAAATTGAGTGGATTAAGTGGAGTAAGATTTGTATTTATCTCTGTGTACTTGCCCTCATCAAATAAAATCTCAAAATATTGTGTCGGAGTAATAGTCAAATGATGATTATCGTCTGGACAAACCCAATTATTATCTCGTAGTTCTTTTTTGAGAATAATTGTTCCACTCGGTGTTTTGAACCACATATTTGGAGAATCACGCTTTTCATTAGTAGGCGTGGTAATATTTTTATCTTTTCGATGAAACCAAGACATAATAAAGAGTATTGTTTAGTTGAAAGATTGCAGAGAATCGAAAGGCAAAGTTAAACAATTCTATTTCAAAAATAAATCCTTAGAAAATATATCTTAAATTTACTTTCCTATAATCAAAAAATTACCTTACTGATTTTAATTTTTATGCGTCTTATACTCTTTCTTCTTGTGATAAGTTATTCTTTTTCTTCTTTAGTTTTAGCCCAATCTGACTCTTCTTCTTTTGCTTTGGAAAGCAAAGTTTTGGATAGAAGTGCTTTCGTTGGAGCAGAGCTAGGAACACTTACAAATGCTGTTCGTGTGGCTTATAAAATGAAAGCTGAAAAAGGAGTGATTATTTATAAAGTCTTTCCTAATTCGGCAGCAGACAGAGCAGGTTTAGAAGAAAAAGACGTAATCATTGCTGTTGATTCTACTCATTTTAGCAACCTAAAAGAACTTCAAGATTTTATCAAAACAAAAGGAGGAAATGATACATTGAATCTATTTTTTGTCAGAAATGATACCGTCAGAAATACGTCTTTAGTTCTTCAATTTTTGCCTAGAGAAAGTAATTTTTATTTCGAAACAATGTATGACCAAATCGAAATTATGGATTCAAGTCAAAATAATAATCAAACAAGCCTACGAACTATTTTTACTTTTCCTAGAGGAACAGAAAGTGAATCTAATCAAGAAATAACTCAATTTCCATTAGTTATTATTCTCAATTCAGCGTCTAACGAGTCTATCGAAAAAGAATTATATATAAAACATAGAACCAAAAAGAATAACTATAAATTTTATGACTGGATAGAAAAACTTACCAAAAATGGTTTTGCAACATTGAGAATAGAAAAAAAAGGAGTGGGAGATAGTAAGGGAAACCTTGATGAATGGAGGTTTGAGGACGAACAAAAAAGTATTGATGCAGCTTTAGAAAAAATAAAAAAACAGGGTTCTATCAATCAAGAAAAAATCTATTTAGTGGCTTTGGGTTCTTCGTCTTTTGTGGCTCTGGAAAATTTATTTCAAGCTAATTCAGATTCATTGATTCATAAAAAAGATAATACAGAAATTAGCTTTCAAAGGATTTTTATAGAAAAACTACCTGCTGACTTACAAAAGATCAAAAACCAAAAGGCTGATAGTTTGCTTTTGCTTTTTCCAGAGCTTTCTTTTTTTGATTCTACTTACTCCCAAAAAGCCATTTTGAATTTGAAAGAATATAATTTGATAATGAATAATAAAAGTATCTTTTGGATAGAATCTAAAGATGATATTTTGAGAGTAATATCAAGATTAAAAAAAGAAATAGAGTAGAGACATTTTTTTTCTAAACAAAAGACCATAAAAAGAGCTTAGGTAATAATAATTATTTTTTTGAATAGATGTATATATTTTAGTGGTCTTGATGAGTAAATGCATTATTGACTCAATAAAATGATTTGATAAAATGATTTGATAAAATGATTTATTAGAAAATCACTTAACTACAATCTAAAATAGCTATTGAAATAGCATTAATATAAACGTTTTGTATTCACTAGATAGAAAAAATAATGTTACCTCTCTTTCCTCTTAGTTTAATCGTTTTTCCAAACGAACCCCTTAATTTACATGTCTTTGAGCCTCGTTACAGGCAACTGATTTTGGATTGTATAGAAAACAAACAAACTTTCGGCATTCCTCCCTTTTTGAATGAAAAACTGCAAGATTATGGCGCAGAAGTAGAACTTATAGAAATTGCTCGTCGTCATCCAGATGGAAGAATGGACATCAAAACAAAGTGTGTGGGTGCTTTTAAGGTTCTTACTTATTCCAATCCTGCCCCTAACAAACTCTATGCAGGAGGAGAAATTGAAAGAATTACTCATACTGATACTGCTACTTTTTTGGATAAAGAAAAAGTCATTACTCAGATAACAGAGCTTTGGCAACTCGTAAAAGCAAAAACAGACGTGCCAACAGAAACAGAATTTTTGTCTTTTAAGATTGCTCATAAAATCGGACTTTCATTAGAGCAAGAATACGAATTGCTTGGAATGACAGATGAAGCCGAACGGTTAGAGCTTATCACAAAACATTTAGAAAATATCATTCCCATTATCAGAGAAGTCGAACGGACAAAAGATAGAATAAAAATGAATGGACACTTTAAAAATTTTGATGAACTCAATTTTTGATTTCCTTCTAAAACCTCCTCAAATCCTAAATTACTTTTTTGTAGTTTGGGATTTGTCTTTTTCATATTCTTTTATCTTTCTTATTAGGCGTTGTTCGTTTCTTCTGTTTCTTCCAGCAGCAAATACAGAACTTCGCATATCTAGCCTACAAATACTATTTACTAGCACTTGATTATTTTTTTTATCTATAAAAATCTTTATTTCTTCTCCCCAACTTCCTGACCAAAAGGAAGGTCTTGTACTTGCAAATGCACCTTTTCCAACTAAACTTGTTTGCCAATCTAGTTCTACTGCTGTTTCTTTTATGATTTTATGTAAATCTTCAAGAGAGATAGTGGTTGATACTTGCTTAAATCTCAATCTGTGATACTGCATAAAAAAAGCTACTCCAAACAAAGAAAGTGAAATGATAAACAACAAAAAAGAATCCCACTTAAATGTAAAGCCCTTCAAAGAAAAAACTATTATCATAAGAGGAAATATTGCAAAGATGAGAGTAAAAGCATAATGAGTAAAGTAATCCATAAATGAATCTAACACTACTCTTTTTGTTTTTATCATTTTTAAAACATCGTTTGATTCAGAAGAAGTGTTCCTCTTCTTATCTTTATTTTTTATCTTTAATATCCTTCGTTGTCTCTTGTCCATAACTCTAAAAAAATTAAAAGTATATTCTAACAAACTTAATCCGTTTATATTCTATTTCTAAACCATTTTTAGTAGATTGATATAAATTGATTAACTTTCAGTTATAAAACCAGAATTTACAAACTTACACATACAAACACATTTTTTATGAGCAAAATAAGAAAACAGGAAGCCTTAGATTACCACTTCGAAGGCAAACCAGGGAAAATAGAAGTAATACCAACAACTGCCACAAAAACACAACGAGATTTGGCGTTAGCCTATTCTCCAGGGGTTGCAGAACCATGTAAAGAAATTGCAAAAGATATTGAAAATGTTTATAAATATACAGCAAAAGGAAATTTAGTTGCCGTTATTTCGGACGGAACAGCCGTTTTGGGTTTGGGAAATCTAGGACCCGAAGCCTCAAAACCTGTAATGGAAGGAAAAGGCGTTCTCTTCAAAATTTTTGCAGGAATAGATGTTTTTGATTTGGAAGTAAACACAAAAAATGTAGAAGAATTTATTACCGTCGTCAAGGCATTAGAACCTACTTTTGGAGGAATAAATCTAGAAGATATTAAAGCTCCAGAGTGTTTCGAAATCGAACAGCGTTTGAAGGAAGAACTCAATATTCCGATTATGCATGATGACCAACATGGAACAGCAATTATAACAGGTGCTGCTCTATTAAACTCATTAGAACTGGTTCAAAAAGATATTGATAAAATAAAAGTAGTCGTTTCGGGTGCAGGTGCTTCAGCTATTTCATGTCTGAAAATATTTGTTGATTTGGGCGTAACTCGTGAGAATATTATCGTTTGTGATAGTAAAGGAGTAATTCGTACAGACAGAGAAAACCTAAGCGAGAGTAAAAAAATATTTGCAACAAATACAGATGCACATACATTAGAAGATGCTCTCAAAGGTGCTGATGTTTTTATGGGACTTTCAACAGCAGATGTAATGAGTGCCGAAATGCTCTTGTCAATGGCTAAAGATGCGATTGTTTTTGCTCTTGCCAACCCAGACCCAGAGATTAATTACGAACTTGCCATGAAAACTCGTCAGGATATTATTATGGCGACTGGGCGTTCAGATTACAATAATCAAGTAAATAACGTCCTTGGTTTTCCGTTTATTTTTAGAGGTGCGTTAGATGTTCGTGCTACGGAAATCAATGAGCAAATGAAACTAGCAGCCGTAAAAGCGTTAGCACAACTTGCCAAAGAACCTGTTCCTGATATTGTCAAGATTGCTTATAATCAACAGACAATTTCATTTAGTAGAGATTATATTATCCCTAAACCATTAGACCCTCGCCTTCTCACAACAGTTGCTCCTGCCGTAGCTCGTGCAGCTATGGAAAGTGGAGTAGCCAAAAATCCGATTAAGAATTGGGAAAAATATGAAAGTGAGCTTGTGGAGAGAATGGGAAGAGACCAAAGCATCATTCGCAGGTTGGTAAGTATGGCAAAACAAGACCCTCAACGTGTTGTTTTTGCAGAAGCTGATAATGCCAAAATTTTGATGGCTGCACAGATTGTAAAAGATGACGGAATTGCAGAGCCTATTCTTTTAGGAGACAAACGTAGAATTAAAAGATTGATAGAAGAGAATAATTTAGAACTAGATGATGTTACTATCATTGACCCACGAAGTGAAGATTCGAATGAGTTGATAGAAAGATATGCAAATACATTTTTCCAAAAACGTAAGCGTAGAGGTTTTAATAATTATGAAGCTCAAAAAGCGATGCGTGAACGCAATTACTTTGGTGCAATGATGCTTGAAGAAGGAGATGCAGATGCACTTATTTCAGGTCTCTCTAGGAAATATTCAGATACGATTCGTCCTGCTTTGGAGGTTGTTGGAACATATAAAAGCCATAGAAAAGTAGCAGGTATTTATTTGATGATTACTCGTAAAGGTCCTATTTTCTTTGCAGATACAACAATGATTCCGAACCCAACAGCAGAAGATTTGGTAGGAATTGCAGCCATGACTTCCAATACAGTAAAAGAATTTGGCTTAGAACCACGAGTAGCATTTTTATCGTATTCTAATTTTGGTTCATCAGATGATGAAGAGCCAAGAAAAGTAAGAAAAGCAGTAGAGATGATGAAAGAACAATATCCTCATATTATTGCTGATGGAGAAATACAGGCAAATATTGCTTTCAATAATGATATTTTGAAAGAAAATTATCCATTCTCTGACCTTGCTGATGGAGAACCTAATATTCTGATTTTTCCAAACCTTGCCTCTGCAAATATTGCCTATAAGCTCATTCAAGAAATTAGCGGTGCAGAAGCTATTGGTCCTATCTTGACGGGAATGAAAAAATCAGTTCATATTTTACAGCTTGGAAGTTCGGTTCGTGAAATTGTAAATATGGTAACTATTTCTGTTGTAGATGCTCAACTCAAACGTAAATATGCTGTGCAAGATGCTAAAGAGAAATTTATGTAGAAAGTTATTTTTGAATTAATAGGAAAGCATTTTATCAAATTCGTTTTGATGGAATGCTTTTTTTATGATTTACTTATTTTCAATCAAAGTGATTTTAGAAATCCAATTACAGAGCAGTATAAGAAATAAACATTATCTCAGTTTATTTTACGTAGTTCAGGCATCCTGCCTGAACACAAAAAACAGTTTTTATTCTTAACGGTCAGTCTAGAAGACTGACATACAAAAATAACCGTGATAAGATTTAATAAATAAATTTATAATTTAACTTTCTACTATGCAACCTTTTTGATTGGTTTGAGGCTCTTTCAAGTAAGAGTAAAACTTTTTATTAAATCCTATAATACATAAAAAAGCAATGAAACTAAACTTAAAATCTCTTTCTCTTATTTTTATTATGTCTTTTCTTTTTTTGTCTTGTAAAAAAGAAGATAGTCTTCCTTATGATTTAACACAAAACAATGGAATAGTAGGAAAGTGGATAAATATTGGAAATTATGACCCATACGATAGTTACAATGAAAAATGGAGCAAAGTATCTTTAAAATGTACAGAAGAATTAGAGTTTTCAGACGATAATTCTTATATAAAAAGAGGTTTTGAGGATAGAAAAACATATTGCTCTGGCAATTATTCTCAATCAAAGCCTGATACAGTTTTACTAGATGTTAATTGCCAAACACACCCTATCGAAACTAGAATAGGAGAGCTTACAGAAACTATTTTGATTATGGAGTATCAAGGAAGACACGGAATTGTACGTAGAAAATACAGAGCGATAAAGTAATCTAAACTTAGGCTCAAGAGAAGAAAAAATTGATTTATTACTTAAATTTCTCTATATATTTTCTATTTCGCTACAAAAAAGCGAAATTTGCGACCTTATTTGATTTACAAATGAGGTTTTTTTATACAAAATGGTTTTATGCTTCTTTTGGCAGTAGATTTTGGAAATACGTCGCTCAAAGCTGCACTCTTCGAAAATGAAGAGCTATTAGAAGTGCGTTATTCTCTTTCTACCAATGATTTGGAAGATTGGATAAACGAAATTAAAACTAGCTTTAAAGGTTCTCTAAAGGGAATTATTATTAGTTCGGTCAGAAAAAATGAAGACATTGAACTTTCTTTTGTAGAAAACTTGAAACAGAAATTGAAATTAATCATAAAATCAAATTCAGATTCAGAAAAAATTGCAACAGATAATAAAGGAATTGACGTAGTAGTTTTAGACGAAAATACGCCTTTGCCTATTCAAAATAATTACAAAACGCCTAAAACACTAGGAAAAGACCGTTTGGCTGCCGTGATTGGAGCTTTTTTTTTAGAAAATGAAGCAATCAAAGAGCCTACTTTAGTAATTGATGCAGGAACTTGTATTACCTTTGATTTTATCGACACGAAACAATCAAAAGGAATTTATGAAGGAGGAAGTATTTCACTAGGTTTGCAGATGCGTTTTAAGGCACTGAATCATTTTACGGCAAAACTACCTTTGTTTAAACCAAGTGAAAGTCTGCCCACTCCTATCGGAACATCTACGCAGGAAGCAATGCAAAGTGGTGTTCAGTTTGGACTTCTTTCTGAAATAAAAGGAATTATTGATTTTTATCAGAATCAAATAAATAAAGAATTATATTCAAAATTAAACATTGTTATCTGTGGTGGCGATGCCAAAATTTTAAAAAAATGGTGGGAAGAATATCTAATTAATTTTACAAATAACTCTCACTTATATTCAAAATGGACTATCGAATCAAATTTGGTTTTGATAGGATTACAACGAATTTTCCAGTTTATAAAAAATAATGAAGACAACTAATTTATATCTCCGTTCTAGTTCAAGATTATTTACTTCTGTTTTGGCAGTTGTTTTTATCTTATTTACCTCTTTTTCTGTTTTTGCTCAAACGGCAAATAATCCTTTTTCAAGAATTGGATTAGGAGATATTTCTTCTCAACGTTCTATTTCCAATCTTGGAATGGGAGGAATGGGAGTAAGCCTTCCAACAGTAAAATCTTCAAACCTTCAAAATCCTGCCCTTTTGAGTTATCACAAACTTACTGTTTTTGAGGCTGCTGGAGTAGGAGAGTATAAAGATTTGAAAACAAACGCTATCCAAACAAATGATTTTGGGGGAAATTTGGGTTATTTATCCCTTATTTTTCCAGTTTATAAAAATATGGCTGTCAATGTTGGTTTTCAGCCTTTTTCTTCTGTAAACTATAACGCTGTTAGCTACCAACTTTTAGAAAACACTCCCACTTTTGTAAAATATGATTATGCAGGAACAGGAGGTGTATCGCAGGTTTTCCTAAGTACAGGACACAAAATTTATCAAAATCTTTCAATAGGCGCACAAGTCAATTATAATTTTGGAGCAATCAGTAATACTTCTACTGCAACATTAGACGATTTTAGAGGAGGATTTCTTGCTCAACTCAACGATCGTTATAATTATGGCGATTTTACATACCGTTTGGGGTTACACTATTTTGTTTCTGTTTTCGATAATTCACAGATTAATGTAGGCGTAAGTTATGATGGTGCTGCTGATTTTAATGCTACTCATTTTAGAGCTTTCGAACGCAAAACTTTTACAGATTTAGTTGTTGATGGAGATACTCTTTTTTCAGAAAAGAAAGAATCTATTCAAATCCCAGATGCTTTTACATTCGGTATTAGCTTACAGCGTGGTTACTTAGAAGCTGCATCAGGTACTCAAAATACAGCATATAGCTTTGGAATAGATTATAGTATGCAAGATTGGAGTGTCTCAAATAACTCTACTATTGTAGGAAATAATAGCCTTCAAAGCAGTTATAAAATTAGTGTGGGTGGAGAAATCACGCCAAATGTTCGTAACTCAAATTATTTAGCACGAACAACTTACCGAGCTGGTTTTTCATATTCTCAAACGCCATTGGTAGTAAATGGTGAGCCTATTGAAGATATGAGTTTGAGTATTGGTTTGTCTCTTCCTGTCAAAAATAATTTTTCTTCTCTCAATTTATATGGTGCAATTGGTCAGCGTGGAAGTTTAGATAATATTCAAGAAAGATATGTTAAGTTTGGTTTAGGGATTTCTATTAGTGATAGATGGTTTGTTCGTTCAAGATTTGATTAATTTTCTATTTTTCTTAAACACTAAAAACTCCTTATTTTTAAAAGATAAGGAGTTTTTTTATGTGATAGTTAAGCTACTGATGTTACACAAAACGTCTGAATACAATGCTATTGTGCAACTTAGCTAACTTTATTCACTCCGTAGGAGTTTCATATTGGTAGAAAATAGAGTTTTGTTTCCATTATACTCCGTAGGAGTTATATAGATTTGCTACCTATGAAGTTCCTAACGAAACAGGAGAAAGATTACATTTTTATTTTTACCAATATGTAGTTCCTACGGAACAGAATTTCCCAGCTTAATAGAGCATTGTTGCGTAACATCAGTAAGCTATTTGAGTTAATCACTTTCCTTCAAAGTCTTTGTATTAAAATTTGGTTAAAACTAAATTTATAATATCAATGAAAAAAAACTTGTAAATACAAAAAAACACCCAATTTTTTATAAGCATTATTTGCTTTTATACAAATAATTGACGTTATTTGAGCAAAATACCAATAAATACGCTGCACGCATAACAAATTTAGAAAAACGAAATTGTTTATTGACTTGTTAGTAATCTATTCTTAACAAAGTTAATCCTTTTCTAAATTATCTTTACTATAAATAAAATCGCTTTATTTTTTTTATTTAAGAATAAAGTTAAATTAAGGGTTTTTAGTGTTCTGTTTTAATTTTAATTTTCAGAATTATTTTCATATCAATTCTGATTTACTTATAATAACTCACTAACACACCGTTTTGTGATACAGGTTGCAGATTCAAAACTTATAAAGAAAAACGTTATTTACTTAGACGCAAATTCTTTTATTAAATTAGTACATAAGCTACTTTGTGGTTTGATTTCCAAACTACGCTACTTTTTTGTCGCTTTATTTGTAAAGACTGCCCTCACTCAACTTCTTACTACAAGAGCTTTTATTACAGAAATATATATATTTCATTCAAAAAATTATCAACACATTCAATTATGTCAAATACAAAGTCTGACCTCCAAGCAAACTTGGAAGTGAAAGGGAACATTACGCCCGAATTTGAAAACATATTAACGCCAGAAGCATTTGTTTTTCTAGCCGAATTACACAAAAAATTTGATGCTCGTCGTCACGAATTATTAGAAAAAAGAAATCAAAGACAAGCAGAAATAGACAAAGGAAATATGCCTACTTTCTTAGAAGAAACAAAGCATATTAGAGAAGATAAAAACTGGAAAGTTGCTCCAATTCCAAAAGATTTACAAGACCGTAGAGTAGAAATTACAGGTCCTGTAGAAAGAAAAATGATGATAAATGCACTTAATTCTGGTGCAAATATCTTTATGGCAGATTTTGAAGACTCTAATTCTCCAACGTGGGAAAATGCTGTACAGGGTCAGATAAATTCTTATGACGCTATTCGTAAAACGATTACATTTCACGATGCAAAAAAGAACAAAGACTACAAGCTAAATGAAGAAACGGCTGTTTTATTGGTTCGTCCTCGTGGTTGGCATTTGAACGAAAAGAATTTGCTCATCGATGGAAAACCAATCTCTGGAGGTCTTTTTGATTTTGGATTGTATATGTTTCATAATGCAAAAGAACTTGTCAAGCGTGGTTCAGGACCTTATTTTTATCTTCCAAAAATAGAATCTCACTTAGAAGCTCGTTTATGGAATGAAGCTTTTGTTTTTGCTCAAAATTATTTGGACATTCCTCAAGGAACGATCAAAGCAACAGTTCTTTTAGAAACCATTATGGCTTCTTTTGAGATTGAAGAAATTCTATATGAACTCAAAGACCACATGGCAGGAATCAATGCAGGGCGTTGGGATTATATTTTCTCTGCTATCAAAAAATTTAGAAATGTAGTCAAAAACCCTTTGCCTGACCGTGGAGAAATTACGATGACTGTTCCGTTTATGAAGGCTTACACAGAGCTTTTGGTAAGAGGTTGTCATACACGAGGCGCACACGCTATCGGTGGAATGTCTGCTTTTATTCCAACACGCCACGATGAAGAAATTAACAAACAAGCCTTCGAAAAAGTAAGAAAAGACAAAGAACGTGAGGCAAACGATGGTTTTGATGGCTCATGGGTAGCACACCCAGATTTGGTAAAAGTAGCAAAAGATGTTTTTGATGCTAAATTTGGCGACAAGCCCAACCAAAAAGACCGTTTGAGAGAAGATGTAGATGTTGAAGAAATGGTAAAAGAGCTTACCAATTTTGATATTGAAGGAGGAAAAATTACTGATGCAGGTGTCAGAATGAACTTCAATGTAGGTATTCGTTACATTGCTTCTTGGCTTGATGGAGTAGGTGCAGCAGCAATTTTTAATTTGATGGAAGATGCAGCAACTGCCGAAATTTCAAGAACGCAGCTTTGGCAATGGCTCAATAATCCAAATGCAAAACTAGCAGATGGAACAGAAATTACAGAAGAATATTTAAGAAAATGTATGGAAGAAGAGTATCAGTCTATCAAAAATGAGGCTGCTCAGTATCCAAACTTTGACTTCGAAAACTCAAAATTTCCAAAAGCAAAAGAGCTTATGGAAGGATTAGTTTTCACTAAAGAATACAAAGACTTTTTGACAACAGAAGCCTATCATTTGATATAAAAATGTATGCGTAGGGACAATGCATGCATTGTCCCTACTATAAAGAAAAACCAAAATCCTTAACTGGACACACAATAAATCGAAAAGCACAAACACACACCTTTCTATAAATAATTAATAAAAAACAATTCAAAAACAGGTTACTAGAAACTATTTACTGGTAACTATAAAACTGAAAAACTATGTCTAAGCAAAACGGAACGTCGAACAAATACGCTCACAGAAGTGCAGCAGAATTAGAAAACGAATGGGCAAACTCGCCACGTTGGAAAGGTGTTACTAGAGATTATACAGGAGAAGATGTAGCTAAATTACGTGGTTCTGTAAAAGTAGAGCATACACTAGGACGTATGGGTTCAGAGCGTTTGTGGGATCTTATCAATAATGAGCCTTACGTAAATTCATTAGGAGCAATTTCTGGAAACCAAGCCGTACAACAAGTAAAAGCTGGTTTGAAAGCAATTTATATGAGTGGATGGCAAGTAGCAGCAGACGGAAACAATGCTGGTCAAATGTACCCAGACCAAAGTTTGTACCCTGCTGATAGCGTTCCAAAAATGGTAACTCGTGTAAACAATGCACTTTTGCGTGCTGACCAAATCGAACAGGCAGAAGACGCAAACTCTGTACACTGGTTAGCTCCAATCGTAGCTGATGCAGAAGCTGGTTTTGGTGGTGTTTTGAATGCTTTTGAGCTTATGAAAGGAATGATTGAAGCAGGTGCAGCAGGTGTACACTTTGAAGACCAACTTTCTTCTGCCAAAAAATGTGGACACATGGGAGGAAAAGTACTAGTTCCTACTAAAGAAGCTGTACAAAAACTAAAAGCTGCTCGTTTGGCTGCTGACGTTTTGGATGTTCCTACTGTTTTGATTGCTCGTACAGATGCAAACGGTTCGTTCTTGATTACAAGTGATATTGACGAAGTAGATAGAGAATTTATTGCTGATGAGCCTCGTACAGCAGAAGGATTTTTTGTTTTGAAAGGTGGAATTGAAGCTGCCGTAGCTCGTGGTTTGGCGTATGCTCCGTATGCTGATGTAGTTTGGTGTGAAACAGGAAAGCCAGATGTAGAAGAAGCTCGTTATTTTGCAGAAAAAATACACGAAAAATTCCCAGGTAAATTATTAGCGTATAACTGTTCGCCTTCATTCAACTGGACGGCTAACCTAGACAAAGACACTATCGCTACTTTCCAAAAACAACTTGGCGAGATGGGTTACAAATTCCAATTCGTAACGCTTGCAGGTTTCCATAGCTTAAATATGGGAATGTATGATTTAGCATTGAAGTATAAAGCAGAAGGAATGGCTGCTTACTCTCGTCTTCAAGATATGGAGTTTGATTACGAAGAAAAAGGCTACACAGGAACTAAACACCAACGTTTTGTAGGTGCAGGTTATTTTGACCAAGTAGCACAAGCTATCGTAGGCGAAGGCTTATCTACTGCTGCCTTGAAAGGTTCGACGGAAGAAGAGCAATTTCACGATGCAAAATAAGGTGCTTAATATTTAGTTTTTCTTCTTTTTAGAAATAATGAAACCAAACTATCTCTTTTTTTGAGGTGGTTTGGTTTTTTTATTAATATTTCATAAATATTTATTATATTTAGAGTGCTAAAATTATATATTCATGTTTCAAGTAAATTACTTATGCCGAAAAAATCAAAGAGTAAAAAGAAAAGAATTTTTAATTTAATTCCTTATTCGCATTTGTAATAAACAATCAATGTTTTTTTGTACCTTATTATGAACTTACGTAAATTACACTGTGCTGCAAAAAAAACTATGTGGTTCTTAACTTCAAAAACCTATGAAAACAAATTGGCAGGATATAAAAGAAGGCATAAGAAAGGATATTGATAATCTCTTTGATGATAATGTAATTGATACCTTTTTAGAAGTTCTCAAAATTAGTGATAGGGGAAATAAGAGTAATAATCTTGCAGGAATACGTAGAGGTTTAGAAACTCGCTATATTGAGGAAAAATTCGGAAAATTTCCAGAAGCTCTCAAAGATATTGTAGGAGATATTGAAGGTTTTTTTAGAAACCTTTATGAATTACTTACTCCTAATAATATTCCCACAGGTACATTAGGTTATTTATTCAATCGTTTTTTTGATGATATACCTCTAAATTCAAGAGAAGTTCGAAACAATTTCTTTACAGACCCTAAGCATCCTAATCCTAAACAAAAGCCCACATATTTTGTAAATCGTATTTCTTATGGTAAAGAACTCAAAACTATTTATGATTTAAGAAATGCTTTTTCACACAAAAAAGAAGAAATTACTTATCCAACCTTTGTCAAAAAACTTAATGATATTGGTAGTTCTTATGAAGACATAAAAAGTGTTGTGATAGCCTATTTAGCCATTACAGAACACTATCTCAATGATTTACAAGATAAAATCAAAGAACAAAATGCTTTAGATTTATCTCCTTACTTGAAAGCTGTAAAAGAAAACTTTATCACACGTTTTAAAAAGTATGTGCAGATTCGTTCAGAAGAAGATTTGAAACTTTCTCGCAACATAAAAGAAAGAAATATTGCCATACATGAGGAAGAAGTAGAAAAAAGGAAGGGTACGATTGAAGAATTACGCAAAAATGGAGAAGTAACAGAAGGGAAAATGTTAATTTGGGCAGATGCAGGAATGGGTAAAAGTACCACTCTAGAATACTTAGCTTATACAGATGCTAAACGTAAATTAAGAGATAACTCTATCAATCTACCTATTTTCTTACAAATGGGATTACTCACTAATACAGAAAAAAGTCTCAAGCAGTATATGCTCAAAGAAATTGAAAAGCAAGTATTGGTAGGAGAAGAATATTTAGAAAATGAACTCAAAGAAGGCAAAATTAATCTTTTTATAGACGCTTTGAACGAAACTCCAGAATACGTCAAAAGCAAAAGAATGAAAGAGATTGAAGAACTCCTAGAGCAATACCCAGAAAACTTCTTTATCCTCTCTTCAAGGAGTAGTGATAACCCTTTTCGCAATATGCCTGTTTTTATACTTCAAAGAATGAACGATGATGAATTGGATGAGTTTTTACTTAAAAACACTAAAGGCTTACCAGAAGTAGCAGGAAAAATCAAAGAAGCAATGAATAATGACCAAAATCTAAAAAGTATTTTGAGGCAATATTTTATGTTTAGTAAACTGATTGAAATAGTTAAAGATACAGGCAAAGTACCAGATGGAGAAGGTGCAATTGTCTATGCTTTCATACAGTCTTTATATGACCGTGAGTACATGGAAAAGAAAGATGATAATTTTAATGAGCGTAATCGTGAGAACATAGACAGAGTATTGGCAAATTTGGCTTATCATATTCTAGAGGAGATGATAGAAGGGAGTAGTGAAAAAAATCCAGTTTTCACAAAAAACAAAGCACTCAATCAATTTGCAGAAGTAAAAAATAAATATGGTTTTTCCTTAGATTTACCCTACGTACTAGATATTTGTAATCAATTAGATATTTTAGAGAAGATAGAAGAAAAGTATCGTTTTTCTCACAGTATTTACATTGGGTTCTTTTACACACTACAAGAACGTATCATTTTAGATTTATGAAAAACTTAGCTCAAAAGATAGAAAACCCCAAATATCATAACTCAATTCGTTACTTTGCACATTTATTAGAAAGTGAAGAAAGATATGATTTCATTTTAAAAATTAGTGAACATAATATTTTTTTAGCAGCTCAAACTGCTACTACCTGTGCTTATGATAAAAAATTAGCCCAACAACTAATTACGCAAGCACAAGAAATAGGGGGGAAAGCCAAAGAAAGACAAGAGGTTTCGGTAGAAGCCATTTTAGCTCTGATAACTTTCAAAAAGTATATTGAGGCTTTTGATTTGTTTTACATTGAAGATGAAAACACTAAAAAATATAAAAATGGTGTTATTACACACCTTGACGATGAAAATATAGCACAAGCAGATGTATTTGCTATTCTCATAGGTTTATCTCCCAACTATAAGGTTGCCTATGATTTTTATAAATCTTTACTAGAACTTAAAATACATCCTAACGAAATTGTTTATAACAACTTAGCTGGTAAAAGTCCAGATTATGAAACTGCCCTTCATTGGTTTAAAGAAAGTCAAGAGAAAAACTTAGAGATAGACATAGATATTTACAACAACTTAATTTCTCAAAGTTTAGATTACAAAACTGCTCTCCATTGGTTCAAAGAAAGTCAAGAAAAAGGCTTAGAGCCAACAATAACGACTTACAACAACCTAATTAGTAAAACTCCAGATTATAGAACTGCTTTAAATTGGTTCGATGAAAGTCAAGAAAAAAAGTTAGAACCAATAGTAGAGATGTATAATATACTAATCACCAAAAGTACAGATTATAGAACTGTTTTAAATTGGTTCAGAGAAAGTCAAGAAAAAGACTTAGAGCTAACAATGACGACTTACAACAACCTAATTGGTAAAAGTCCAGATTATAGAACTGCTTTAAATTGGCTCGAAGAAAGTCAAAAGAAAAACTTAAAGTCAGACATAGATACTTACAACAACTTAATTGGTAAAAGTCCAGATTATAAAACTGCTCTCCGTTGGTTTAAAGAAAATCAAGAAAAGAAACTAAAATCTTCAATACACATTTATCATAACATGATAGCAAATTGTATTCATATACAAGATAAAAAATATCGTTATTCAACAGCTAAAAAGTATTATAGTTTATTATTGCAAGAGTATCAAAAAACTTCAATAATAGGGACGTATCAGTTTATGATACGTCATGCCCCAAATTACATAGAAGCAAAAAAGTACTTTAAAGATTTGGAAAAAGCAGGTTTTCAAGCAGATGCACCTACATTTGAAACTATGTTATCTAAAAAACCAACGTTTAAAGAAAAAATGAAACTAAAAAGAATGATGAAGGAAAGAGGAATCACACTTGATAAATCTAAAGGAGAAGAGAATAACGATGCATTAGAAAGCTTTTTACAAAAACTGAAAAATATGAAAGGTTAAACCGTAACTTCCTGTTATGTACGTAACATGTCTATTTATGGTCTGTGATTTTTTAGTAATTTCAGCTTACATCCACGTATCATTTATTTTCATTTTTTTGATATGCTCTAAAAACAATAGTATATCTTTTGGCGCATATTTTCCCAACCCAAAAAACATGCTCCAAAAAGCCAAAGAACCCTCAAAGAAAAAAATAAAAACCACACTATAATATGATTTCACTTGATAAACTAGAAAATAAACGCTTTTTTTATACAAAAAATCACATTACAATGTTAGTTGAAGAGTTTGGTAAAAGATAAAAAAACAGAAGGCAACAGTTTGGTATTACACAACCTCATTTGGCAGAACTTGCACAAATCAGTTACTCTACCCTACTATTTGCGAAATCCTCGTTGACGGCTGCATTTGAGCCTCAACGACGGTTAGTTTTGTCATTTTTTGTAACTCTCAACGAGCTTTTCAGCGTCGTTGAGGATAAAAACTGCCCGAAAAAAGAAGTAGTTCCTAATCTATTTTACCTTCCCAATCATCTTTATTAAAAAATAATTTGATGGCTGCAATATAGAGTTCTAAAAACTTCCTTATCTTAGCTTTCACAAATCAAAAATTCAAACTATACATTCTATGAAAGCAATTTTGGTAACTGGTGGAGCTGGTTTTATTGGTTCTAATTTTATTCCTTATTTTTTAGATACGCACAAAGATTACAAAGTCATTAATTTGGATTTGCTGACCTACGCTGGCAATTTAGAAAACTTGAGTGAGGTGGAAGAGAATCCTCGTTACGAATTTGTAAAAGGAGATATTGTCAATCGTCAGTTAGTAGAACATCTGTTTACCAAGCACGATATCAAGGGAGTTATTCATTTTGCTGCCGAATCACACGTCGATAATTCTATCACAGACCCAGAGGCTTTTGTCAGAACAAATGTCCATGGAACTTTTACGCTCATCGATGTAGCTCGTAAGCACTGGCAAGATGCACCATTTTCTTATAAAAAAGGCTATGAAGATACTCGTTTCTTGCACGTTTCGACAGATGAGGTATATGGAACTTTAGGAGAAACTGGCTTTTTTACAGAAACTACGCCGTATGCACCCAATAGCCCATATAGTGCCTCAAAGGCAGGAAGTGATTTGATTGTTAGAAGTTATTTTCATACCTACGGATTTGATGTTGTGATTACAAACTGTTCAAATAACTTTGGTGAAAAACAGCATCACGAAAAACTAATTCCTACCATTATCAGAAAAGCTCTTTCTAATCAGCCTATTCCAATTTATGGAAATGGACAAAATATTAGAGATTGGCTCTATGTTCTTGACCATGCAAAAGGAATTGATAAAGCATTTCATAAAGGAGAAAAAGGAGAATCGTATAATATTGGCTCAAATAATGAGTGGAACAACCTAGATTTAGCTAAAAAAATCTGTTCGTTGTTAGATACCATTAAGCCAAAAGAAACAGGTAAGTATGAAGATTTAATGACCTTTGTAAAAGACCGTCCAGGACACGATTTGCGTTATGCCATTGATTCTTCAAAGATAGAAAATGAGCTAGATTGGAAAGCAGATACAGATTTTGATACAGCTCTTACCAAAACAATTAATTGGTATATTGATTTGTATAATTCTGAAAAATTCCAAACAAATTCTACCACTTCTGACTCTGAAAAAAAAGATGAACCTGTAAAGATGCACAGTCGTGCATCTCAAAAAGAGTCTAGTCGTGCATCTAAAGAAGAGCCTGTAATAGAACTAAAAACTAAACCTGTTGAGCCAGTAAAGACGCACAGTCGTGTGTCTCAAGAAAAGCCTATCTATAAATCTACGTTTTCTTCAACTAGCTACGAGAAAATTTTTGATACTGCTAATTTGAATGAATCTTTGGAAGCACTAGCAGAAGTAAAAGCTGCTGTTATTCGCACTAGAAAAGATTATGAGTTTTATCAAGAAAAGGAAAAGGATGCAGAAAATAAAGCTAAAAGAATTATAGCAAAAGCACAAGATGGCAGTTTGGAGTGGAATGAAGCAAACAGTCTAGCTATGGAACTTTTGAAGGAACAAGAACGCTCAAAACAAATGGCTGATGGTGCTTTGAATCAACTGGCAGAATTAGGCAAACTTCAAGACAAAATTCAAAATCACGCCCAAACTGTAAAGACTATCAAAGAGAAACAGCGTGTCAAGATGCCTGATTCTTCAGAAACAATTTCGATGATAGAACGAATGAAAGCCAAAATTCAGAAAGATGAGGTTTTGGGAGATTTGTATGAGGATTTTGGAAAGGATACAGCCAAAAATGACCCTATTTTGAACGAAAAAGTAAATAAGGCTCTTGGCATTGACCCAGAAAAAGATGCCTTAAATGCTCTTAAAAGTAAATTAGGAATGGACAAGAAATAAAAATTATCTATCTCAAAATCAATAGTTTACACTCTTAATTAACTGCATTTTATTTATAAATAAGATGCAGTTTTTTGTGTTCAAATAAACTTTCTGATTCTTTCTAACGTTATCCACACAACTACACATAAGGACAAAGCCACTTAAATCACTTTCCTTTTTTCTTTCCTTCTTAACCACTTCTAACCCTTTGTTTTTATGTCAAATCCGAAAAAAAATCAAAAAGAAGATTCCATTCAAGATAATAGTCAAGATTATGTTCCTAAAAAATCAAAAAGCATAACCAAAACAGTTTGGAAAGTTTTTCGTAAAGCAAAAAAAGTAACTGCACAAGCGAACAGCATTATCAATGGTTCGGTAGGAGATAAGTTTCAAGAACATTCTATTTTGAAGCCTTTAGATATTAAGATGAATTTTTATCATCGTCAAAGTCCTATCAAATTACATAAAGACAGCTTAAAAAAGCGTTCGAATTATTCTTATAATGATAAACCAGTTTCGAATAAAATTTGTATTCTTATTCACGGACTTGTCTATAACGAAACCTGTTGGCAATTTAAAGATAGAAGTGATTATGGCAAAAAACTAGAAGATGATTTTGGTTTTACTCCTTTTTATCTTCGTTATAATACAGGTTTGCATATTTCAGATAACGGACAAGAATTAGCTATTCTTTTGGAAGAATTATATCAAAATTATCCTACAAGAATTGAAGAAGTTTACTTTGTTTGTCATAGTATGGGAGGATTGCTGATGCACAGTGCAGCTTATTATGCACAAGAAGAAGGTTTTGATTGGGTAAAGAAAACAAAGAAAGTCTTTTTATTAGGAACACCTCATTTGGGGTCTTTCTTTGAGCGTTTTGCAAATGTTACTACCAATATTTTGCAGCGTGTACCTAACTGGCATACTCGCTTGGTAGGAAAGGTAATCAATCTTAGAAGTGCAGGAATAAAAGATTTGCGTTATGGCTATTTGAGGGAAGAAGACTGGAAAGGAAAAAATCCAGATTCATTTTTAGAAAACACAAAAAACGAAGTTCCGAAGCTAGAAGGTGTTGAGTATTTTATTATTTCAGGAAGACTGACAGAAGAAGAAACCCATTGGATAAATTGCTTTTTTGGGGATATTTTGGTTAGTAAGAAAAGTGCAAATGCTCATTTTATAGAATCTAAAGAAATTGACTCTGAAAGTAATAACTCCGTTCAATTTGCAAAAACTCATCATTTCAAACTCTTGACAATGAATGAAGTATATGAAAAAATTAAGTTTTGGATAGAGAGGAAATAAAATTCTGAGTTGAAGGTTAAACCTTTTTTGATTTTTCAGGTCTAAATTGTATTCAAACAATTCTTGACACACCAAATCATTATTCTTTATGAAAAATTCTGCTATTTTATTCGTTGTCTTTTTTTCTATTTGTCTATTTTTTGGCTCTTGTAAGGAAAAAGATACAACAGATACTCCCAATCCAACTACTTCGAACTCTCCAAATATTCTCTTCATCATTGCTGATGATATGGGGAAAGATGCTACAAACGGATTTTCAGAAGGAAGTATAAAGCCAACTACACCCAATATTGATAATATCAAAAATACAGGTCTTAGTTTTACTAATTTTTGGGTTGCTCCTACTTGTTCGCCCACTCGTGCAGCTACCATTACAGGAAAGTATGGCTATCGAACAGGTGTGAAATGGGCAGGAGATGTTCTTTCAAACTCTGAAACTGTTTTACAAAGTTATATCAATCAACAGACAAATAATAAGTATGCAACAGCAGTAGTAGGAAAATGGCATTTAGCAGGTTCTGACGAAACATTTAATCCTGAAAATTTTGGTATAGATTATTATGCAGGAATGGTTACAGGAACAGCAAGAAGTTATTTTAATTGGAATTTGACAGAAGATGGAGTTTCTAATAGAGAAACCACCTACATTACCGAAAAATTCACGGATTTAGCGATTGATTGGGTGGGACAACAAGACAAACCGTGGTTCTTGTGGCTTGCTTATACTGCTCCTCATACTCCTTTTCATGCACCACCAACAGAAATGCACTCTCAAGGAGCATTGCCAGAATATACAGAAGGAATGGATGATATACCTTACTACATGGCAGCCATCGAAGCAATGGATTATCAAATAGGAAGACTTTTAAATGAGCTTCCAGCAGAAGAACGAGCAAATACAATTATTATTTTTATAGGAGATAATGGAACTCCAAATCAAGTAGCTCAAGCTCCTTATTCCTCAAGAACAGCCAAAGGAACATTACATCAAGGAGGAATAAATTGCCCTATGTTTGTATCAGGAAATGGAGTTTCAAGAACAGGAACAGATGATAATTTGATAAGTACAAGTGACTTATTTGCTACCATTGCACAACTAGCAGGCTCATCAACCTCTGAAATACACGACAGTAAAAGTTTTAAATCATTACTTACTACTGTTGGAACACATAGAGATTATGTTTATTCAGAAATGAATAGTGATAGAGATGATATTTGGACAATCAGAAATCAGAAGTACAAAATTATTGCAAGTGCATCTGGAAGTGAAGAAATGTATGACTTACAAAATGACCCTTATGAAAATATAAATTTGCTTTCATCTTCTTTATCTAATGAAGAAAATACAGCAAAAAATGAATTAGAAGCAGAACTGAATAGAATTAGAAATTAAGTAAGATTTGTTAAAGATACTTTAACATAACTTTTAAAGAAATCAATGCGTTAAGGATTTGGAACAAACGTTCTAATTTTTTATTCATTGATTTTTTTATTTTAAAATAACAAAGAAGTTATGCTTTTTGATTCATTCAAACTAGGAAATACAACATTACAAAATCGTGTCGTGATGGCACCTCTTACTCGTTCAAGAGCCACAGACAATATTCCAAACGACTTAATGGCAAAGTATTATGCACAGCGTTCGGGTGCAGGTCTTATTATTACAGAAGGAACAAGCCCATCTCCAAATGGCTTGGGTTATCCACGTATTCCAGGGGCTTTTTCAGAGGCTCAAACAAAAGGTTGGAAGAAAGTGGCAGAAGAAGTACACAAAGGAGGAGCAAAAATTTTTATGCAACTTATGCACACAGGTAGAGTTTCTCATCCTTTGAATATGGCAGAAGGAACACAGGTTTTGAGTACCACAACAACTCCAGTAAGTGGCGAAATGTACACCGACCAAGAAGGTGCAAAACCTTATCCAGCAGCCAAATTAATGAGCGAAGATACCATCAAAAATACAATTCAAGAATATGTAGATAGCGCAAAAAATGCAATTAAGGCAGATTTTGATGGTGTAGAAATACATGCAGCCAATGGTTATTTGATAGAGCAGTTTTTAAATCCTGTTGTAAATGGATTGCAAAACGATTATAACGGAAGCAATGAAGCTAGAGCAAAATTTGCTTTAGAGATAGCAAAGAAAACAGTTGCAGAAATAGGAGCAGAACGCACAGGGATTCGCATTTCTCCACACGGTGTTTTTAATGACACAGGTTCTTTCGAAGGCATTGAAGAATTTTATGAGTATTTAGCTAAAGAATTGGGTAAACTTAATCTTGCTTACATTCATATCGTCGACCATTCGCCTATGGGTGCGCCAGAAGTTCCTCGTTCTTTGAAAGAAAAAATTAGAGACACTTTTGGTGGAACAATCATTATTAGTGGTGGCTATGATAAAGAAAGAGCTGAGAAAGATTTGAAAGATGGTTTGGGGCATTTGGTGGCTTTTGGTCGTCCATTTATTTCAAACCCTGATTTGGTAGAAAGAATGAAAAAAGATGCACATCTTAATGAGCCAAATCCAGATACATTCTATACACCAGGGGCAGAAGGCTATACAGATTATCCGACTTTAGAAGAAGAAAAACAAGAAGCGTAGTAGTTTACTATGTCGCTTGTGAAGACCCAAGCAACGGCAAGTAAAGTTTATACAAATAAAAATCCTTTTCTAATTTATTCAGAGAAGGATTTTTGTTTGTAAATTGGTCATTATTTATAGAAACAGAATTGATTATAAAATGAAAATAGGCATTATTTCAGATACCCATTCTTACCTAGACCCACAAGTAAGAAAATACTTCAAAGATTGCGACCAGCTTTGGCACGCAGGAGATATTGGAAATGTAGCAGTTGCCGATGAGTTGGAAGCCTTCAAACCCACTATTTTTGTCTATGGAAACATTGATGACCAAAAGATGAGGATTCGTTACCCTAGAAACCAGATTTTTGAATGTGAAGGATTGAAAGTTTTTATGACACATATTGGAGGTTATCCACCCAACTATAAACCAGAACTTAGAAAACAGTTAGATGAAATAAAACCTAGAATTTTTGTGTGTGGACATTCACATATTTTGAAGATAATGCCAGATAAAAAGCGAAACCTTATTCATTTCAATTCTGGAGCAGCAGGAAAACACGGCTTTCATCATATGAGAACGCTCATACGACTAGAAATAAATAATGCCAAAATTGAGAATGTAGAAGTAATAGAATTAGGCAAACGAGGAACAATTACAGACGAAGATAATGTGTGATTTTACAGACTTTATCGTGATTTTCTCAAATCAATCCAACCTCTTCTTATCCATTCTTTAGCAATTGCTTTGAAAGGTACAGGATTTGAAAGACATTTTGCGTTTTTGTCTTCTTTTCCATCACTACTTACAAAACAAGTAGTTTGACAGGAAAAGCAAATCTTCAAAACAGAAATAGGTTTTCCATCCTTATAAAAAACTAAAATGTCCCTATACGTACGAGAACAACGCCAAATAGGATAACTCTCACAACTATCTATTGGAAGAACTTCTACCAATTTCTCAATATCAGAATTATCTGTAAGTGTAGCCCTTTTTTCGAAATAAGATGCTTTCAGTATTTTAAGGTTCTGAAAAGGAAATATTTCATCTCTATAATAAATTTCTTTGTCTAGTTGTAGATTCAATGTAGAATCTTTTTTACTTGGAATATTTCCATAATACCACTCAATAGAATCTACTTTTTGTTTTGGAAAATAGTCTTGATAAGAAAAATTACCTTGGCTATAAACAGTAGAACTAAACACAACTGAAAAGATAAATAGACTAAGAAAGGTAATTAGTTTTCTGCGACGATAAATAATTTTATTCATCAACAAAGATAAATACAATTTTTTATTTTACGTCTGTATGTTGTTAAAATTTTATTCAAAAAACCCTAAGAATCTTCAAAGAATCTTAGGGTTTAAATTTTATTTAGTTAATCCCCAAACCAGTAATCTGATTTTAAATTTTTTCTTGAAGTTCTTTTTTTACTTTTTCGTAATAAGTAGTCAAAACATTTAGGTCAGTAAAATTAATAAACTCTACAAAAACTGGAAATATATTATCTACAAATTCATCTTTTTTATTAGGAAAAACCTTTCGCACAAACACAACAATATAAACCTTAATTTAAAAAAAATAGTAAAAACCCTTACTTGAAGAAATAGACAGAAATACTCACTATAAACTTTTATTCAAACATTTCACAAACTTTACGATTGCAGAGATGTATTTTTCGTAGTAAGTTTGTATGTTAGTAGTCTTATCTAAACCCTAAGGGTTTTCGGAGACCCTTAGGGTTTGTAAAATCAGTTTTATCATCATTCACAATTCAATAAAAAATGTCTTTATACAATTCCGACAAAGAAGCAGCCGATGCACTAAGCCAGTATTACAAAGAGCTAAAACAAGAAATTTCGAAAGTAATTGTTGGACAAGAACAAACCGTAGAACTACTTCTGACAAGTATTTTTTCACAAGGACATTGTCTTCTGATTGGTGTACCAGGGCTTGCCAAAACGCTTTTGATAAGTACGCTTTCACAGGTGTTGGATTTAGATTTTAATCGTATTCAGTTTACGCCAGACCTTATGCCTTCTGATATTGTGGGCGCAGAAACGCTAGATAAAGACCGAAACTTGAAATTTGTGAAAGGTGCTATCTTTGCAAATATTGTCTTAGCTGATGAGATAAACCGTACTCCTCCCAAAACGCAGGCAGCACTTTTGGAATCTATGCAAGAATATTCGGTTACGATTGCAGGTGTAAAACACGACTTGCCACGTCCATTTTTTGTATTGGCTACTCAAAACCCTATCGAACAAGAAGGAACATATCCACTTCCAGAAGCGCAGTTAGACCGTTTTATGTGTAGTGTTTATTTAGGTTATCCGTCGTTTGAAGAAGAAGTAAAAGTAGTAACCAGTACGACGACCAGTGAAAAACCAACCTTAAATAAAATCATTTCGGCAGAACAGATTATTGAGTTTCAGCAGCTTATTCGTCGTGCGCCAGTAGCTCAAAATGTAATTGAATACGCCGTAGATTTAGTTCACAAAACTCGTCCAAGAACAGAACGTTCCACTTCTGATACAGATAACTATTTGGAATGGGGAGCAGGACCAAGAGCTTCTCAGTATTTAGTTTTGGGAGCAAAATGTCATGCCCTTCTGAATGGAAAATACTCACCAGATATTGAAGATGTAAAAGCGATTGCCATTGCTGTTTTGAGACATAGAATTGTTAGAAACTTTAAAGCAGAAGCTGAAAATATTACAGTAGAAGATTTAATTCAAAGACTTTGGTAAAATAAGCAAACGTACATAAATCACTCTAAAACAGATAGTTCTACATAAAATTGAATTATCTGTTTTTGTATTTTATATTAAATAATACTTAACACTACATAAAACTACTAAAAATAAAGTTAAACTATTTTTTATTTTTAGTTCAAAAAAATCATTTTTAAATACCATTTATACTAAAAAAATAAATTTTATTTAAAATAATGACTTTAAAAAATTGTACTTATCAAACAATTTTATTAAAATAATAGAATATCTGTATCTGTTTTCTTTGATAATAGAAAATTTATGCCTTTTTGATTTTTGCTTAAATGTATCATTAAACATTCAAATTCGTTACCTTACTATTAAAAGTAGGTTTTCCTTCGTCTTGCTTACTAAATACAAACAATTCCCTTATCTTTCCATCTTCCCCTCGCTGATGAACAACCTAACAAACAAACAAATATTTTATTATATAGAAAATCAAAATCATCAACCTGTTTTGACTTTTTTTTCTAGCTTTTCAAAACGTTTTTATTTTTTTTGTAAAAAACGAGACCAACTAAAGCTTCTTAGTGAGCATCAAATTCAAGCTGCTTTTGATGATGCTTGTATTTTGCTCTATGAAAAAATAGAAACCAAACAACTTACCTACAAACAAATGAGTGCCTCTGCTGAAACACTCATTTTTGCCATAGCAAAAAATATGCTTTCAGAGCAAGGAAGGGAACAACTAAAATATAATTCTTTACATTCCTCTTTAGACAATAACTATGAAGAGGTCTCAAGACGAGAAGAAGATAATGATGATTATTGGCTGACAGAGTTAGAAATGCAACAGCTTGATGAAGGACTTAGTAGCCTTTCCAGTAAAAGTTATGCACTTATTGTAGAAGGATTTATGGAAAGTAAATCGTATTCTCAAATAGCTAAAGAACAAAACTATTCTTCTGCAAATGCTGTTGGTGTTGCTATACACAGAACTTTAAAGGTGTTAAAAGAATGTGTTATCGGAATAAGAAAACGAGACGGAAATTATTAAATTTAGAGGAAGTTTTATTTCATACTCTTGAACTTTTCTATAAAAGAGTTCGTTGAGTTATTTATAAAAGAAATTATTTTTTGATGATGTGAGTACATACTTTCAAAAAACTGTTTGAATTTTTTTTTAAGCAACAAGAAATGAACACAGCCTAAGACTCAGCTTTAGTATGAAAAAGCAGACAGCCCCAGCCACAAACTCGTTGGTATGACTTAATAGGTTTGCTCTTTAGTGTAAGCGTCTTGTTCATAGTGTAAGCTTCAAAGCATTTTCATAATTTCTAAATTACTGATATTTTATGGCTTAGTGCAGGAGTTCGAATCTCCTCGTTCGCACAAAGAAAAAAAACAAAATGCGAACGTAGCTCAGTGGCAGAGCAAGAGTCATTGGACGTAAGTAGGTAATTTTTTAGTAAATTATGATAATGAGTGATAACTAATAAGTATCACAGATTGACGAATTAGCTCAGTCGGTAGAGCATCGGAATTTCCAGTCCGAGGGGCGCAGGTTCGATTCCTGTGTTTGTTACGGACAGGCACATAGGTGAGGTGTCTGTCCATTTTTTTGTAAATTGAGATTTATATTTCACTTCATAGTGAAAAATAGTAAAGATATATTTGATTATTTGTTTTAGACAAAAATCAAGAAAAGAAAATGAGTATAGCCTAAGACTTCGCTTTAGTTTTAAAAAGTAGATAAATCTGTCAGCCTCATAAGCTGATACTCTGATTGGTCAGAGATGGTTTATTTGCTTCTTTAGTTTAAGTTTTTTGCTCATAGTGTAAGCTTAAATGTATTTCTATACCGTTTCGGTTACTGATTGTATGACTTAGTGCAGAAGTTCGAATCTTCTCGCCTCCACAAAAACTGAATCACAATTGGGGGCGTAGCTCAGTGGCAGAGCAAAGGTCATCTGTTGTAAATAGGTAACTAGAAGTATACAGGAATGCGTAATGTCTAAAGAGCATTACAACCAACAATATGGCGAAACTGGTAGACGCTTTTGACTCAGGATCAAGTGCCTTAATAGGCGTGTGGGTTCGATTCCCACTATTGTTACGGACAGGCACATAGGTTAGGTGTCTGTCCATTTTTTATTTCAAAATATTTTATCTTTCTACTTCTCTAACTCATATTCTTGCATTTTTCTATAAAGTGTAGTGAGTCCGATGCCCAATATTTTAGCTGTTTCAGATTTATTGTTTTCTGTATGCGCCAAAACACGTTTCATATGATGCTTTTCTACTTCTGCAAGGCTCGTTAGTGGTGTAATTATAGCTCCATTGGTTGCTCCTGTTTGTCCGAATAATAAAACATCTGAAGTAAGTGTATCATCAGACATAATAACAGCTCTTTCTATTACGTTTTTAAGCTCTCTTACATTTCCCTTCCAACTATAAGTTTGTAGTTTTTCGATAAAGTCTTGTTCAATTGCAAGGCTTTTCTTTCCCATTTTTGCCGAAAAGTATTTTACAAAAAAACGAGCTAATAATTCAATATCTCGTCCACGTTCTATTAATGGAGGTAAATGTATTTGAAAAACAGCCAAACGATAATATAAATCCAAACGAAATTTATTTTCTTCTGCTTCTTTTAATAATTCTCTATTTGTTGCAGCCAAAATACGTGTTTGAATCTTAGTAACTTTTGTATCTCCTACTTTTATAAACTCTCCTGTTTCAAGGAAACGCAAAATTTTAGCTTGAAGTTCTAAAGGCATTTCTCCAATCTCATCTAAGAAAACTGTTCCTCGGTGTCCTTCTTCCAAAAGCCCACGCTTATCTTTTGTAGCTCCTGTAAAAGCACCTGATTTGTACCCAAAAAGTTCGGACTCTAGTAGATGAGGAGCAAAAGCACTACAATTTAGCGCAACAAAAGGTTCTTTAGCTCTATCACTTTCATAGTGAATTGCTTGAGCAAAAACTTCTTTTCCTGTTCCTGTCTCTCCCGTTAGAAGTACAGTTGTAGGTGTTGGAGCAACTCTTTTGGCAAGTGCAATAGCCTTTTTGAGGCTATCTGATTCTCCAATTACAGAATCAAAACCCATATTGCTTTGCGCTTTATCTGTGATTCGGTTTAAGCGTTGTTGTAGCCTTGCTTTTTCTATTGCATTAGCAACCAACGGCAAAAGGCGATCATTATCGTCACCTTTTGTGAGATAATTGAACGCCCCGTTTTGGATAGCTTTTACACCATCTTTTATAGTTCCGTAAGCCGTAATAACTATTATTTCAGTATTTGGATATTTTTCTTTATAGGTTTTGGTTGCTTCTACACCATCACCATCAGGTAACTTTACATCAGTCAGAATAAGGTCAAAGTCATTTTTTTCTAATGCTTTGAATGCTTCTGCAATGTTTTTTGCCTGTGTAATATCATATCCTTCTAACTTTAGTGTCCTTGTGAAGAGTTTTAATAATTGTTCTTCATCATCAATGAGTAATATTGAGCCTTCCATTCAAAGTGCTATTAAATTTTTGAGTAGTATCTATAAGGTTATTTATGCGTTGAAGAGATTTTTGGTTCTCTTCATTATTTTTCAATTCTATTAGATTAAGTTCTAATTGATTGAGAAATGAATTTGTTTGCATCTGACTAATTTGAGGCTGGTCTTCAACAACTTCCTTTACAGTAATAATATAACCAGCAAATTGTTTGTTGTTCTTTGTCTTTGTATAAAATCTTTGTTGAGTTACTTGATATACATACTCTTTTCCATGGTCTTCTATACGCAAAATACGTGAAAACTCATTGTCATCTTCATTGACTAAATTTGTCTCAGAAGATTGTAAGATACGATTATCAACAGAGCGAGGTTTCAAAACAGGTGCAATTAATTTTCTCATTAAATTACTTTTCAGAGCCATATCTGGAGCGTATTTCCCTTTCCAGTTTTTTGGCTGTCCTAACTTCATCAAATTAACCAACAAATCATTAATAGCCACTACTTTCAAATTTTCATCTAATATCAAAACACCTTCCTGTAACTGATTCATCACAGCCTGTGTATGTCGATTTCTGTACATTAATTTTGCTACTGAAGATTCTTCGTACTCCTTCAAACGATTTGTCATTGTATTGAAGGTGGAGGCAAGCAAACCAATTTCATCGTTTGATTTTATTTGTAGTTGTTGAGAATAATCATAATTAGAAACTGCTTGTAACTTCTCTTTCAGACGAACAAGAGGTCTTGTAATATAGATTGGGAAATATAGAATAAACACAAAAGTAAGTCCAATACTAAGTACGCCAAGAGTCATTATAAAAACAGAGTTATTATCTGCTATTTCTCGTGCATACTCATTACGAGCCAAAACTGCATTTTTATTAAGGGTATAAATAACTAAAATTTGATTCTTGATTTTTTGATAAGCAGGTTCTGTTTTTTTATTATAAAAGTCAATTTTTAAGTTTTTATTAGTCTGTGCTGCCTCAAAAATAGATACGTACATATTGTACTGTTCATGAAGCTCTGCTACTATTTCAGCTTCATTATGCTCAGTAATGTTTGTGGCTTGTAGCTCAAAACTCTTTTCAAAATTTTCTTTTGCTTTTTCGTAATTAGTTGCTATCTGATTAGAATAGTTAGGATTGTGCAACATAGTCTGTTGTGCCTGTCTGATTTCATCAAGAGAGTTTAGCATTTCAACAGTATAGTCAATAGATGCAAAATTATCTGCTAAGATTGCTTCCGAACTTTTATCTAATTTATACACAGCATACCCACCAACAACTGTCAATAGTGAAATCACTACAAACAATATCATTAGTCCTGTAAAAAGTTTGGTACGCAAACGCATAAAAAAATAGTTTAAAAAATGGTAATATAGTTCTACTAAATAATTATATTAAATCATTTCTTATGCCGAAAGTAGTGTTTTAACTAAAAACAACGAATATAGTAGCTTTAATGGCTTTAAATATATTTTATAAAAAAAGTAAGAGTAAAAACCACCTCTCTTTTTTTCAAAATGGAAAAAAATATTTTCATTTTGATAAAAAAATAGCATGTTTGTTGAATAGGAGTCTATAAAAAAATGCTTACGAATCATTAAAACGTAATATTTTAACTACTTTTGTTAAACAAAAAAGAACTGAACTGTATTTTCTCTGTTAAGGTTTAAAATTTATAATCCATATTTATGAGTATCTATACAAATAGTTACAGGACCATCATTCAGTAGGTCTATTTTCATATCTGCTCCAAACTCTCCCGTTTGTATGGGTTTGTCTAGTTTCTCTTCTAATGCTTTTATCATCTGTTCATAAAGTGGAATTGCTAAAGAAGGAGAGGCAGAATCAGTAAAAGAAGGACGATTACCTTTTTTTACATTAGCATATAAAGTAAACTGACTAACTAATAAAATATCTGCATCTACATCTTTAACTGAAAAATTCATTTTATCGTCTTGGTCTGAAAAAATACGCAGTCCAGCTATTTTTCTACTGAGCCATTCAATAGTTTTTGAATTATCAGTAGCTGAAATGCCTAAAAAAATAAGTAAACCATCTTTTATCTCTCCGATTATTTTATCTTCTACTGTAACAGAAGCTCGTGTAACTCGCTGAATAAGTGCTATCATATATGTAAATATTTTGGTTCTAAACTAAAGTTGTTTGTTTTTGGGCTACTATAAATATAATTTTTTTTGTAAAAACAATAATTCAGTAGTAATTTTAAATAGTAATTATGATAGTAGAATAATAATCCACTCAAATACACATCAGAAAAACATACCAATTAATCAATAACTTATGAACATTTTTAATAAACTATTACCCACTATTATCAAAAAACAATAATTATCATGGCAAAAATCAATGAATTAGAATCAATAAAAGCTCAGCTCAAAACATTACGTTCTCATGAGGCAAAACTAGCTCATTTTATGAAAATAGATGATGCAGGAGGTGAAATTAGCTATATGCAGCCCAGTATTATGGGAAATGGAGAGTATGGAACACAAATTCGCTTTTATATTCGTGTAGATGAACTCTACTACTCAGCTCTCATTACGCTTCCAAGTGCCAAAAATGTACAGAAAGTTCTTAGAAAGGTATGTCGTAAAGGATTTAAGTTTTTGGAAAAAAATGAAGATGACTTACGAATAGATTTTTTAGATATAAAACATCCAGATGAACTCTTGACGGTACATAAAAGAACCTTAGAAGAAGTTTGTAAAGAAAATAATAAGTGGAGATAATTTTTTTTTAGATTGTATGATACAAACCACCATAAATTAGAAGTCTAGTTTATGGTGGTTTTTTAATTTTAAAAAAGTGATAGTCAGTAATTTTCAATTCGTAATTGTTCTCTAGTTTTATAAAACAATAATCAATTTTGCCAAAAATTAAGAAGCTAAAAGTAGAGACTGTTTGTAGAAAGTCGTAATTTTGTAACTTCTAAGTTTAATAGGATTAAATAGATATTTAGTAATAATGAAATATAAGTTATATCACTATCCGTTTTTTGCAGTTTTGAGCCTACTAGTATGTGCATTTGTTTTTCAAAGCTGTGGAGAAGATGAAATAAGTGAAGAAGAAAAAGCAAAAAACACACTTATTGCTACCTTTGAGAATATTCGACGTATTTATAGTGAAGAAGGGTTTCTCAAAATAAAAGTGGAAGCTCCTCTAGAACATATTTATCAAAATGGAGATATGTATTATCCCAATAACTTTAGGGCTAGTATGTATGATAATAATGGAAAAATTACAACTGTATTGACGGCAGATTCTGGGCGTTTTGAAAAAATAGGTAAATTATACCACGCTTACGGTCATGTAGAAGTCATAAATTATGAACAAGAGCAGAAAGTAAATACTCCAGAATTACATTGGAGTCAGTTTAAAAAAGAAATTTATACAGAAAAAGAAATCGCTATCAAAACACCAACTGAAACACTTTATGGAGTTGGAATGACTTCAAATGAAGAGTTTAGTAAGTATAAAGTATGGCAACCGACGGGAAGTTTTATTTATAAAGAAAGAACTCAAGGTTTTGAAAAACCTGATAGTACAGATATGCAAAAGAATAATAATAAACTCTAATCATAAAATAACCTGTATCACAATATACTTTAGAATACGGAAAAATATAAAATTAACAGTAACTTTACCCAAATTTTTATTTTATAAATCTATTCAATGAAATTACTTTCAACTATTTTATTAGCTTTTTGTGTCGCTTCTTTAGCAATTGGCATACATCAACTTTATTATTACGAAGTACAGGAAGTATATTGGATTTTGAGCCTTTCTGTTTTGCTCTTCTTGATTTATAAATGGGTAAATTCAAAAATTGCTGAAAAAGAAAAAGTTGAAGACAAAGCAACTGAAAAACAACAAAATAAAAAGAATACCAAAAAACAATATGTAGATAAAGAAAATTCTAATTTTACACCACCAAAAAAGAAACGTAAAAAAAGAAACTAATAATTCAGTAGTTCTTTCATTACCCAATCACTAATTCCCAATTTCCAATTCCTATAATGAACCCTTGGATTCCCATATTTATATCACTTTTATTTTCGGCTTTTTTCTCGGCTATCGAAATTGCTTTTATTTCGGCTGACCGTCTGCAACTTGCCTTAAAACAAAATGAGGGAGGACGAACAGCAAAACTTTTATACCGATTTTATAAACTAGAAGATTACTTTATCTGTACGACACTTACAGGAAATACAATTTCGCTCGTCTTATATGGAATTTTTATGGCACAAGTTTTAGACCCACCTCTGAAAGAGCTTTTTGCTAATCTACTTCCAAACAATGAAGCTCTTATCGAAACGGCAGTTTTAGGAAGCCAAACTATTTTATCGACGATGCTTGTTTTGGCAGTTGCCGAATTTTTACCAAAAAGCATTGCCCTTGCAAGTCCGAACAAGATTATTGAAGTCTTGGTGCATTTTATGAGGGCTGTTTACTTTCTTTTTTATCCTTTTGTTTGGGTAATTATAAAGTCTGCTAAATGGGTTACTAGAAAAGTCTTTAAGATAGAAGAAGATAGAGAACTTCCACTTTTGGGAATTTCTGACCTCAATCATTATATTCAAAAACTAAGTGGTTTGCAGGGCGATAAGTCAAATGTAGATGCTGATTTGTTTCAGAATGCAGTAGAGTTTAGAACGCTAAAAGTAAGAGATTGTATGATTCCTCGCACTGATATAGTTTCTATTTCTATCGAAGAAGGCATCGAAAAGTTGCAACAACTGTTTGTAGAAAGTGGGCATTCCAAAATTATTATTTACAAAGATACTATCGATAATGTAATTGGTTATAGCCATGCCCTGCGTCTTTTTGATAATCCTACAATGATAAAAAGCGTAACGGATAGCATTTTCTTTGTTCCCGAAACAATGCATACCAACGAGCTGATGATGCGTTTTATTGCTACTCGTAAGAGTATGGCACTCGTTACAGATGAGTTTGGAGGAACGGCAGGAATAGTTACGATTGAAGATATTGTAGAAGAAATTTTAGGTGAGATAGAAGACGAACACGATGAGGAAGGTTTGTTTTTTGAGAAAATTGATGATAAAAATTTCTTGCTTCATGCACGTTATGACATTCAAGAACTCAATGAAAAACATAACTGGAATATTCCAGAAGGAGATTATGACACACTAGGAGGGTATATTTTGGAGAAATTGGGCACAATGCCAAAAGCAGGAACAGAAATAAAAGATGAATATTTTACAATCCTTGTAAAAGAAATGCAGGGCGCACGTATCGAAATTATAGAAATTCGTTTTTATGAAACTCCTTCTTCAGATGAAATAGAAGGTACAGATTAATTTTACTTGAAAGAATCAGCTAAATCAATTGTTTTGGAAAATTATAATAAGAAAAAATCATTTTTGATTTTTCGAATTGGAAAATTATCGTTGTTAGTGTCTCAAATAACGACACTACTTTTTTTGTTTTGTATCTTTTTTGCTCAATCTAGTTTTGCTCAAAATGATTCTATTCCTGCGAATGAATTGCCTTTAGCTGACTCACTTATGCAAAAAACGAGTGATTCGACAGTTATGATAGCTCCTTTTCCTACCGATTCCACTCAAGTAGATTCTACTCAAAAGAAAATAGAAAATCAATCAGATACTACCAAAACAGATACCACAGCCACAACAACAGCCTTATTAAAGAAAGAAACAGAACCCAAAATAAATACAGATAGTATAGAGTATGCAGCCAACTCGGTTTGGAAGCTCTACGAAGAAGATTTATACCTCAATACAAAAAGAGAAGTCCATCCAGACACGTCAGTTCATAATCTTCATAGATATGGTATCATTCAAAGGAATAATTATGATTATCAAGATTTGGGAAATTTGGGTACAGCATCACAATCTATTTTTTATCAAGAACCTCATCAAATTGGTTCAAGATGGGGAATTACAGCTTATGAACCTTATATTCGCAGACCTTCTGAAGTTCCCTACTTCAATACACTTGCACCTTATGTAGATATTTATTTAGTACAAGGAGGACAAGGAAAGTCGTGGCTAGATGTAGATTTGAGTAGAAATGTAAATCCAGATTGGAATGTAAGTATTTTTTATAGGCGTTTGAGTGCAAATAAGGTTATTAATCGTGCCTTTAGAAGAAATGATGAACAAATGGAGCATCAAACATTTAGTTTTACGAATCGCTTCTTTTCTAAGAATCATCGTTACAAAATGTTGGCTCATTTCTCGTGGTATGACCATAATATGCTAGAAACTGGAGGAGTACAATCTACAATTTCTTTAGACGATTTTAGCAATCAAAATGCTATTGATACGCTTTTTCAGTTAGATAATTCACAACTTGACTATAACCTATCTAGTTTTGGCAATGTAGTGCAGTATGGTCGTACTTTTCATGTTTATCAACAATATAGCATTACAAAAGGAGGGCAGTTTGAGATTTTTCAATTAACAGATTATTCTCAAAACACAAATAGATATAGTAATGATGCGACAGCTTATGCAGCAAATGCAGATTTTTATAGTCAGTATTCAGATTTTCCTTCTGTTTTGTCTGCCAATGGATTTACCTATCGAACAGCTTTTGCTCAACTAGAAAACAAAGCAGGAGTAAAAGGACGAATAAATAATTTTCAATATCGTACTTTTGCCAAACTCCGAAACTATCAAGTGCGTTATGACTTTCCTTTTGCACAAGGAGAAATTCAGACTAGTCAAGAGATAGATATCGAACCCGAGCTTTTTGTGGGTGGAGGGTTGCGTTATTTTCTCAAATCTAAAATGAATGATAAGATAGAAGAAGAAATAGATGAGTTAAATGATTATGAAAAAGAACGTCAGGCTATGGATTCACTATCTAAAAAAGATTCTACTGACATCAACTTTGCGCCTTCCATTTCAATAAAAGATAATACAATTTCTGTCGTATCTTATATCGATGCTTCGGCAGAATATCAACTTGTATCGGAGCTAGTGGGAGATTATAGAGTATCAGCAGAGTGGATTCGAAATAATTTGACGGTGGGACTAAGCAGAACTGTTTATTCTCCATCTCTGATTCAGCAATATTCTTTTCAACCACAACTTCGTTGGCAAAATGATAATTTTGAAAGAACAACAAGTGATAAAGTGTATGCTTCTATTGAGTTTAATCCATTAAAACTTCCTTTTCTAAATAAAGTAGATTCTAACTACAAAATTTCTATTCGTCCTTATGTTTCGGCAAGTAATATTCAGAATTTGGTTTATAATGATTCTAATTCAGTAGCTCAACAAACCTTAAAAGCAACGCAACCTATTTCAGCAGGATTAGCTATTAATGGTTCATATAAAAAACTACATGCACTTTTAGATTTTCGTTACAATCAAAATTTGGGAGAAGACTTAATCAGAATGCCTCCTGTTTTTGTCAATTTTATGTTCTTTTATAAAAACAAATTATTCGATAATGCAATGGAAGCCGAAATAGGAACAGATATTCATTATCATAGCAAATATAAGGCAGATGCCTACAATCCACTTATTCAGCAGTTTCATTTACAAGAAAAATATAATGTGGGTGGTTTTCCTCAAATGGATTTATTTTTCAATTTTAAAGTCAGTAGAGCCAAAATTACATTAAAAGTAAATAATGTACTACTAGATGCAGCAGGGCAAGGTTATTATGATACTCCTCTCTATATTGCTCAACCTCGTGCAGTAGAAGTAGTGATTAATTGGTTATTTTTTAATTAAAGAAACTCTGTAACTGTTTCTAAACCTATTCCTCTAGAGCCTTTCAGTAAAACGATGCTGTCTTGAAGAGGATTTTTTTGTAAATAATCAGCTAACTCTTGCTTGTCTATAAAACTCAAAATTAAGCTAGAGACAATATTTCCAGCAGTTTTAGCTTTCGAAAAATCTTTTCCACAAACAATTATTTTATCTATTTTGAGTTGTAAGGCTAGTCCTAGAACCTCCTTATGTTTGATAAATGACTCTCTCCCAAGCTCAAACATATCTCCCAAAATAGCAATTTTTTGTTTTCCATGTGTAGGCATTGTTTCCAAATGTAAAAGTGCAGCTTTCATACTATCAGGGTTTGCATTATAAGCATCAAGAAGAAGCGTGTTTTTTGTTTCTTTACGCTCTTCAATTTGTGAGCGATTATTTTTAGGAAGATATTCTGAAACCCCTTTATTTATTTGAGCATTCGAAAGACCAAAAAATTTCCCAAAAGCAAGGGCTGCTAAAATATTATGAAAATTATATGCTCCCGAAATTTGAGTTTTTATGCTTTTTCCTTCTTCATCTTTATAACTAACAACAGGAACAGATGCAGAGAGCGAAGCTGAGTAATAATTATCTGTATTATTGGATTCGGCAGCTCCGTATTTTATTACTTTTCTGTTTCCGAAACGTTTTTCCATATTCATCAAAACGCTATCATCACTATTTATAAAAACAGTTCCATTATTTTTGATAAGTGATTGATATAACTCTGTTTTTCCTCTCAAAACTCCTTCATATCCCCCAAAACCTTCCAAATGTGCATTTCCAATATTGGTAATCATTCCATAATTAGGTTCTGTAATTGCGCAAAGCTCTTCTATATCGCCAATTTTATTTGCTCCCATTTCGATAATAGCAATTTCTGTATTGGTCGGCATTCTCAAAATAGTAAGAGGAACACCAATATGATTATTCAAATTGCCTTCGGTGGCGTAAGTTCTGAATTTTTGAGAAAGAACAGAACGCAAAAGCTCTTTTGTTGTTGTTTTGCCATTACTTCCTGTTATTCCAATAAAAGGAATCGTAAATTGTTTTCTATGAAAGTTAGCTAATTTTTGAAGTGATTCTAATACGTTTTCTACTAACAAATATTTATTTTTATGAGCCAATTTCTTTTGGTCATGTTGGTCAAAGGTAGGAATGACACTTGCATCATCAATAACCACATGAGAAGCTCCTTTTTCTAAGGCTTGATAAGCAAATTTATTTCCATCAAAATTATCTCCCTTTAGAGCAAAGAAAAGTTCATTCTCTTCTACGTGCCGAGTATCTGTTGAAATACCAGAAGATTCTAAAAAAATTTCGTATAAGATAGGAAGAGTAGTCATTCGTGGAATAAGATTGATGGTGATAAATCAAGATTTTTTTAGTAAAACAGAAGTACAAAACTACAAAAACAATAATAGCAACTAATTGTTATGCTCTCTAAATCTAAAAAATAAAAATAAATTCTTTGATTTTAATTTAAAAAAAAATGATAAAAATAATTGTACCTACAATTATTTTGATTAAATTTGTATTTTCAAAACTTAACCTCCTTTTTATATGAAACGTATTTTTTTATTCGCTAATGCTATTTTAGTAGCAGGTTCATTATCATTCCTTTCAAGCTGTAATAATGCTCCTAAAAGCCAAGAGGCTGAAGTAGCTGACACAGTTGCTGTTGTTCCTGAAGAAACTCAATCTGCTATGGAGCTTATGATTGATCCTTCAGCTAGTGCAGTTACTTGGATTGGTTCAAAACCAGGTGGTCAGCACAACGGAACAATAGGTATTGCTCCTGACTCTAAGCTAATGGTAGAAAATGGAACACTTATGGGTGGAACAATTACTATCAACATGACAGAGCTTACAGTATTGGATATTGAAGCTGCAGAAGATAATGCAAAATTAGTAGGACACCTTCAAAGTGATGATTTCTTTGCTGTTGAAACCTACCCAACTTCTACTTTTACTATTACTAATGTAGAGGCTATTGATCCTTCTACTGTTGAAATGGAAGAGGGTGCATATACAACTGAAAATCCTACTCACAAAATTACAGGTAACTTGAAAATGATGGACGTAGAGAAAGCAATTACTTTTTATGCTAACGTAGAAACGCCATCAGAAGGAGAAGTAAAGGCAAGTGCAAAATTTAATATTGACCGTACAGAGTTCAACGTAAGCCATATGGCAGAAGGTGTGGATGCTGTAAAAGACAAGTTTATCAATAATACTGTAAATGTAGGATTTGATATTACTGCAAAAGCAGCTATGTAAAAACTCTTTATTTAGAGTTTGGGCTAAGTTTTTCGAAACTATTTTCAAATTCTATAAAGCCAACAAGATTAAAATAATCTTGTTGGCTTTTTTTATGGATAAAGATTGACAGAGACTTTAAATTTTTAATAAAAATAGAATCATTTATATCTCTTATTTTGAATTTTTAGTATCAAAAGAATTATTTTTTTGTCAAAAATCTATTTTTTCAAAATCCTTTTCAAAACCTCTCTTTTTAGCAACTTATTCATCATCTTTACGTTCTTATTCGGTATTAATTTAATTATTAGTAGATTAAATTTTAAATTAAGGTTTTCAAGACCTTAAAATACTATTAATTCATAAAATTAGTATATTAGTTCTATCTTATTCAAAATTCTTTCTATCATTCATTATTTTTTTATAACAAATGATTCATCCCTCTACCGAATTACGCTTTATAAGTCCTGAAATTGGCTATGGCGTTTTTGCAAAAGAATTTATACCTAAAGGAACAGTTGTCTATGTAAAAGACAGTTTAGAAATTGAGGTAACTCCCAAAAAGTACGAAAAATTAGACGAGTATGCTCGTGGTGTAGTTGATAAATATTCTTATCGTGATGAACGAGGTTATAGAATTATAAGCTGGGATTTTGCAAAATATGTCAATCATTCTTGCAACAGAAATACAATAAGTACAGGATATGGTTTCGAAATCGCTATTCGTGATATTCAGCCCAACGAAGAAGTAACCGACGAATATGCCATCTTTAACTTAGAACAGAACTTTGAATGTGGTTGTAGCTCAAAAAATTGCAGAAAACATATCAGTCCAGTTGATTTTGATATATTATTTGGAAAATGGGATAAAGAAATAAAAGATGCGTTACATGTTTATCATAATTCTGAACAGGCTTTAGAACCCTATATCAATGAAATTTTGTTTCAAACACTCAAAGGATATTTAGAAACAGGAAAAAATTATAAATCTGTTTATTCTCTTCGTTTGAAAAAACATGAAAGTAACGGAGCTTTACACAAAGCGTAAAAAAACTGATTTTTAGCAAAAAAGACTCCCCCCTTCAATTTTATTTATTGGAGTGGGGTTTTTATTTAGTGCTTGACGTTACGCAGCTAGAAAGTAAAACCCATAACTTTTTTTATGGGAAAATAAAACATGCTGTTTTACCACGATTAAAATTAGCTTTGCTGAGGGCTAAAGCCGTTGTGAGTTTCGTTTATTGCGTAATGTCAGTTACTTAAATTAAATAGGTAGCAGCTTCGATAAGTGAAGTGGTTTCAAAACCTATTAAATCAAAGCTTAATTTTTTGCTTGTTCAGAGCTATTTCACAAGTTGATAATTGAGTTATTTCTAGTTTGAGTAGATACTTTACTCTTTGGGACTAAGCTATTTACTATGAAAAAGCTTATAATTAGAGTGAAAAATTATTAAAAACTGACTTCGTTCTACAAAAAAATGTAATTTGAATCTTTAAAATCAGCATTTATTTTTCCTTTCCTTTTTTATGAAAAAAATATCTCTCCTTCTTTCTGTTTTCCTCTTCTCTCAATTTGCTTTCTTATCTTGTTCTATGGCGCAACAAAATACTTCTTCCTCTGCAACTAATTTTTCTATTCCTTTTGATACCAACACAAATCAGACAGTTACTTACCAAGAGGGAATCAAATTTTTGAATAAATTAGAGACTGCTTATCCTCAATTTCTGAAAGTCAATGAATTTGGAATGACAGATAGTGGTGAACCACTGCACGAAATTATTTTTGAAATAAATGGAAAATTTAATACACTTTTTGAAACAGAAAAAGAAAATAAGTTTGTTGTCTTTATAAACAACGGAATCCACCCTGGAGAATCAGATGGAGTAGATGCAACTTTTATGCTGCTGCGTGATTTGTGTACAAAAGAAGAAGTCAGAAATCAATATAAAAACATTGTTTTGGTAGTCATTCCTTTTTATAACATAAGTGGAACACTAACGAGAAACTCAACAACAAGAGCAAATCAGAATGGAGCAGAAGAGTACGGTTTTCGTGGAAATGTCAAAAATTTAGACTTAAATCGTGATTTTGTAAAATGTGATTCGAAAAACGGAGAGAGTTTTAATAAGTTATTTCAAAAATGGCAGCCTTTAGTCTATCTTGAAAACCACGTTTCGAATGGTGCAGATTATCAATATACGATGACACATTTGGCTACACAAGCTGATAAATTAGGTGGGAAAATGGGAAGTTTTTTGAATGAAAAGTTTACTCCTGCCTTAGAAAAAGCGATGATAAGTCGTGATGAGGAAATGACACCGTATGTCAATGTTTTTGGTTATGACCCTCTCAATGGTTGGGAAGGTTTTATGGATTCGCCTCGTTATTCAACAGGTTATGCTGCTCTTTTTCAAACTTTTTCTATGCTTACCGAAACGCATATGCTCAAGCCTTACGACAAACGAGTAAAAGCAACCTCTATTTTTATGGAAGAACTTTTAAAGTATGTTCAAGAAAATGGATTAGAGCTTCAAAAAATCAAAAATCAAGACCAAAAAGAAGTCAAGATAAAAAAAGAATTTGTTTTAGATTGGGAGTTAGACAAAGAAAGATTCAGAACTCTCAATTTCAAAGGATATGAATCTTCATTAGAGAAAAGCAAAGTTTCTGGACTAGATAGAATGAAATATGACCGTTCGAAACCATATCAAAAAGAAGTGAAGTATTATGATGCCTTCAAACCATCTTTCAAAATTGATGCACCAAAAGCATATTTGATTCCACTTGCTTACACAAAAGTTTTAGAACGTTTGAAATGGAATGGAGTAAAAATGGATACTTTAATTAATGAAGAACACAAAGACCATAATGTAGAGGTCTATTCTATTGAAAATTATAAAACTTCGCCGTCGGCTTACGAAAGTCATTATTTACATTATGAAGTTGAGGTTTCTAAAGAAAAAATGAGTTTTGAAGATGCTTTGCGCTATCCAGAACAGAAATATATTTTGGTAAAATTAAATCAAAAATCAAACAGATATATTATTGAAATGTTAGAACCACAAGCAAAAGATTCATTTTTTGCTTGGAATTTCTTTGATGGGATTTTACAGCAAAAAGAGCATTTCTCCCCTTATGTTTTTGAAGACGTAGCTGCTCAAATATTAGAAGAAAACCCAGAGTTGAGAAAAAAACTAGAAGACAAAAAAGTAGATGATGAAAAATTTGCAAAAAATGCTTATTTACAATTAGAATTTGTCTATCAACATTCAATTCATTACGAAAAAACACATTTGAAATATCCTGTATTGAGGGTCGTAGAATAGTTATTCTATAAAATGGTTTGAGTTGTTAAAGCAGTCTAACTTTTAATTTGAACATTTATTGATAAATATTCGTATATTGATAAGTCCTATCAAACTATAAATACTATACAAACTTATCTATTTCAGTTAATTTATCCCTTTTACTCTTAAATGTCTTTATTTTATCGCAAATCTCATACTTTCAAATACTCTTTATTTGGTATAGCATTTGGGTTTTGTTTTCCTATATTTTCTTTTCTCTTTGACGGAATTTTCCTAAAGGAGATGTCTTTTAGTGTGGAGAGTTTCATAAATGTTCATTACCTAAACCCTCTCCATTTTATAATTGATAGCGCACCGATTTTTTTAGGTATTGCCTTTGGTTTTGCTGGTCGTAATTTGGATGAGGCAACAGAAGTAAGACAAGATGTTGAGACGTATAATGAAGAGCTTTTACAACAAAATCAAATTGTTACACAGTATTCGCATGAGTTACAAGCACAAAGTGATAAAATAAAAGAACAGCGTGTACAAGTAGAAAAACTTTTTTCAGATATACAAGCAAGTGTTCGTACTGCCGAAAGATTACAACTTGCACTTCTTCCAGACCTTTCTAGTTTGAAAGATGCCTTTGATGAAGTCTTTGTTTTCTATAAAGCAAAAGATATTATTAGTGGCGATTTTTATTGGTTCAGAAACATCATTGTAGAAGGTAAAGAATATAAAATCATAATTGTAGCAGATTGTACAGGACACGGAGTACCAGGTGCAATCATGACAATTGTAGGTTATTTTTTGTTAGAAAGAATCGTAGAAAAAGAAAAAATTGTAAATCCTAAAGAAATTTTGGAGAATCTCAATGAAGGAATTACAGAAGCATTTAGCTCATCATTATCATCAGATAGAAGCATAAAAGTTAGAGAGGGAATGGACGCTTCTATTTTGGTATTTAATGAAACTGATAAAGAAATAATTTATGGAGGTGCAAATCGTCCTTTGTATTACAGAAATTTTGATAATCAAACGATACAAATTATAAAAGGAAGTAGGGCTGCATTAGGAGGCGAAAAAAGGAAAAAAGAGAAAGTATTTGTGTCTCATACTTTAAAGTATGAAAAGGAAAGCGAGTTTTATTTATTTTCTGATGGCTACCCTGACCAATTTGGAGGTGAAAATGATAAAAAGTTTGGAAGTAAACGTTTTCGCCAACTTCTCAATCAAAATTTATCCAACTCTATGAGCCAAATGCACACTGAAATCAAATCTACTTTTGATAATTGGAAATATCAAACCCCACAAACTGATGATGTAGTAGTAGTCGGAATTAAAATGAAGTAATTCTTCAAAGTATCCTAACGTTACTCTAATTCAGCCTTTTGCATTTTTTAAGAGAGCAATTTTATTATTTTTGCCACACTTCTTTATTTGCTCTCGTCTTTCTAGCAATTACTTACTTTTTTTGTTCTATGAATAAGAACTTTGATGATTTTACTAAGTAATCTAATATTTTTGAAGGTTTTAACTAGCTAGAAAACTGAATTTGGTTAATCTTTTCGTAACTTGCGCCCCAAATTATAATGTCTTAAATCTAATCAAACTACAATTAGGATATTTTTGTTCTAAAGTAATTTTTAGTTAGGCATTTGAAAGTTGGTTCTAATGACCAAAAAGAAAGTAAAAGGGGAGTTAAACTATGAAATCAGCTAAAAAAGGAAATACTTCAAAAAAGATAGAAAACTTTACGGCATTTGTTCCATTATCATCTCGTACAAAAGAAGAAGTACAAGAGTTATTGGACAAAAATCGTATGCCTTCTCACGTTGCTCTAATCATGGACGGCAATGGAAGGTGGGCAAAACAAAGAGGTTTTTCTAGAATATTTGGACACAAAAATGCTGTAAAAGCAGTCAGAGAAGCAATAGAAGGGTGTGTAGAAATGGGTGTAAAATACCTAACGCTCTATACATTTTCTACTGAAAACTGGCAACGTCCTGAAGACGAAGTAAACGGATTGATGCAGCTTTTAGTTTCAACATTGCGTAGTGAGGTAAAAGAGTTAAGCGAGAAAGGTGTACGATTAGGAGCAATAGGAGAATTGGAATCTCTTCCTAACAAATGTCAAAATCAACTTGATGAATCTATTGCCAAAACAGCACATAATGATAGACTTATTCTAACACTTGCTTTGAGTTATAGTGGACGTACAGAAATGAAAACGGCTATTCAAAACATTGCGCAAAAAATAGAAAAAGGAGAAATTAAGTCAACTCAAATAGATGAAAATTTGATTGCTAAGCATCTTTATACAGCTTCTATTCCTGACCCAGAACTTCTTATTCGTACGAGTGGAGAAATGAGAATCAGTAATTTCTTGCTTTGGCAACTTGCGTATTCCGAACTTGCTTTTTTAGATGTTCTTTGGCCTGATTTCAGAAAAATACATTTATTCGAAACTCTTCTTAACTATCAAAATAGAGAAAGGCGTTTTGGAAAGACTAGCGAACAATTCGAAGACAACTCAAAGACATAAATTAAAAAAATAACATAACTAAATAATAAGGAATTGAAATTAAATAACATACTCATTTCGAAATAACAAAATACTGAATATCAGTATATTAAATTCGTAATTCGTAATCTTTAATTCGTAATTTTTCCTAATAGTCAAACTATCAGATTAGCTCTAAAAATAAAAAGCTTGTAGTATCTTTATAAAAATACTAAGCTATTTTACTCATTCAATATCTTTATACGATTTTATGTACTCATATAATTCATTACATTTTATAAAAAATAAATACTCAACCAGTATTATTTTTTTTCTTCTTCTATTTTCCTTATTCTTAAACAGTAGTTCTATATCTGTTTTTGCTCAAACAACTCCTTTTAAAGGCTTAGGAGGATTTGGAACAAACTCTACTTACTCTGCGAAAGATTTTGATTATGCCAACCCAAAAGAATATACAGTGGGAGGTATTAGTGTAGAAGGCGCAAGTTATCTTGACCCAAATGCGCTTATTTCGCTTACAGGACTGCGTATTGGAGATAAAATAACAATTCCGGGTGAAGACATTGGTCTGGCTATTCGTAAGCTTTGGAAACAAGGACTTTTAGGAGATGTAAGCATCGAAGTAGATAAATTTGAAGCTGAAAAAGTATTTCTCAAACTTATCTTAACAGAAAGACCAAGACTATCTCGTTTTGAGTTTACAGGAATACCTAAAGGACAAAAAAGTACATTAAAAGATAAAGTAACGCTTGTTCGTGGGCGTATTGTGAATGATGTTATTCTCAAAAATACCGAAGTTGCCATCAAACAACATTATATCAAAAAAGGATTTAGAAACGTAAAAGTGAATATTGTTCAGAAAAAAGACACAACCTTAGCAAACAGTATTCGATTAGAAATTGATGTAGATAAAGGAAAAAAAGTAAGAATACAAGAAATTGAGATAGAAGGAAATGAAGCGATTGCAGACAAAAAATTGAAGCGTAAACTCAAAAAAACAAAAGAGTTTGCTCCTTGGAATGTATTTAGGTCTTCCAAATTTATTCCAAGTGAATTTAATAATGACAAAAAGAGCTTAATTGCTTTTTATAATAAGGAAGGATATAGAGATGCCTACATCATTTCAGATACAGTAAAGACAGTAGAAGATGGTGTGAAAATAAAAATGATTGTAAATGAAGGAAATAAATATCATTACCGAAATATTACTTGGTCTGGTAATTATATTCATTCTGATACGGTTTTGAGTTCCGTTTTGGGAGTTAGAAAAGGAGATGTTTATAATCCAGAAGATTTACAGAAACGTATGTCTTACAATCCAACAGGGTTAGATATTACCTCACTTTATATGGATGATGGTTATTTATTCTTTAACGTTCAGCCTGTCGAAATTAGAGTAGACAATGATTCGATTGATATAGAAATGAGAATCTATGAAGGTGACCAAGCAACCATCAGTAAAGTAATTGTAACGGGAAATACTCGTACGAGAGACCACGTTATTTTGAGAGAAGTTTATACACTACCAGGACAAAAATTTAGTCGTTCTGCGCTTCTTCGTACACAACAACAGCTTTCACAATTAGGATACTTTGATGCTGAAAATATTGGAATAAATCCAATACCAAATGTAGCTGACGGAACAGTAGATATTCATTATTCAGTAGAAGAAAAACCAAATGACCAAATTGAACTCTCTGGTGGTTGGGGTGGTCAAGCAGTAGGTGGCTTCATCGGAACGCTAGGACTGACCTTTAATAACTTTTCTTCAAGTCGTCTATTTGATTTTAGTTCGTGGTCGCCACTTCCACAAGGAGACGGACAACAAGTTTCTCTGCGCTTTCAGGCTAGTGGTCGTCAGTTTCAGACGTATTCTTTCTCGTTTACAGAACCTTGGTTGGGGGGCAAAAAGCCAAATTCATTCTCTGTTAGCTTACAACATTCAAAACAAAGTGAATTTAATATATTTAGAGAAATATCAGGTAATTTTCAAGTTTCAGGAATTACACTTGCTTTAGGACGCCGTTTGAGAGTTCCTGATAATTATTTTACGCTTAGTAATTCTTTAGCCTATTTGCGTTATAGCCTTAATAATTATACAAGAGCTGGTTTTAGAGGTATTACTGACGGAGTGTTTAATAATATTGTCTTCAATACAACCCTTTCCCGTTCTAGTGTAGATAGTCCGATTTATCCTCGTAATGGTGCAAGTGTTTCACTTAGTTTGGGACTGACTCCACCTTATTCTTCATTTAGAGATATAAACTATGAAACAGCAGAAGATGCAGAAATATTCAAGTTTGTGGAATATCATAAATGGATGTTTGATAACTCTTGGTACACACCTATTGTTGGCGACCTTGTATTTAGTGCAAGAGCACATATGGGATTCATTGGTTCTTATAATCCTTCCACACCAACAAGTCCGTTCGAACGTTTTATTTTGGGTGGAGCAGGTTTAGGTTTCGGAAACATACTTTTAGGTTCTGATATTATCGGACTTAGAGGATATGAAGACAATAAAGTTGTACCAAGTGATGCTAGACAGGAAGGTGGTATAGCTTATAATAAATTTGTAATGGAACTTCGTTACCCTGTTACACTCAATCAAGCAGCTTCTATTTTTGTTCTTGCTTTTGCAGAAGGAGGTAATAACTGGGGTAGTTTCAAAAACTTTCAACCTTTTGATTTAAGACGCTCTGCTGGGGTTGGCGCACGTATCTTTATGCCTGCTTTTGGTCTCTTAGGAATTGATTGGGCATATGGCTTTGATGATATTCCTGGAAGCCCTGGTGCAAATGGTCCTCAGTTCCACTTTACTATTGGGCAGCAGATACGATAGTCAGTTATCAGTAAGTAGTAACCAGTTAATTTCAATTAATAAAAAATACTTAGTTTATTGCAAAAGTAAAGCTTATGGAAAAAGCCAAGAGTTTAGTTTATGATAAGGCATATCTTTTTGCTATTCGCATTGTAAAAGCATTTCAGTTTTTGCAAAATGATAAACGAGAGTTTATTTTATCTAAACAACTTCTTCAGTCTGGAGCTTCCATAGGTGCAAATATTGCAGAAGCAAATGGCGCAATTTCAGAGAATGATTTTTCATCAAAAATGAGTATTGCTTATAAAGAATGTTTAGAAGCAAAATATTGGCTAAATCTTTTGAAAGACACAGGTTATATAGACAATAATTTATTTAAAAGCATAATCGTACAGGCTGAAGAAATATCTAAACTGCTATTTGCTATCTTAAAAACAACAAGAATCAATAAACAGTAATCAGTCATCAAAAAATGTTAAAAACTGGTAACTGGTAACTACTAACTGCTAACTGCAAAAACTTGGCAATGATTTTGAATTTTATCCTTATATATGATGAAAAACCCTTTTAAAAAAAATATCGTTTTTATTTTTTCTACTCTTTTTTTAGTAGGATTATTTACTTTGAGTAGCTTTAATACAGCTTCTGCACAGCGTTTTGGTTTCATTGATTCTCAAAAAATATTGGAGCGTTTGCCCGAATATTCACAAGCCAATACAGAACTTGAGGAAATGACCAAACAATGGAAAGCCGAATTAGCCAAAAAACAACAAGAAATTTTGGATAGTCGTACTAAGCTAGAAGCTGAAAGAGTTCTCTTGACAGAAGAAATGTATGCCGAAAAGCAAAAAGAAGTTCAGCAAAAAGAAAGCGATTTGATTACATACAGAGAAAGTATCTTTGGTGCTAATGGAATGCTTTTTAAGAAAAGACGTGAACTCATTCGTCCTATTCAAGACAGAATAATGGAAGCTGTCAGAATTGTATCTTTGCAAAAGAAACTTCACTTTATGTTTGATAAAGCAAGTGATTTACATATGCTTTTCTATGATGATACTTATAATTTTACTGACTTTGTCTTGGAAGAATTAGGAATACAAGACCCTAATATTTCTATTGATAAAAAAGGATAATTCTTAAATTCAAAATCCAACAATAAAACTAAAATTTCCCTTCAAACTCACTTAAAACAAATTATATCAAAATTATGAGAAAAATAATTTTATCTCTCAGTCTTTTATTTGCCTTTGTTCTTTTCCAGAACAACCAAGCAACAGCTCAAAACCTCAAAATTGGTTATGCACAAGTAGACTCAGTAATCAGTATGATGCCTGAATATAAAGCAGCTACTTCGGAATTAGAAGGATTACAAAAAGTAATTCAGAAAAATTTAGAAGGAGAAGGTCAGAAGTTTCAAGCTAGACGAGCAGAATTATCACAAACAGCAAAAACACAAGCCCAACAAGAACAAGCTCAACAAGAGCTTCAAAGCTTGTATATTGCACTTCAAGAAAAAGAAAAACAAGATCAAGAACGTCTTCAGAAAAAAGAACAAGATTTACTATTTCCTATTTACGCAAAAATTCGTGAAGCTATTAAAGAAGTAGGAAAAGAAAACAATTATATTTTAATTTTTAATGAGTTGGATGGAACAAATACTGCCTATATTTTATATGCAGCAGAAGGAACAGATGTTACTGGTCTAGTTATCAAAAAATTAGGTCTCTAATCTATCCTAAATTTTTTAGGATAATCAAATAAAAATACAACTTCAACAATTAGATTTAATTAATTACTTACCTTTGCAGAATTATTTTAAGAAGTAAAACTACTTATCAAAAAATATTTTTTGCAATTCTATATTAAAAGAAAAAAACAAACGATGAAAAAGATATTCCTTTTATTCACTTTATTTGTATTTGTAGTTTCTGCACAAGCACAAGATGTCAAAATTGGTTATACAAGTATATCCTCTGTATTTCCTCATTTCCCTATGTACAAAAAGGCACAAGATTCTATTAGAAAGACCCAAAACTCTTTTTATACACAGCTACAAAATGATGAAAACGAACTTAATGAAAAGTATGAAAAATTATTAGCAGATAGTAAAACAGGAGATTTTCCTCAGGTAGTTCTACAAAATCGTGCTAAAGCATTAGAAACCGCTAAACAACAATTGTTGCAAAATGAAGAGGCTTACAATAAAACTTTACAAAATTTACAAATGTCTTTAATTCAGCCTATTCAAATAAAGTTTCAAGAAGCTGTAGCAGCTGTAGGAAAAGAAAACGGATATACTTTTGTTTTGAGTAGTCAAGATGGAATGGGACAAGATAACTTTTTGTACTCCAATGGAAAAATTGATATTACACTTATGGTTTTGAAAAAATTAGGTGTAAATATGACAGTTGAAGAATTGGCTGCTGCAAATGCCAAATTACAAGCTGAGGCAGAAGCTGCTGCAAAAGCACAAGGCGCACAAAACTAAGATTAAAATTGTTTTTTTAATCAGACCGATAAAAAACCTTATTCTGACAAAAGAATAAGGTTTTTTTGTATTTTTACAAACCAACATCATTTTTCAAAACCTTAGCAGGTTTAACTGGACTTATAAAAAATTTATGTTATATTTAAAGTCATGAAAATATCTATAAAAATAATCTTATTTGTTTTAGTTATTCTTGTTACTATTGCAGCAACAGAGGTGTATCAGCGTGGACAAATGATAAAAAGTGTTCGTGTTTTGGTAACAAATGCAGCACAAAATCCTCAAGACACTTCTCATTTTTTGACAGAGGTAGAAATATTAAAGCTTGTTCGTCAAGATGCCAAAATTGACGTAAACAACTTAAAAGTTAAAGAGATAGACACCAAAAAAATTGAAAACTCAATAAAAACCAATAACTTTGTAGCTACTTGTCAAGTCGCAGTAGATTCGAAAGGAATTTTGAATATAGAAGTAGAAGAACTCAAACCTCTTGCACGAATTTTGAACAAAAATCCAGCAAAAGGAGCTTATATTACTGAATCAGGAAAACTAATTCCTCTTTCTACTAATTTTACGGCACGAGTAATATTGCTTTCTAGCCAGAAAAAGAATGATACAGAGCTTTTAGATACTGCATTTTGGAAAACTCCAGATGGAAAATTATTTATTAGTGCTTTAAAAGAAATAGATAAAAAACCATTTTGGAAAGCCCAAATTACACAGTTAGAAAGAGATACAGAAGGGAATATACTAGCTTATCCACAGGTAGGCGAACAGCTCATCGAACTTGGTTCTGCTAAAGATATGGAGAATAAGCTAAATCGCTTAAAGACTTTTTATGATAAAGTTATTCCAATCAAAGGTTGGGGAAGTTATCAAATGGTAAGTGTTAGATATGACAATCAAATTGTCTGTAAATAAACTATACAACTAATTTAACGGTAGCAATGATTTGTAATTAAATCTTGTTAGACGTTGTACATATAAAGACATATGCAAAATCAAAGAATAGTAGCAGGATTAGACATCGGAACAACAAAAATTTGTGTTATCGTAGGAAGAATGAATGAATACGATAAACTAGAAGTATTAGGAGTAGGACAAGCTGTTTCTGAAGGTGTAAAAGAAGGAATTATTAGTAATATCAATAAGACAGTTGCAGCTATTACACAAGCTGTAGAGGAAGCAGAACGCAATTCGGGTGTAAATTTGCGTATCGTAAATGTAGGTATTGCAGGAAAGCATATCAAAAGCTCTGTACATCACGGAGGAATTACAAGAAATTCAAAAGATGGAGAAATTACGCCTTCTGATGTAAATCGTCTTACAAACGATATGTATCGTATCGTAACCGAAGCAGGAACAGATATTATTCACGTAATGCCTCAACACTACACCGTCGATTATGAGCCAAACATAAAAGACCCAATCGGAATGGCTGGTGTAAAATTAGATGCCGACTTTCATATTATTACTGCTCAAACAAATGCTATTCGTAATATCAAAAAATGTGTCCAACGTGCAGGTTTAGAAATCGAAAATCTAATTCTTGAACCATTAGCCTCTGCACTTTCTGTTTTGAGTGAAGAGGAAAAAGAGGCTGGTGTTGCTATTGTTGATATTGGAGGAGGAACTACTGATTTGGCTATTTTTATTGATGGAATTATTCGTCATACTTCCGTTATTCCTTTTGGTGGAAATATCATTACTTCGGACATAAAACAAGGTTGTGCCGTAATGCAAAACCAAGCTGAACTTCTGAAAGTAAAATTTGGTCGTTGTTTGGCTAAAGATGCTCCTGATAATGAAGTTGTCTCTATCCCAGGGCTTCGCAATCGTTCTTCAAAAGAAATTTCTATCAAAAACTTGTCTTATATTATTGAGGCTAGAATGGAAGAAATTGTAGAGCTTGTTTATAGTGAAATTCTTCGTTCGGGCTACAAAAACCGTTTGGCTGGTGGTATTGTTCTTACTGGTGGAGGTTCATTGATGCAATATTTGAAAGAGCTTTTTGAGTATAAAACAGGCTTAGATGTTCGTATTGGTTATCCAAATGAATATTTAGGAAGAAGTCAGTCTGATTCAGTCAAAAATCCAATGTATGCAACTGGTGTTGGTTTAGTTTTGGCAGGTTTCAGAACCTTAGATGATAGAGATGTATATCAAAGAGACTATGACCAAACAAGTCAGACAGCAGGATATGAGATAAATAGCCAAGGGCAAGAAGTCAAAAAACAATCTGAAAAACAAACAGGAGGCTTTTTTGCTAATATCTTGAAAAAGACAAAAGAACTTTTGATTGATGATTTTGATGATAAAAGTACCTACTAATCTTTTAATCAAAAACAGAAAAAAACAGACTTAGAATAAAACTCTAAGTCTATTTTTTTTGTCAAATCTCAATTAACTAAACGATGTTGCAGTTTGTCCTGTGTAGTTTAGACATCCTGCCTGAACATACAAAAATAATCATGATAAGGTTTAATAACCCAAATTTATATTTACATCTTCAAATTCCCAATTTGCTTTTATTTCTAACTCTCGTTTCAAGTTAAAAACAGGCTCTGGAAGAATACGCTCTTCAAAACTTCCGTTGTCCCATTTTCCATTTCCATTTGTATCAACAAGCACTCTCATTGTTTTTTTCCCTACTGATAGATTTTCAAATCTATACTCTTTTGTATTCTGAAGTGTTTGTTCTACATTTCCTTTAGCATCAAGAACTTCAATAATAAAGTTATCATATTTTCCTAAAACCTCTCCACTAATTACGCCATAGTCAGATGGTTTTCCTTGAGTATATTGTAGGTTTTTATCATCTCTTATAGTATCATTTTCTATTGAAACAAAAGTATTAGGACGGATTTGTAACTGAAACGCATTTTCTTTTTTCGTAGAAAGTTCTATTTCCTTAATGAACGAAATTTCTGTTCTGTTTTTGTTAAACTTCCAATCTGTTGCCACGGTTCTGCTTCCTGTACTATCTCCCTTAAAACCTATCACAACGCTGTCATATTGCATAGCCAAGACAGGTTTAGTAAATACAAATTTAAGATTAAGTTCTTCTGTGGGAATGATAGGAGTGTTTGAAGGAGGGTTTTCTCGGAAAGTAAAAGGAGATTCACGAGGTTTCCTAACTTCTTCAAACCTAACAGTAAGGGTAGTATCAATCGTATTTCCAATAGAATCTGAAAAAGACATACTAGCAGAGATAGAATCTTCCATATTCATATTTCGATTATAAAAATTGATATATTCCTCTTGTAAAACAGGATAAAATAAGGTATCATAATCAACTTCTTTTCCTTCATCTTGGTAATTTATGGCATAGTCAGCTATATTTTTATTAAATTTTATTTCAAAATATTGCGCTCTTTGTCTTGCCCCAGACAAACGAAAAGGTAAAATATCATAGCGTATTACACTAAAATCTACTCCTGAATAGCTTGTTCCTATCTGCAAAGGTTCTTCATAAAAACCAATCAATTCTGTATTTTTATTGTAGGTATAATCTCTCTTATCTTTTGGCTCTACCAACGCATAGACTTTGTATTTACCAGCTTTTATATTTTCGATAGCATACCTTCCCACCGAATCAGTTAAAGAAAAATACAAAGGACGGCGATTTGTAATATCGAAAGAATCAGCCTCCGCATCATTATAAGCATATAAACCCACCATTGCATTTTCTAATTTGTTTCCTCTCATAAGACTTGAAACTGTGCCTGTAATGAGTAAAGAATCTATTTTATCGCCTGTACTAAAGGCAAGTTTTATATTTTTAGGAACATTTTTTTCATTAAAATCAACTACTCCTTTTCCAAAAGTAAACGTATAAGTCGTGTTTTCAGCAAAGGGTTTATCAAACTTTAAAGTCAGACGATTTCTTTTTACAGTAGATTTGTAATTGCCTTCAATAAAAGGCGAAATCTGTAATTCTTCTTGTAGTCTTTGTGTCGTAATATCTTCATCAAACTCCAAAATAATCAGATCACCATTGAAGTTTGTTGATTGGTCATTTGGATAAGTAGAAATAAGTTTTGGGGGCGTAATATCTTTAGCTCCTCCTGTGGGCATACTCTGACTTGCACAAGCTGCCAAGAAAAAAATGAATACAAAAGAAGACAACAAATAAACGAAATGATTTATTTTCATAGAAATAAGCTATACAAATGAATTTGGAATAAATACTTGTTACAAAATTACTAAATTCGTTTAGCAAGAACATTATTTTTTAAAATTAAAGACCATTAAAAATAGATAAGGTAACCAAAACAAAATAAAGAGTGAACTAATTTTGACTTTTTATAATTGATAATGAGAGAGTTATAAAATAACAGTAAAAATAAATCATTTTTTTTATCAAAAGGCTTGACTGGTATTGGTTTGGTGCGTACCTTTGCATTCTCAATTCGGGTAAATAGTCATAAAAGAAATGACAAGTTTACCCAAATAAAAAAGCTAAAAAATGGGCCTATAGCTCAGCTGGTTCAGAGCATCTGCCTTACACGCAGAGGGTCATAGGTTCGAATCCTATTGGGCCCACATTTTTTAAAGCTATTTTATACTATAATTGAGAAAATTAAAATGGGCCTATAGCTCAGCTGGTTCAGAGCATCTGCCTTACACGCAGAGGGTCATAGGTTCGAATCCTATTGGGCCCACATTTTAAGTAAAAGGTTTTAAAATTAATATTTTAAAACCTTTTTTTTATGTTTAAATTTTATTTTCCTAAAATTATGTCCACAGAAAACTCAAACCTTCCAAAACTACAAGACTACGAAGCTATTATTTTTGATTTGGGAGGAGTAATCATTAATTTGAATTATAAAAAGACAGAAGAAGAGTTTAAAAGGCTTTTTGGAACTGATTTTTCAGAGTTATATTCCAAAAAAAGTCAGACCGATATTTTTAATAAATTAGAAACAGGGCATATTTCTGAAAAGCAGTTTGTAGAAGCTATGCAAAAATCATCTCGCAAAACAGTTTCGCATCAAGAAATTATCAATGCTTGGAATGCTATGCTTTTGGATATTCCTAAAGAAAGAATTGAGCTTTTGAAGAAAATAGGAAAAGAAAAACATATTTTTTTATTGAGTAATACCAATGAAATTCATAAAACAGCTTTTGATAAAATTGTACTAGAATCTCATCAAATGAAAGGTTTAGAGCCTCTTTTTGAAAAGGCTTATTTTTCTCATTTAGTCAGAATGCGAAAGCCGAATAGAGAGATTTTTGATTTTGTGATAAAAGAAAATAACTTGAATCCTCAAAAAACGCTTTTTATAGACGATAGTCCACAGCATATAAAAGGCGCACTTCTGACAGGTCTGAATGCCTATCATTTAGAGGTAGAGAAAAATACTATTTTAGATTTGACTTAGAATAATATCCTTTATCGATTTTGTTTTGATAAAGGGTATTTTGTTTTCAAAAGTCCGAAACAATTATTCTTTTTGTAGCTTGACAAGCTTTGTACGGCTGGGTGTAACTATTTTTATTAGATACATTCCTTTTGCTAATCCTTCTAAAGACATATTTATTTTTGAAGAATTACTAACTGTTCTGTTTCGTAAAAGCATTCCAATACTGTTATAAACTTCTATTTGATAAGTAGTGTTGGCTATATAAGTTTCTCCCAAATCAATAGTAAATTCATTACTAGTTGGGTTTGGATATACAGTTACTCCACCTGACAGGCTTCCATCAATTTTGGCATCTACAATAGGACTAGTTTTTTTACTACCATTTTCATCTACTTGATTTAAACGATAATAATATATTTGATTTGTATTGACTTCTGTATCTCCAAAAGAATAAACTCCTGTATTATTTTGAGTTACCCAACCTACCTGTTCAAAATTTTCTCCATCTATTGAACGCATTACTTCAAAACCTGCATTATTTATTTCATTAGTAGTTTTCCATTCTACCAAAATAGAATTTATAAGAGGCTTTGCTGTCAGAGAAAGCAAATCTACTGGTAAAATAATTGGGTCAAAAGTCTGTGGAACTGCAAAATCAGAAAAACCAGACATCCATTCCATAGATGTAGAGCCAAGTGAGTTGTCAGCACATAAGGCTGGAAAAGTTGGAATTGTCCAAGGGTCTGTATTTACATTACGTTTCATAATAGTTGCTTCTGGACTTGCACAAACACCTCCATTAGTATAAGCATTATTATAAAGAGTCATTCTATAACTTGCGTCTCCAGTAACCTTTGTCGTATTATTAAATGCTGAAACTGTCCAAAAACCATGGTTCAATACTTCACAAGTACCAAAAGTAGCTTGACAACGATATTCGTTTGGCGATATTGGTGTTGCCCCTGGGTATTGGTTAAAGAAAGCCAGTAAGTTATTGGCTGTTGTCATTGGTGTTTGAAACTGTACTCTTGCTCTTTCGTATTGTAGGGGAGAAATAGAACAGTTTCTAGTTTTGGTATCAGCAAAACCAAACCCATCTTCCATATCATAATTGGCAATGAGTTCTGGTGGTATTGTACACTCGTAACGCACACAAAAGTTAGCAAATATTTCTGCTTGCGCTCTTGCTACATTCCAAACTCTTACATTATCATATCTACCAGCTAGATACCAATTTTGGTTGGTACTGTTTCTATATCTACCGACATAAAAGTTTCCTGTAGTATTCAAATCTGCAATATTAAGAGACTCTACTTCATTACCATTTAGATATACTTTTACTTCTGATATACCATTGTAAGTCATAGCAAAATGTTGCCAAGTTCCTACTGTTCCAGCTAAATTGAAGTCTTTTATAATTCCTCCACCTAAATCAATTCTATATCCATTACCTGTTCCTATTTTACGTAAGGCAAATAATTCTTTTGCAGCATCTCTGCCTAAATAGAAAATAGCTCCATTACTAGGGTTACTACTAATCCTTACCCAAGCTTCGGTAGTTCTTGGAGCATTACCTAAAATAGCTACGGATGCAGGAAAGGCGATATGTTTGTAAAGAGGTGCATCTGCAACAGCACTTCTATTATCAGTCAAGTTTATAACACGATTACTAGGAAAGGGATTTAAGGCACAGAAAGTTGCATCGTTTATCCAATCTGCTGCTACGGTATTCACAATAGTAGCTCTTTTGGTAGCTACAGGACTTGCAGCTCCAATATTTTCAACAGCCAAACCGACAGGTAAGTCATAAGTGCCTATTGGATTTGTCGAACGCCTAAGTCTTCCACCAACAAATCTATCATTAGTACTATTAGCAAACGAATATCCTAATATGGAGGAAGGAGATGGGTTACGGACAACAACTTCTTTCAAACCTTCTGTACGTACGACACCTCTAATAAAAGTAAGTGTTCCTGTTGGGCTTACTACCATATTCTGTGTTCCTGCATCTGAAACCTTCAAACGAGGTACATCTGGAAGGGGAGTTAAGTTATTGATTTGTAACCTGGCAAACTCTCCTGTGCCTGTTGCGTTTTGTGTATAGGTTTGTGGTTGAAGTCCTCTAAATTCTAATAGAGAACCAGTAGGCATATTCAAAAAACCAGAATGAACCATATCTCCACAAACATTAAGACGACCTAATGGACTAATGGTCAGACTAGCACCATTTTCAATAATGATATTCCGACACGCTTGTGTTTCATTATCATATATTCTAGGAAAATTCACAGGAGGTATTCCATTTACCAAAGCAGGAACAACAATATCTTGTTCACAGTCAGGTATTCCATCTTCTCCACAAGGCGCACTCCAATTGGAAAATTTTCCATAATCATCATCGGTATCTCCAATCCAAACATATTCTACTGTACCTACACAGATAGTATCATAGACTATACAACGACCTAAATCTACAGCAACAATATAATCTCTTGTACGTCTTACATTTACTGTGATTTGTGGTGTTGTTTGTACAGGTGTGGTATTCCAAGTATAACTAACTGCACCATAAGTTTCTGCATCAAGTACTACATTCGAACCATAAAAAATAGCAATATCAGGACCTAAATTAAGTGAATTAAAAGAAGAAAAATATCCATAACGACAACCTGAACTAGCACCACCATTTGTAACACCTGCATGAAAGAGTGTACTACTATTTTCGATTCTGTTTCCTCCTAAAGGAACTAAGGTTGTATTGTAATCAATACGAGCCGAATACCAATCTGGTGTTCCATTAGCAGGATCTACATCTGGCGAACCAGGTACAGGAGAAAAGTTAGATACAGGAATTGCAACACCATTGAGTGTAAAGTCACCTTGTCCTCCTTCTTTCACAAGTAGAGTCAAGCTAAAATTCTCATTTGTAGAACGATTAAATTGAACCAAACGAGAACCTGTACATTCGATAGGAGGAAGAATAGCAGCTCCTGTTTCACAGCCATAACCAGACATGTGAAGGACGTAAATAGGTTTATTAGATTTAATATACGCTTTAGCAGTTCCTATAGCCATATCAAATATATACTGTTGCCCCGCTGCTAGAGTAGGCGTTCCTGCAATGGGAGTTCCATTTCTATTTACTGTAAATGTTGTTCCAGGTTGAGTAGCCAAAATATATACTTTTTCTGGTTGTGCTGAGCTAGGTATTCCTAATGTTCCACGCATAATAATATATTCATCTCCAACAATATCAACAGGAACAAGCTGATCTCCTGCCAAATCATAACACCCTCCTGCACCAGTTCTAATAGAGTCATGATACAAAGTAACAGCTACTGGCTTATCAGATACAATACGAGAACCTGCAGGGGCATTTCCCGCAGAAGGTTGTTGAGCTGCAACTGTATAAGTTTGTCCTCTATTTAAAGTTATTGTATAAGTACCTGCAGGGGCAGTAGTTCCAGTTGCGCCAGTTCCGAAAGAGCGAGTAGGTCTTGTAGTAGTAACTGTTACTGTAGTGTTACTTTCTGTAGCTACAATCACAAAACCAGAGTGTCCATTTGGATTTTGTCCATTCTGATGATTCCAAGCTGTTTGCATGGGAACATAAAAATCTGTTCCTAGTCCATTTTTTCCCTTCAATGCAAAAATATCAGGGTTATTGCCTCTGTTTACTTCATAATAAGCTGTAATTCTTGCTGTTGATTCTACCAGTAATCCTGAGCGAAAAATGGTAGAGTAATTTCGATTCGCATCGTTATCCGCTCCTGCTAAATTTGTCATATTAGGAGTTTCTATCAAATTTATAAAAGGAGTAAGGTTTGTATTTGCTGAACCAAAAGCAGCTAAATTAACTACTATGGGCGTAAAAGCTGGATTAGCAGGCATACTAATTACTACTGTAGCAGGTTGATCAAAAGCAGCAACACGCATAAATATATCTCTGTCTCCATGCCCATTAGTTACCTCAGGTGCTGCAAACCAAAAACGAGTGTCTATTTGAGAAAAAGCGTTAGTAGATTTCAGGGCAAAGAACAAAAAGATAAAAGTTATGAAGTATAAATTTTTCATGTATCTAGTCATTTCAGCAAAAGGTAAAGTGCATAAGTAAATGTAATTGTTGACCTAATTCAAATAGTCAAATTTAATGCTAAATAACTTACTTTCAATAGTAACATAAAATGTTTTCGACAAGCTTTTTATTTTTATAGACCTATTTGTGAAAAGGAGTTTACTTTTTATGTAATTGAAATAAATAGATGACCTTCAAACTACCATTGAGTCACTTCAAGTAATATTTTTCAAACTATTTTTTGAGAACTTCAGTGGTAATAAATCAGCAATAGAATGTATAACATAAATAGATTTATTATTTCCTTCCATAATCATTCGGATTGGCTTTTCCTGTTTATTTTCATATTCAGACATTACTTGACGACAACTCCCACAAGGTGAAATAGCAATAAAATCGGTAGCTTTTTGAGGCTTGGCAGCAATGGCAATCGTTTCTATTATTTCATTTGGAAATTGAGTAGAAGCCGAAAAAATAGCTGTTCGTTCAGCACAAAGTCCAGAGGGATAAGCTGCATTTTCTTGATTACTTCCCAAAACTACCTCTCCATTTTGTAATTGAATGGCTGCACCTACTGAAAACTCTGAATAAGGTGCGTAAGCTCTTTTTGTAGCTGCTCTAGCTTCATTTAATAATGATAAATCTTTCTTAGAAAGTTCATTTTCAGTTTCGAAAACAGTAATCTGAATTTGTAATTGATGTATTTTTGACATAATAAAATTTTGATAATTTAGTTCTATATCACAAAGTGATTTTTTGAAATAAATAATTAGCTATTTTTGTAGTTCGTAGTGAGTAATTTTTTTTGTTCACAGAATTAATCACTAAACACTAAACACTAATCATTATTTATTTTTTGAAGCAAATAGCTATCTTTTCGCCCAATTATTCCCCTGAACTCGGAGCATGTGCTTCCCGTATTCAGTATTTGGCAGAACGCTTACAAAAAGAAGGCAATAAAGTAACTGTTTATACAACATTTCCTAATTATCCAACAGGAAGTGTTTTTTCTAGGTATAGAAAATTTCTTTTCAAAAAAATTATTCATAAAGAAAGTATTAATGGAGTAAACATTATTCGTTTTTCTTTTTATCCTTCTAACTCTTCTTCTTCATTTGTTCGTCTTTTTAGTATGATTAGTTTGACTTTGAGTTGGTTTTTTGCTTTTCCATCTCTCAAAAAACAGCGTCCTAACACTATTTTGGTTCAAAGTCCTCCTCTTTTGCCAGTCTTTACAGTTTGGATTTTATCAAAATTGATTATCAAAAAAAACTATATTCCTACGCTTATTCTGAATCTTTCCGACCTTTATCCTCGTGTACTTTTAGACTTAGACAAAATAAAAGGGCATACAATATACAATCTACTTTTGAATTTTGAAGCATTTATCTATAAAAAAATGGATTTTATTATTGGTCAGTCTGATGAAATAGTAAATTATGTTCAAAAAATTGTTTCTACTACCCCTATTTTTTTATACAGAAATGGAATAGATTCCAAATCTTTCAAAATCAAAGAAAACTATCAAATCAAAGAAAAAGAGTCAATAAAACTGGTCTATGCAGGTCTTTTAGGGGTAGCACAAGGAGTCTTGGAGGTAATAGAGAATATAGATTTTGAAAAAGAATCTGCCGAATTGCATTTGTATGGAAATGGAAATGAACGAGAGTTAATAGAAAACTTTATTGAAAATAAATTTCTAAAAACAAACAAAAAACAAACAGTATTTCTTTATGATGCTATTCCTCCAAAACAAATTGCTCAAAAACTAGCTGATTATGATGCAGCTATTATTCTTCAAAAAAAACAAATTTTGGGAACTGTTCCTTCAAAAATATATGAAGCAATGGCAGCAGGATTACCTATTTTACTTTGTGGAAGTGGAGAAAGTGCTGATTTGATACGCAACTATAATTTAGGTCGTATAGTAGAATCAACAAAGAATCAACAGAACTTCTCCATAAATTACGAACTACTTAGCCAAGAAATACGTAACTTAAAAAAACTAAGTTTTGCTAAAAGAAAAAACTTTGGAGAAAATGGAAGGAGAATAGCTCAACATACTTTTGATAAAGAAATTCAATTTAAGAACATAAAAGAGTTATTTGACTAAAATTTATTTCTTGAAATATATATCTGCAAAAAACAAGTTTATTAAAAAAATAAAGATGTTTTTTTACTATGAAAATTGCTTTTTGCTCACTACTTTTGCAAGTCTGAAAACTAGCTAATATAAAATACTGAAATTTTGAGTTTAATAAAATCAATATCTGGAATACGTGGAACAATTGGTGGAAAAGTAGGCGAAGGTCTTTCTCCGATTGATGTAGTCAAATTTGCTGCTGCTTATGGAAAATGGGTCAGTACGAACCCAAGTACAGCACAGACAGCAGAAGAAAACACTCCACCAAACCAAAAAATAATTATCGGACGTGATGCTCGTGTTTCTGGGCAACTCGTTTCACAGCTTGTCGCTTCTACTTTACAAGCAATGGGTTTTGATGTGATAGATTTGGGTCTTTCTACTACTCCGACTGTCGAAATGGCTGTTCCAATGGAAAATGCTAGTGGTGGAATTATTCTTACAGCTAGTCATAACCCAGCTAACTGGAATGCACTCAAACTTCTGAACCGAAAAGGAGAGTTTATTTCGGCAAAAGAAGGTGAAGAAATTCTGAAATTTGCTGAAAATGATGATTTCGAATTTGTGAAAGTTTCTGACTTAGGAAGTTATACAACTGATGATAGTTATCTTCAAAAACATATTGAGAAAATATTAGAATTGCCTTTAGTGGATGTAGAAGCTATCAAAGCAAAAGACTTCAAAATTGCTGTCGATGGCGTAAATTCTAGTGGGGGGGTTGCTATTCCGATGCTTTTAGAGGCATTAGGTGTAACTCAAGTAGATAAGTTTTTCTGTGAACCAACAGGAATTTTTCAACATAATCCTGAGCCACTTCCCGAAAATCTAACTCATATTTGTTCTACTATCGAAAGTGGAAATTATAATTTAGGAATTGTGGTCGACCCAGATGTAGATAGATTAGCTCTCATTTGTGAAGATGGAACTCCTTTTGGCGAAGAATATACGCTTGTTGCAATTTCTGATTATATTTTACAACATCAAGAAGAAGGACAAACCAAAAATACGGTTTCAAATCTTTCTTCTACACAAGCTCTAAAAGACGTAACCTTAAAAGCAGGTGGAGAGTATCACGCAGCTGCTGTTGGAGAAGTCAATGTAGTAGAAAAAATGAAAGAATGTAACGCCATTATTGGAGGAGAAGGTAATGGAGGAATTATCTATCCAGAACTTCATTATGGACGTGATGCCCTTGTCGGAATTGCTTTATTTTTGACTCAATTAGCCAAATTTAAAGGAACTACAAAAATGCTCCGTTCGAAATATCCTAGTTATCATATTTCGAAGAATAAGATAGAACTTACTCCTGAAATAGATGTTGATAATGTTTTAATAGAAATTTCTGATAAATATAGAAATTATCCAGTCAATAAAATTGATGGCGTCAAAATTCAGTTTGATAGTGAGTGGGTTCATCTTAGAAAATCAAATACAGAACCAATCATTCGTATTTATTCTGAATCGCAATCGGAAGCAACTGCTGAACATTTAGCTCAAAAAATTATGCATGATATTAAAGAAATTATTACGCAATGATTTTTTGGTAAATTATGGACTGATACTATTATTTCTTAAAATGAATGAATTATAATTGTATCAGTCCACTACTATCTAAGACTACATCAAATCTACATTACCCATGTTGAGTTCTGGTTTCCAATCACTATATTTTGGATATAAATCCATAGAAAACCCATTATTAAAAGTAGCTCCTGTATTATTCATTAAATTCAATACAGCATCCACTCCTAATCGGATAGCAGGTTCTGTCCATCCCCCTTCTAATGAATAGGCTTCACCAGCAAAGTAAATTCCTGATTCTTTTGCATATTCTTGATTATAGGTCAGAAGAGAATAGTTCTCATTGAACGATGTTTCACGATACAATTTTGCACAACCACGGTAAGTAGGTTGTAAAGCCCATTGAAATACAATAGGTTGAGAAGTATCTACATACCTAGAAACACGTTCTTGAATATTTTCACAACGCATCAAAATGTCATCCAAAAAGTCTAAGCATTGTTGTGCTAAAAACTCTTTATCTGTTTGATTATCACTTAATGCTAAGAGTTTATTAGCATCATCTTCCCACGTATAACTAAGCAACAAAACACCCTCATCACTATCTGTTGCAGAGTAAGCATAGATATCTTGAAGATATGTATCTGTTGTGATAATTTGAGGTATTTTAGATACACCATCTTCCCAGTATTTTTTTCTAAGAGGATAAAATATTTTACAACTTGTAATCCAATGAGAAGATTTTATACTATCTACTACTTCAAAAGGTAATTGTGTATCAAAATTAAAACCTGTAAACAAAGAGCTTGTTTGTAATGCCCAAGTAGTTGGTGTTATGATTACTTGGTCATATTCTGGTAATTGTCTTAAAGGCAATATGTTATTCAATGGAGTTGCAATATATATTTTACCATTGTCTTGGTCTTTTATAATATTGGTAACAGGTGTTTGAGTCATCAAATTTATATCAAAATTTGGATACATACGAGATGCTTGATACAACGACACACCATTTGAATCATTTTGGCTTGTTACAGGAAGATAAAACATAGATTCAGCAAAAGATTGTACTCCCAAAAAACTAGGTGTAGTCAATAAATTACCATTTTTATCCCTTACATTATGAGTAGCCTCGTCTGGAATAGGCATCGCATCTTTGTCGTCAAGAACTGCTCCATTGCCAATAATAAGCTGATGGTTTGTTCCATAGCCACTCAAAAGCGTTCTGAAAATATACAAACAAGAAATATCATAAAAAGCTCCCCAACTTCCATCACCAGCACCAATCGTATAAAATAATTGAGCTTCCTGCACAGTCATTCCTAGTCCTCCAAAATTACCATTTCCTTGATAAGAATCAATAGTAGGAAGGTAGGCAAGTTCTCTAAAATTGAGTTGCCAATACGTCTGAACAACAGATTGCCAAAAACTTTCCCAGCTAGATGTTGCATATAGTCTTTGAAACTCTGTTGAAACCATCGTCGCAAATCGATTCCATTTTTCATATACATCTAATAATGCTGGGTCTGGTGGGTTTTGTCCCCCTTCCCAAAGAATAAGGCTAGGAGCATTGCCCCACTTTGGATTTGTTCCCTGTCCGTCATTCAAATAAACACCTGTCGTTTTTACAGCAGCAGAACCAGGGTCTGGAAAGTCTTTTGTTTGGATTCTGAAGAGCTGACGGTAATAATCTAACAAACAGTTTTTGCTTCCTACATCTGTAAAAAAAGGCATTCTCATTGCGCCCATCTCGTATGTAGTATGTTTATTAAGAGCCGTATTTACAGGTTGAGAATAAGTCCTTCCACCAATTCTGTCACTGGCTTCATAAATATCAATATTTTTATAACCACTTCTAAAAAGTTCTCTTGCTGCTACCATACCCGAAATACCAGCGCCAATGATGGCAATACGAGCAGCAGGATTAGTGTTATTTCCTATTGAATTTTGGTTGGCATTATTGAGTAGGTTATAATAATTAAAATTAAAATCAGCATTATTTGGATAATCAAATAGCCAAGGATTGCTAGACTCTTGTTCTTTTTTATTTCCTTTTTTAGAAAAGGAATGTAAAGAATCTAAGGATTTGTTTAAGCCCATAAATTATATAGTTTTGTGTAAAAAAGTTGATTGATAGCCAATTATGACTTTTCAATAATAGCTACTTTTTAATTCTTATAAAAATAAAGGCTTATTTTTTTTAGTTTAAAAAAATAATATTGCAAATTGCTGTATTAATTACATCAAAATGATTATATTAGATTTTTAATAAAAATTGTTCAATCAATTCATCTGCTTTTACTAAAACATTTTTATTCTATTTTAGTAACAAATAATCACTTTGTCTTACTTTGTAGCTGATTTTAGCTAATTTTATTATTATTTCTGATATATGGATATTATCTATGAAAGTTCTAAGACTTTAGTATATCGACAAAATAAAAAGTTATACAAACTACTTAAAGATCCTTTTCCTGAACTAAATCAATTAGCTTCTTTTAGGAATGAATTGGACATACTTGATGGTTTGTCTATCGAAGGTGTGCGAAATGTAAATCAAGAAACGAAAGTAGAGGGGCGTTATGCACTAATAGGCGATTTTTTTGCAGGTATTTCAGTAAAAGATTTTATAAAACAGAAAGGATGTTTTGAGTTAGAGGAGTTTTATTATTATGCTCTTTTGATGGTTGATATATTAGGTCGTGTTCATAAGAAAGAGATTATACACCGAGATATAAACCCTAATAATATCTTAATCAATGAATCGGACAAAACACTAACAATTATTGATTTTGGTCTGGCTTCCAAAACAGATACTTATATCAAACATCTTGGTAATCCTAAATATTTGGAAGGTACATTAGCTTACATTTCGCCCGAACAGACAGGCAGAATGAGTAGAGTAGTAGATTATAGAACTGATTTGTATTCTTTAGGAGTTACTTTTTATGAAATGCTTGTAGGTAGAACGCCCTTTGAGGCTTCTTCTTCTTTGGAAATAGTTCATTCTCATTTAGCCAAAACACCTCAAACACCCCAGCAAATTCGTCCTACTGTTCCTACTGCTTTATCAGATATTGTCATGAAGCTGTTAGAAAAAAATGCTGAAGACCGTTATTTATCTACTTTTGGTTTAAAATCAGATATTGAGAAATCAAAAAATCATGAAGGAGAAATGACTTTGGGAGCGCATGATTTTTCTGAAAACTTAAACCTTAGCAAAAAATTATATGGTAGAGAGTCAGAAAAAACAACATTGCTACAAACTTTTGACAAAGTAAGTGAGGGAGCATACCAATCACTACATATAGTAGGCTATTCAGGAGTAGGCAAAACAAGTCTTATTAGTGAAATATACAGACCTATTACCCAAAAATCAGCTTATTTCATAAATGGAAAATTTGATAAAAATAATCAAAATTATCCTTATTTAGGATGGATACAGGCTCTTGAAGAGTGGTGTGAGTATATTTTGATGGAAGATAATGAGGTTGTGTCAAGTTGGAAAAGAAAAATACTCAAAGCAGTAGATAAAAATGGAAAGTTACTCACAGATGTCATTCCTACTCTCACTCTTATTATTGGAGAACAGCCTTCAATAGAAGAACTGGGAGCAAAAGAAGCGCAAAATAGGTTTAATGTTTTGATGATAAATTTTTTATCAACTATCGCAACAGAAGAAAACCCACTGGTTTGTTTTTTAGATGATTGGCAATGGGCAGATTTTTCTTCAGTAGATTTATTATTACTCATCAACACAACAAAAATACCTTATTTATTACTCATCAATGCGTATAGAAGCAATGAAATAGAAGTGTTATCTCCCTTTGGTAAAAGCAAAACTGATATTGTTTCTGATTCATCCACAGAGGTAATAGAGCTAAAAGAACTTCCAAAATCAGTTATTAATACGATGTTGATGGACTCTTTTGGCAAACAAAAAGAAGAAGTAAAACAGTTAGCAGAAATTATATATCAAAAAACAAAAGGAAATCCATTTTTTACAAATCAATTTATAGAAACAATATACAGAGAAAAACTTCTGTTTTTTGATTATGATAAAGAAACATGGACTTGGAAAGAAAGCGATATAGAATCCTTTAATCTTAGTGATAACGTAGTAGATTTAATAGCAAAGAAAATAAATACACAGTCAGAGGAGATTATAAAAGTCTTAAATATTGCTTCTTGTATCGGAAATCGGTTTGATGCTTTTGTTTTGAAAAATGTAACCAATATCAAGACAACAAAATTGATTGAAATACTATGGAGTGCAAAAAAAGAAGATTTTGTATTACCAGTTTCCAAGAATAGTCAAGAATATAGGCATCTAAAAGAAGAGGAATGGAACGAAGAATTACTCAAAGAAGTAGAGTTCAAATTTGCTCATGACAAAATTCAACAAACGGCTTATCAGTTGTTGGATGCAGAACAGACTTCTACCTATCACTTAAAAATTGCAGACTTTTTATATTCCTATTATAAAGAGAAAAACTTAGATTTTGATAAATCTATTTTTACTATTGCAAATCAATACAACTCTTCTTCTACTTTTGATAAGGAAGTAACAAACATAGAACGTCGTATAGAAATAAATTTATTGGCAAGTAAAAAATCACAAAAGGCATCTGCTTTTCCAACAGCACTTACCTTTTTGGATATCATTATGCCTTTCATAACTTCTTTAGAAGAGAAAAGTAATAAAATTGATAAAGAATTTTATTTGAATTATGGTGCTTTACTCTGTATAAATGGACAGCTTAAAAAATCTAAAAAAATATTTGATATATTACTTTCTCATACAAATAATAATACGGAAAGAGCAATTGTCTTGAAACAATATAGTGATGTCTTACAGAGTTCGGGAGAAGCAAATAAAGCATTAGAGTATGCTATTGAAGCACTAGAATCATTGGGACAAAAATATCCAAAAACTGATGAAGAGGCACAAGAACAGACAGGTCTTCTATTAGAAAACCTAATGAAAGATGGAACAGTAGATAAACTGCAACAACTAAAAGAAGCCAAAACAGATAAAGATTTACTCATTGGAGATATTTATAATAGAGCCGTAATTAGCACTTACTTTGCCAATCCTGCTTGGTTGGGTTTGGTCGTAACAAAAAGTGTATCTCACGTACTAAATAGTGGCACATCTCCAAAATGTAGTGAGGCAATTGCTTGGTTAGCCATGATTATGTGTAGTACACAGAATCACAAACTTTCTTATGATTATGCACAAATAGCTCTTCAAATTGCTCAAAAGTATAATCTTTTGGATAGCAAAGGACGTACTACTATGTTAGCTCATTCGATGTCTTTGGCATGGAAAAATGACTACCAATATACTTACAAACAAACCGAAGAAGCCTACCAGTGGTGTCATCAATCAGGAGAACAGCAATATGCTAGTTTTGTCTTGCTTACGTCTTATATTGCTTTATTACTCAAATCAGAAAACTATCAAAAGATATATTCACAATGTAAGCTTTGGCACGACTACTGTGAAAAATATGTTCCCTTAGAATTAGGACAAGCCAAAATTCGTTTGTACAACCACGAACGAATGATGGGAAATCCTTTTACCGAAAAAATTGACCCATTAGTTATTGTAGAAGAGTATGAAAAAGCACAAAACGCAACTGATGTTTGTGAATCATTAATGGAGATGGCTCGTACAGCTTTATTTTTTGAAGAGTATGAAAACGCATATCAATACTCATTACGAGCGTTGCCTTATGTAGAAGCAGGTGCAGCAGGAAGTCTTCTTTTAGTAGCTCTATTTTATCATGTATTTGTTTGTGCAGCCTCTAAAAAATTTGAATTAGAAAAAAATGCTGATTCCATTGGTGAAATAAAAGCACATATTACTTCTTCCTTGGAAAAGCTTGAAAGCTGGGCAAAATTAAATGAGCAAAATTTCGGAGCATATTATCAGTGTAGTAAAGCATTTTACCATCAAGCTCTCAATGAAAATTCAATAGCTATTTATCATTATCTCAAAGCAATAGAGCAAAGCAAAAAATATGAAATCTTGTTTCTGATTGCCTTCTGTAAAGAAAATTTGGCTTATTTATATGACAAAGAAAACTTTTCTATTGCCACAAATGAGTTGATAGAAGCTCTAAAAATATATAATTCGATACAAATAAAAGGTAAAAACAGTCAGTTGGAAGACAGGCTAAAGACCTTTGATACAAATTATTCCTATAGCTCAAACACAGATTTTTCTGATTTTACAATACAGAATACTTCCAAACAAGGAACTACTAAAATAGCCTCACAGCAAAATATTAATATCGATAATAGTAGTATTTTGAAGGCTTCTCAAGCACTTTCTGGGGAGATTGTATTGGATAGTTTGTTGTCCAAACTCATAAAGATACTTGTTGAGAATGCAGGTGCTCAAAAGGGAGTTTTAGTAATAAAAAATCAGTCTAGTTGGGAAGTAATGGCACAATGGAATCAAATAAAAGATTATTTAGATGTGCAAAGTAGTATTTCTATTCAATCCATATCTAAGAAAAACCATTCGGATATACTTCCTGTAAGTGTATTTAATTTTGTAAAACGTTCGAAGCAGTATTTAGTAATTGATGATATAAAACAAGATAGTAAGTTTGTGTCAGATTTTTATTTCAAGAAGCAAAAAACTCGCTCCTTACTATGTCTTCCTATTTTGAAGCAAAACCAACTTGTTGCTATTTTGTATGTAGAAAATACAATTTCTAAAGGTGCTTTTCATGCAGAAAGAGTAGAAACACTCAAACTCTTAGCCTCACAAGCAGCTATTTCAATAGAAAATGCTTTGCTCTACAATCAAATGGAAAATAGAGTAAAAGAAAGAACAATCAAACTTGACCAAGCCTACAAGGAATTAGATACCAAAAACAAAAGTCTTACCTCAAGTATAAATTATGCAAAGCGAATACAGGATGTTATTTTGCCTGAAGACGATTATTTAAAAGATGCTGTCAGTGAAGAAATGTTTGTGTTTTATCGTCCTAGAAATATAGTAAGTGGCGATTTTTATTGGGTGGCAGACAAAGGAGATTATACTGTCTTAGCTCTCGTAGATTGTACAGGACATGGAGTACCAGGGGCATTTATGTCATTGATTGGTAATAATATTTTAGAAACAATTATTAATGTTAAAAATATTATTATTCCAAGTATAATACTAACAGAACTAGATAAAGCTGTTGCAAAAATATTAAAGCAAGACCATACAAGCAATCGTGATGGAATGGACATGACGGTCTGTTTGATTGATAAGAAAAATAAGAAAGTGAAAATAGCTGCTGCCAAACAAGATTTCTATTATTTTACAGACAAACTGAATATCATAAAAGGAAGTAAAAAAAGTATTGGAGGAAGTTATATGAAGAGTCAAAAACAAAACCATTTTACAGACCAAGAAATAAGCTTTGCTGATAAAGAAGTCACTTGTTATATGTCTTCCGATGGCTATCAAGATCAATTTGGAGGGGAAAAGGATAGGAAGTTTATGATAAAAAACTTCAAGTTGCTTCTGCAAAATGGAGCTAACCTTTCTATAAAAAAACAGAAGCAAAAAATAAAAACCTCTCTACAAGATTGGAAAAAAAATACGCCCCAAACAGATGATATATTAGTGATTGGTTTTAAACTCACTCCTTGATATAACAAAAAATAACTTATTCTCATACAGACATTTTCTATGAGTAGAAAACCAAGTCTTGAATCACAAATTTAATTCTGAACCAAAACATTTGTATTTTTGATTTATGATTCAAAAACTTTGTAAACTTATTTCTTATATTTTTCATCCTGCTCTGATGCCAGTAGTTGGATATTTGCTTTTTTTCTTCTTGCTAAGCAGTGAGCCTTTTGGACAGCGACAGGTTTTATTTTTGAGTCTTATTTTTTTAGGTACTTTTGCTGTACCTGCTTTTTTCTTGCTTACGCTACGTTATACAGGCTTTATTTCTTCTTTGGATATGCAAAATAGAAAAGAGAGAGCTGTTCCATTTATGTTTACTACTGTTTTTTACACACTTTTGGCTTACTTGATGATTAGAAAGGTAGGTTATGAAATTCAAGTTGTTCTACTGACTGGGGGAGTTGCGCTTTCTATGTGCTTGACTACGTTGGTTACGCTTTTCCACAAAACAAGCGTTCATAGTATCGGAATTAGTGGACTTTTAGGGTTTCTATTTGGATTTCAAGCTGCTAATACTTCACTTGAGTTACTCTTGCCTATTGTAACTTTATTTTTCTTGACTGGAATGGTAATGAGTTCAAGGTTATATCTAAAAGCACATACTCCCAATGAAGTTTGGAGTGGTTTTTTGATAGGTTTTGGAACGTGTTTTGGAATCGTAGCTTGGGTATTATAGTAATCTTTTATTTAAAAAATATCTTTTTAATTAGAAAAATGACAAACATTTGGTAGAAATTATCTGTTTTTTGAAAAAAAAAGAGCTTTTATACAAAAAAAATCGCAAAAAACTTGCATGATAATCATTTTTTTTTGAATATTTCTGATTAAGCACTAAAGTTATCTTTTATATAACTTTTTTGTAGAAAAATTTGATAAAAAGAAATAATCCCTATTCTATCAATATACTATTTTCAATTTATCGCTCACTACATAAGCGCAAAAAAATTGGCTAAAAAAACTATCAAAATCGGAACCCGAAACAGCAAACTAGCTATGTGGCAAGCAGAACATGTACAACGTTTGCTTGAATCAAATGGCTTTGCTACTGAAATAATTGCTATCGAAACCAAAGGAGACAAAATTTTACACAAAGCAATCTCCAAAATTGGTAGTAAAGGCGTTTTTACGGAAGAACTTGAAAAAATGCTACACACAGGCAAAGTAGATTTGGCTGTTCATAGTGCAAAAGATATGGCATCAACACTTCCAAAGGGACTGGAATTAATAGCCTATACAGAGCGAGAAAAAGCACATGATGTAGTAGTTAGTTATAATTCTGATTTTAAGCTAGATGCTGCTGATAAATGGCTTGTAGGGACTTCTTCTACACGTAGAATAGCGATGCTCAAGCATTACTATCCAAATATCAGAACTACAAATATGCGTGGAAACCTACAAACACGTATGAGAAAATTAGAAGAAGGACAATGTGATGCACTACTTTTGGCGTATGCAGGTGTCCATAGAATGGGTTTTGAAGATTATATTGTCGATCATCTTTCATTAGATGAGTTTACACCACAAGCAGGACAAGGCTCAATGACTATTGAGGTTTCTTCTAAAATAAATAATCATCTCAGAAATGATATTCGTACGATTATTAATGATGAGAAAACAGAATACTGTCTGCTTGCCGAACGTGCTTATCTGAAGCATTTAGATGGTGGTTGTAGTATTCCTTCTTTTGTATTGGCAAAGTTGGAAGGTGATACGCTTCAAATAGATGCAGGTTTGATTAGTCTTAGTGGTAAAAAAATTATTCGTAAGTCAGGCAAAATCCATAAAGATAAGGGACAAGAACTAGCCATAGACTTAGCAAAAGAAGTATTAGACGCTGGTGGAGATAAAATCTTGGAAAGAATCAAAAACAAAAAGTAAATTATTAGATGTAAAGACCTATAAAAAATACAAAGTTTTAAGAAAATTCAATTTTATATTCTAATCCAATCTTATCAAAAAGGCTTTCTTTCTGATAGAATATTTCCTTTTGTCTATCAGTAAGTTCTCCATCATTATTTTGATTTATAACTACAAAATCAATAGCTTTTTTGGGTTTTCCTTGTCCATCACAAACTAAGAAATTAACTACTTCATTTTCTAGGTTTTCAACTCCTTCTACTATTTCAGCGTTATCTTCTTCTAAAAAGACAGAAATAGCAATTTGGGGATAAACAAAATGCTCTTCTCTACGAAGTTGCTTAAAAAACTGCAAATGCTGTGAAGTGGGAAATATAGATTTTACTTTTCCCGAAAATTGTAATGGATTCTTTGCTTTTGCCTTCTGTGTTTGTCTTTTCTCTAAAGCATCTTTACAATTATCACATAGATAAGGCATTGGGTTTTCCCAAGGCTGATATTCATATACTTTTCTATTCGAATAAAAATCATTCCTACGATTCAGAAAGTGAGTAGGCATTCCACACAAATCACACTTTGATTTTTTGATGTAAGCACGACTATATTGTGCTACCTTATTATGAATTTGACGAGGTTTTAGACGGAAGTTTAATGAGAGTTCGGCGAGTGTATAACGAAATTTTTCTTTTGCATCAAAGAGTTCTTGTTCTTCTGTATTCAAAAGCCAATAACACCGACAAAGTTCTTTTTCATCTTCATCTTCTGTCAAGTAATCTAATTCTATTTCTGGAAGCATTTTTTGTTTTATTAGGTTAGTTAAGGTAATAAAAGAGACTGCATTATTTTCCGTAAAGTAGAACACAAGTATCCTACTTTATGGAAAACTTCAAAAACTATTTAAAAAAAGCAGTTTCTCTACTTTATTTGTATTAAAATTTACCCTTCAAAAACAGAGTTCACAAAAGCAATTTTCCCATTTTCTAAAACTACACCAACAGGTGCATCTTTGGTAACTTTTCCTGCCAAAATCTCCTTTGAAAGTTCGTTTAAGATTTCTCGTTGAACTACTCTTTTGAGTGGTCTTGCTCCAAATTGTGGGTCATAACCAATCTTTCCGATATAATCTAACGCTTCTTTCGAAACTTCTAAGGTTATTCCATTTTCATCTAATCGCTTCTGAACTTGCTTTAATTGTAAATCTACAATCTGACGAATTTCTAATCTTGAAAGAGGCTTGAAGATTAATATTTCATCAATACGATTCAAAAATTCTGGTCGCATTGTGCTTTTTAAAAGTTCTGTAACTTGTATTTTTGTATCTTCATAAAGTTGTTCTACTTGCTCGTCTGTTTTTTCAGTTGCCAGTGCAAAATTATTTTGAATAATCTGTGAACCAGTATTTGAAGTCATGATAACAATGGCATTTTTGAAATTTGCTATTCTACCTTTGTTGTCTGTTAGTCTTCCATCATCCAAAACTTGTAATAAGATATTAAAAACGTCTGGGTGTGCCTTCTCAATTTCATCAAGCAAAATGACACTATATGGCTTTCTTCTGACGGCTTCGGTAAGCTGTCCACCTTCATCATAACCTACATACCCTGGAGGCGCACCAATCAGACGACTTACACTATGGCGTTCTTGATATTCTGACATATCAATTCTGACCATCGCATTATCATCATTAAATAAATATTCGGCTAATGCTTTGGCAAGTTCTGTTTTTCCTACGCCTGTTGTTCCCAAAAATATAAACGAACCTATCGGACGATTTGGGTCTTGAACTCCTGCACGACTACGGCGTACAGCATCAGAAACAGCTTGAATAGCTTCTGTCTGTCCTGCTACTCGCTTTCCTAATTCGGCTTCTAAGTTTAATAGTTTTTCTTTATCGCCTTGTAGCATTTTGGTAATTGGAATACCTGTCCACTTTGAAACTACCTCAGCAATATTTTCAGAGGTTACAATCTCTTTGAGCATTGACTCTTCAGTTTCTTGCTGCTCATGTTTTTCTTGTAATTCTGCTAGTTTTTGTTCTGTTTCTGTAATTTTTCCATAACGAATTTCGGCTACTTTTCCATAGTCTCCTGCTCTTTCTGCTTGTTCGGCTCGTATTCTAAGATTTTCTAGTTCTTTTTTTGTTTCTCTTATTCCGTCGATTGCTCCTTTTTCAGCGTTCCAACGTCCCATTAATCCGTCTTGTATTGCTCTTAGGTCTGCAATTTCTCTTGAAAGAATCGTATTTTTTTCTTTATCTCCTTCTCTTCTTATTGCTTCTCTTTCGATTTCTAACTGCATTACTTTTCGACGAATTTCGTCCAATTCTTGAGGCATAGAATTCATTTCTATTCTCAATTTTGCTGCTGCTTCGTCCATCAAATCAATCGCCTTATCTGGAAGTTGTCGGTCTGGAATATAACGACTAGAAAGTTGTGCAGCCGTAATGAGCGCATCATCTTTTATCTGAACTCCATGATGTAGTTCGTATTTTTCTTTGATTCCACGCAAAATAGAAATTGCATCTTGAATAGTCGGTTCATCTACCGTAACGGTCTGAAAGCGACGTTCTAAGGCTTTATCTTTCTCAATATATTTTTGATATTCTTTGAGTGTTGTTGCTCCAATTGCACGAAGTTCGCCACGAGCTAAAGCAGGTTTTAATAAATTAGCTGCATCCATTGCCGAATCTCCTCCAGCACCTGCCCCAATAAGTGTATGAATTTCATCTATAAATAAAATGATTTCTCCATCTGAATCTGTAACTTCTTTAATGACAGATTTTAGTCGCTCTTCGAACTCTCCTTTGTATTTTGCACCTGCAACGAGCATTCCTAAATCTAAAGAAGCAATCACAACAGATTTTAAGTTTTCAGGTACATCACCATCAACTACACGCTGTGCAAGTCCTTCAATAATTGCTGTTTTTCCTACCCCTGGTTCGCCAATAAGCATTGGATTGTTTTTAGTACGACGAGAAAGAATCTGTAAAACTCTACGAATTTCATCATCACGACCAATAACAGGGTCTATTTTTCCTTTTCGTGCAAGTTCTGTCAAGTTATTCGAATAACGTTCTAAAGAACGATACTTCGATTCTGCATTTGGGTCAGTTACCTTACGACCTCCACGAAGTTCTTTGATTGCTTTTATTAGATTATCTTCATTAAAACCCACCTCACGCATAAGGTCAGCTGTTTTGTCTTTTCCTTTCAAAAGCCCTAAAAGAATATGCTCAACGGCAATAAACTCGTCTTTGAATACTTTTAGATAGGTTTCAGCTTCACGAATGGCAGCATGAGAATCATTAGAAAGATACGGTTCTGCTCCACTTGATTTTGGATAAGAAACCATGTACTCATCCAAAACTTGATTGAGTAATGTTACATTTACTTCTAATTTATTGACCAAAAACTTTGTCATGTTTTCATCAGCATCTAAAGCAGATTTGAGAATATGACCTGTTTGAATTATTTGTTGTTGCGAACTGGTCGCTATGGTAGAGGCTTTCTGAACTACGTCTTGCGCCTTTATTGTGAATTTATTAAAGTTCATAATTGAATATTTTATAGTAAAATCTTTGTTTCTTGATTGAATTGATAAGCATAAAACAAAAGCTATACAATTATTTCAAAACTGACTTTTTGGCTATTTTTATTCAATTTAAAACTGAGAATACTATAATTTTGTTTACAATAGTGTCAATATGACACTATTGTAAGGCTTGTTATTATGTGCTTTTCTGTTTTTAAGTCAGATTGTCTTTTTTATTAGGCGAAGGTTTGTAATAACATTTTCTTTTTTAAGGCTAGGTCTAATAACATAACTCGTGTTTAATTGCCTAATGATTACGAAATATAAGCTCCGATTCTCCTACTAGGGATAAACTGCTGATATAAAACTTGATTTAGTTTTCAAGAATAAAGTAAATCTAACCTTTGTTCATATTTCTTTATTGCCGAAGTTAAAAAAAAAATTCGGTAAGTGTAAAACACCTACCGAATTTGAATCTCAATGAAGAGAAAATAAAACTATTATAGTCTATATTTTTCTTACTTCAAACTAACGTTCTTCTAAACGAATGCTTCCGTGTTGGTTAGTTACACGTACTTTTCCACTTCCACCTCCGTTTGTTTTGCCTTCCAATATTTTATCATGGTCATCATCTTCTTGCCTTTGGATAGTGGTATTAGGCATTGAGTTTCTGATGCTTCCATGTTCTGTTCTTGTTTCAAATTGAAACTTCGCATCTGAATCAAAGCGTAGTTCAATACCTCCATGAGCATTTTCTACTTCTATTCTATCAAATCCCTTTACTATTCGTTCAATTTGACAACTTCCATGTTTGAGGTTTAAGACTGCTGATTTCAAGACTTTTCGGATTTCTATTTGTCCAAATTTATTCTCTCCCGTAACTTTAGAAACTGTCCCTATTCTCATATTTCCGTGTTTGGCATTTATTTCCAAAAGGTTTGCTTCATCAATTCTGATGTTTGAGTGTTTGCTGTCCACGTTCAAATCTGTACTGCTTTTATCAATATTGATACTTCCATGAGCAACCTCTATATCTGCCGAACCCACTTCATTGATAGAAAGATTTCCAAACTCTACACTAATAGAATGACGCATTCCTGTTAGGTTATGAGCATTAAAATTACCATGCTTTAGTTGAAGGTTTAACTTTCCATTGAGGTCTGAGAGTGTAACTGAACCAAATTTATTTTCTACATCTACATTTAGATTTTTAGGAATTTTGATTTCATAATTAATTTCAAAGCCCTCTCCTTGATTATAATTGTGTCCCTCTCTTGATTCTTCAATTTCAGTTTCGAAACTAACTGTTCTGTCTTCAGAATCACTATCTTGGTCTATTTCGATTCTATCTAACATTCTTTGTGCTTCTTTATCACTTCTAGCCCAAGCTAAAATAGTAACTTGAACAGAAACTTCATTTTTATCGTGATTCTTAAAATTCACATTTCCATATTTATTAGAAATAGAAAGTAGATGTTTTTCACTCACTTTGAAAGTAGCTTTCACAACTTTTTGCTTTTCTTCTTTTGGGTTTTTTCCTTCTGCGTGTATGTTTGTAATAGGAATTAAAGTTCCAAAACAAAATAAAAGAAGTGTAAGAATGGCGAATTGATTTTTATATAGATTTTTCATTTGTTTTATTTTTTTAGATGTTCTTGTTGGTTTCAAGGTTAGATGAGTTTGAGTTTTCTAAAATTTGGATACTCTCATCTAAGATTTGCTTTCTTAATTTCAGATTATTGAGCATTTCATCGACAAGTACCTTTGGGTTTTGTTCTTCCAAAAGGTCGCTTTTCATTACTTTATAGGCTTCGTCAAGCTCATCTAAAGTTTGGATAGTTTCTGGAGTTACCCAGTTTTGAGTATCTTTTTTCTTTAGTTCTTTTTTGTCTTTTGCGATAATAGAAGTGTAATAATTTTCAGCTTCTATGAGTTCGGCAGGTAAAGAAACTGTTTGAGCATAATTTTGTCCTTCTCCTTCAATATTTTCATCAAAACCTCTACTTCCATTTTCTTCATACATAGAAATTAATTCATCGTTTTCTTCTGTAAGCATACTGATAGTATCAGCTTGGTAGAGAAAAGTAGTAACCAAAAGAGCTGTTAGAGAAGCTGCAACTGTCCAAAATTTTCTGATAGAAACTGTTTTTGTTGCTGGAGTATTCTCTTGATTTCTTTTTTCTAAAGAGGTAGAAGAATATTGGGAAGAGATAGGCGCAGGTTTGACCCAATTAGTTACATCTCTTTCTATTTTCTTCTGACCTATTTTGACATTTTTAGCTGTTTCAGATGAAAAAGGAGCAGGTTTAACCCAGTTTTTGGTGTTCTCTTTTTCTAATTCTTCTGATTCAGTTTGCATCAGTTTTTTTGCTTTTTCTCCTATGATGTTTTTAGGCTCTAACCGACTTGCTTGTTCGTTTTTCATTTTAGCTTGAATAGCCAAAAAGTTTTTTTCCATAGAAAAAGAAGTATCAAACTGTTCATCAATCGACTTTTTTTCTTCTTTTTGAAGTTTGCTACGATGAGTAAGTAAGAATTTTTCTAGCTCATCAAGCTGTCTTTCTTCTGTATTTTTTTTATTAGTTGCCATCTTTTACATGCTGTTTTAGTCTTTTTCGTAATTATTTTTTAGTAATGTCAGTTTGAAAATTTAAGCTGCTAATAGTCCTCTTAATCTCTTTTTTGCTCTACTGTATTGTGATTTGGAAGTAGAACTAGAAATTCCTAATATTTCTCCAATTTCTCCGTGGTCGTAGCCTTCAAAAAGATATAAACTAAGTACGATTCTATAACCGTCTGAAAGTTTATTAATTGCTTCTTTTACTCGGCTGATTTCAGAGCTGTGTTTGGCATCTTTTTCAGAAACTCCTGTTTGAATATTTATTTCTGCAAAATCATTTTCACAATCCTGCTCTACTACTGGTTCAACAAGCATTTCATCTAATGAAACCAAATCAATTCGCTTCTTTTGAAGAAAATTAATAGAAGTATTTATGACAATACGTTTGAGCCAAGCTCCAAAAGCTGCATCGCCACGATATTCTTCAATTCGCATAAATGCTCTCACAAAAGAGTCTTGCAATACTTCTTCGGCTTCATGTCCTTTGCCCACAATTCTGACACAGACGTGATACATTGCCCTAACATACTTTTCGTAGAGTTGGTATTGCGCCTTCTGACTTCCTAATCGAACCTTTTCTATTAGTTCGGCATTAGGTTCTTCATAATTTGTATCAACAGTAGGAGTTGCCATTTAAGTAATTGCGATTGTTTAGATTGGTCTTTATTTTATTAAAAATAAATATAATCTTTTCGTTAGTTATTGTTGTTAGAGATATTCAAATCGTTTTTGTTATCTCTCATATTTGCTATTGTACTATGAAAGACAAGACAAAAAATCAAAGGTTGCAACAAATTTGAAAAATGAATAGAAATATTTTAAAATATAGAAATACCTGCTCCACAAAAAACTATTATATTTGTAAAAAAAATACGAATCAAAATCTATGAAAACACTAATACTTATAAGACATGCCAAATCTTCGTGGAAAGATGAAACTCTGCCAGACCGTGAACGCCCTCTAAACACTAGAGGGAAAAACGATGCACCTCTAATGGGAAAGGTTTTATTTGAAAAAAATATAATTCCAGATTTGGTATTGTCTAGCTCTGCTAAGAGAGCAAAAAAGACAGCACAAAAGATTTTTTTTGATATTTATGGATTTATGGAAAGTCAAGTTCATTTAACTGACGACCTTTACTTTACAGGTGTTCCTTTTCACATGCGAATTATCAATACACTTTTTGATACAAAAAATACGGTTGCTTTAGTTGGGCATAATCCAGATTTGAGTAAGTTAGTGGATTTTTTGGCAGATAAAGCTATTGAAGAAATGCCCACAACAGGTATTTATTGTTTGGATTTTGATGTAAATTCGTGGGCAGAAGTAGCAAGGCATTCAGGAACAGTTCGTTTTTTTGAATATCCTAAAAAATATAAAGAGATTAGATAAGCCTCAACGACGATAAAATCTCGTTGACGGTTGATACAACCACTATGAAAAAAAAGACAATCAAATTTATTGTTCCTTATCCTTATGACATTGCCCCTGGTCAGCGATTTCGTTATGAGCAGTATTTGGATATTCTTGAAGAAAATAATTTTGATTATGAATTACTGTCTTTTTTAGATGAAGAAACAAATAAAATTCTCTATAAAAAAGGGCATACTCTACAAAAAGTAGTAGGGGTTTTGAAAGGGTTTTTAAGGCGTTTTGTTCATATTTGGAAGGCTAGAAATGCAGATTTTGTTTTTTTATTTCGTGAAGCTACTCCTATTGGTTATCCTATTTTTGAATGGATTTTGGTAAAAGTTTTTAATAGAAAGATTATCTATGATTTTGATGATGCGATATGGATTCATGCGACTTCCTCTCAAAATAAATTAGCAGCCTTTTTAAAATCTCCTGATAAGGTAAAGAAAATTTGTAAATGGTCGTATAAAATAAGTACAGGAAATGAGTATTTGCAACGCAACGCCAATGAGTTTGCAAACTCTACCACAAAAGCTATTTTGAATCCAACAACGATTGATTTAGAAAAAAAGCATAATATGCTACACGAGCATAACCCAAATAAAAAACCGATTATTGGCTGGACAGGTTCGCACTCTACGCTGATTTATTTAGAAATGATTATCCCTATTTTGAAGGAACTAGAACAGAAACATGATTTCATCTTTCGTGTTATCTGCAATCAAAACCCAAACTTAGATACAGAAAATAATTTGAAGAGCTTTGAGTTTGTGAAATGGAATAAAGAAACAGAAATAAAAGATTTATCAGAATTAGATATTGGAGTGATGCCACTTACGGCTGATGCGTGGGCAGAAGGAAAATGTGGCTTTAAGGCCTTGCAATATATGGCGTTGGGTGTTCCTGCCGTGATTTCTCCGATTGGTGTCAATAAAAAAATTATTAATCAAGAGGCAACTAATGAAAACGGTTTTTTAGCTGATACAGAAACTGAATGGAAAGAGCATCTATCTTTTCTTTTAGAAAACCCACAAAAAAGACAGGAAATGGGAACTCTAGCATTACAAACGATCCAAAACGAATACTCCGTAAAATCTAATAGAGAGAACTTTTTGGCTTTGTTTCGCTGATTAAACACTCTTTTTTTAAAAAATACCATTTCTAACTTTTGAATTATGATATTGACAAATTATAAAGAAACTATTGAAATAATTAATTATGATGATAATTTGAGTGAATGGGTCAAAAAACTAAATATTGAATGGCTTGAAAAATACTTTAGATTAGAAAAAGGCGATGTAATTTCACTTTCAAATCCCAAGAAAGAGATTATTGAGAAAGGAGGATATATCTTTTTTGTGAAAATTAGAGATAAGAATAATGAAGAAATTGTAGCAACGGCTTCATTATTAAAAAAGACTGATACTATTTTTGAGTTAGGAAAAATGGCTGTTACAAGCGAAGAACAAGGAAAAGGAATAGGTAAATTTCTTTTAAAACATTGCTTGGATTTTGCAAAAAACAATGGTATTTCTACAATCATTCTTTATTCCAATACTGTGCTTCAATCAGCAATTCATTTATATAAGAAAATAGGTTTTGAAGAAAGACCGTTAGAAGAGGGACTTTATGAACGTGCAAATATAAAGATGCAATTAGACTTGAAGAATTACAGTTTATAAATTAATAATCGATAAATTTTTACAACTATTTGGAAATCAATAAGAAAACCTCTAATTTTGCAGACCTATTAAAATAGCAGGATTGAGCTTTTGTTTGCAAAAACCTATTAACTTGATACTGAATGATTTTGATAGAAATTAGTTAATTTTTTATAGTAATTTGAATAGATATTTTTTATTGAATAAAGTATTAGTATTACAAATAAATTATATTCATAATTAGAATAATGGTTTCGTAATTCATAATTCGCAATTGAAATTTCTCTTCAATAAATTTCCAAAAAAATGGATTCACTTAGTTACAAAACTGAGTTTGTTACTGCAGAGCAAGGCAAAGAAGACCGTGAATGGCTTATTGTTGATGCTGAAGGACAAACTTTGGGTCGTATGGCAAGTGAAATAGCGAAGCGTTTGCGTGGAAAGCACAAGCCTTCTTACACTCCTCACAATGATTGTGGCGATAGTGTAATCGTTATTAATGCCGAAAAAATCCACCTTACTGGTAAGAAGTGGAACGACAAAAAGATCATTACTCACTCTGGTTATCCAGGTGGTCAAAAAATTTATTCAGCACGCCAAATTTTACAGCGTAAGCCTACACAACTTGTAGAAGATGCAGTAAAAGGTATGTTGCCTCACAACCGTTTAGGGCGTGAGTTATTCCGTAATTTGTTCGTGCACGCAGGAAGTGAGCATCCTCATGAAGCACAACAACCTAAAGAAGTGAAATTTTAATTCAACTTTTTAGGTCAATCTAAACCATTTAATTTATAAATGAGTACAACTCTTCACACCCTCGGAAGACGTAAGAAGGCAGTAGCTCGTGTTTATATGCAACCTGGTACAGGAAAAATCACTGTAAACGGTCGTGCTATAGAAGACTACTTCCCAACAGAAATCTTACGTATCATCATCAATCAACCTTTTGTTGTTACTGACAAAGTAGGTGTTTTTGATGTAAATGTAAACGTAGCTAGTGGTGGAATCACAGGACAAGCAGGTGCTGTTCGTCTTGGTATTTCTCGTGCCTTAGTTGAGCATGACCCAGAGCTTCGCCCAGCTCTTAAAGCTGAAGGATTCATGACACGTGACCCTCGTATGGTGGAACGTAAAAAATACGGTCGTAGAAAAGCACGTCGTAGATTCCAATTCAGTAAGCGTTAAGAATTTTCTTTTGCTTATTATTTATCAGATACTTCAAACTGTCAGATACATGAATATAAGCATTAAACTATTTTTTCAAATTTCTCAAAAGGCATTTTTGAAACAAATAGAATTCTTAACCTTCCTTTTTTTATTAAAATAATAATCCCGAATGCGTGGTTCTCGCCTCTACCTTGATTAAAAGCTTATTTTTTATTCAAATCGTACAGAAAAAAGAACCAAAGTTTCGAAATTGATTTACATTCTCTTCACAGAGTAAACATATTACTATGGACAAAATAGAATATAAAGACCTTTTGGACGCAGGCGTGCATTTCGGTCACTTGAAAAGAAAGTGGAATCCAAAAATGGCTCCTTACATTTTTATGGAGCGCAATGGTATCCACATCATTGACCTTAATAAGACTCTCGCCAGTCTAGAAACCACTACGGCTGCCATCAAAGAAATGGCTCGTAAAGGACAAAAAATTATGTTTGTTGCTACTAAGAAACAAGCACAAGAAGTAGTATCACAAGAGGCACAACGCCTAAATATGCCTTATGTTACAGACCGTTGGTTGGGTGGAATGCTCACTAACTTTGCTACTGTACGTAAGTCTATCAAAAAAATGCAGTCGACAGACCGTATGATGAAAAGTGATATGTACAAAAACTTAGCAAAGCGTGAACGTCTTATGATTACACGTGAGCAAGAGAAATTAGAGCGTGTATTAGGTGGTATTGCAGACCTTAACCGTTTGCCTTCTGCTCTTTTTGTAGTTGATGTTGTTCGTGAACACATTGCTATCAAAGAAGCAAAACGCCTTAATATTCCTGTTTTTGCTATCGTAGATACAAATGCAGACCCTAACGTTGTTGATTATGCAGTTCCTGCAAATGATGATGCTTACAAGTCTATCTTACTTCTTACTACTATCATCGGTAAAGCCGTTGAAGAAGGTTTAGCAGAACGTAAAGAAGATAAAGAACAAGCTAAATTGCAAGAAGAAGAAAATAAAAAACGTGCAATAGATGAAAAAAAATCTAAAGCCGTAGCTTCGAAAGCAAGTGCTGACGAAGAGGAATAATCTTTTTTTAGTGATTAACTATAAGTGATTAGTGATAAATTAATTACTTGTTTGGCCTTCACTATTTATTCATTATTTCAAATCAAACTAGACAATTAAAAGTAGTAAATAGTTATTGATTTGATTATTTACTACTTATCTATATAAATTGATTTTATCAAAACAGATTTTAGTTACTTAAAATAGAATTTTAATTTTCGTAATTTTTAATTCGTAATTCGTAATTGAATTCAAAAATTCTTATATCACTATGGCTTTCGAAACAAAGACCAAATTACAGATTGAGAAGCGTGTTAGTGAGCTAAAAACTATCCAGTCAGACTATTTCAAAAAGAAAAAATCTGAACGCCCTTCTGAAGGATTGGATGAAGCTCGTAAAGAACTCAAACGCCTCAAAACTATTCTTGCTAATTCTTACCGTGGTCGTGAGAACTCACAAGAAGACATGGATTATGTAAGCTCTAATTTTGCTTAATAATTCCACCATATATTTTTATTGTCTTATTAATTTTATTAAATTTTGGTAAGAATAATTTATAAATAGAGAGTGATTTGTAACTTTGCAGCTACTAATCACTCTTTTTTTAATTCGTTTTTAATCAACCGTTCTATCAAGAACACAAAACATATAATAGCAATGGCAATTACGGCAAGTGAAGTAAAGAAACTTCGTGAAATGACAGGTGCAGGAATGATGGACTGCAAAAAAGCTCTTACAGAGTCTAATGGAGATTTTGATGGTGCAGTAGATATTTTGCGTAAACAAGGGCAAAAAGTATCTGCAAAACGTGCTGATAGAGATACTTCAGAAGGTGCAGTTTTTATCGAAATTTTCAATAATGATTCAGAAGGCGTAATTGTTGGATTGGGTTGTGAAACTGACTTTGTAGCTCGTAATGAAGAGTTTCAAACATTGGGAAATGAAATTGCAAAACTTGCATCAGACAAAAAACCATCTTCTTCAGAAGAACTTTTAGCTTTAGAAACAGGTGGACAAAGCCTAGAAGCCAAAATTACTGACTTTGTTGGTAAAATGGGGGAGAAAATTTCTATCGTAGGTTATAGCCATCTATCAGCTGACAAATTAGCAGCTTACATTCACTCAAATGGAAAAGTTGGTGTTTTGGTAGCTATGGATAATGCAGGAAGTGCTGATTATGATGCTATCGGAAAAGACTTGGGTATGCAAATCGCAGCAATGAATCCTGTTGCTCTTAATGAAGATGGTGTTGATCCTAAAGTTACTGAACGTGAAATGGCTATTGGCGTAGAACGTGCAAGAGAAGAAGGCAAACCAGAAAATATCTTAGACAGAATCGCTCAAGGTTATGTTAAGAAATACCTTCAAGAAAATACATTAATGAACCAAGCATTTGTAAAAGACCCTAAAGTTACGATTGCTCAGTATGTAAAAAATGAAGGAAAAGGAATGGAAGTCAAAGCTTTCGAACGTGTATCAGTAGGTGAGTAGCTTACTAAATCTGTTATAAAAACAGCTTGTTTTCTTAGACAGAATACACATTTGAATTTTATAAAAAAACACTAGGCTTTTAAAGTCTAGTGTTTTTTTGTTATATCAAACTCTAATAAAATATTTTTAACTTTCAAGAAAGTTTGTAACAACTTCGAAAAACTCCTTTGGACTTTGTGCGTGTACCCAATGACCAGCTTCTTCGATAGTGTGTATATGGGCATTTGGAAAATATTTTATAATCGTAGGAATATCTTTCTCTTGAATATAACGAGATTGCCCTCCATTTATAAACAAAACAGGCTTTTCATTGTAATCTACTGACGAAGCTATATTTTTATTTTTGATTACTGCGCCTCCTATTTTTAAAATAGATTTTTCTAAGACAGACAAATTCATTTTCCACTCATATCCTTCTTTTTTACGAGCTAAATTCTTCAGCAAGAATAGACGAACCCCTTCTTCATCTATATATTGTCCTAATTTTTTATCAGCACTGCCTCTACTTTCTAAGTTTTCTACATCAATAGCTTTCAACCCCTTCAAAATAGCTTCATGATGAGAAACATTATACTTTCTAGGAGCGATATCAACTACTACCATTTTTTCAAAAGTAGTAGGATAATTTAAGGCGTATTGCATTACTACTTTTCCTCCCATCGAATGTCCAATAAGAAGTGGTTTTTTAAGTTGATGCTCTTCTATGAAATTATATAAATCATCTGCCAAAATGTTATAATTCATTGCCTCATCGTGTGGAGAACGTCCATGATTGCGTTGATCTATTAAAAACACTCTATATTTTTCTGAAAATTGACGTCCTAAAGTAAGCCAGTTATCAAGCGAACCAAATACGCCGTGTAGAATAAGCAAAGGTGGTGCATCTATATCTCCTAATTCTTTATAATTGAGTTTCATAGTTATTTGATATTTTATTAAATATGTCAGTGTTTTTTTTGATTCAATGTGAAAGTAATTTTTAAGCTACTCATTAGACAAAGATAGAGCTTTCTGAATTATTCTATTTTGTAAAGAGTTTTTAAATTTTTTAGACTTTTCTGATAAAATTAAGTCATTTTTTTTCTTTAAAAAGGGTGAAAAAATATTTTTTTGATTTGCTATTATGTAATTTTTTTATGTAAAACGTAGATTTTCAGCGTGTTATGACTTTGTTAAAGAATTTATTTTAATGATAAGCTGATTTTTCAATATCTTTCAAATCATATAAAATTAGATTTTTCATATAATTAAGAACACTAATTATGTGTTGAAGTACAATAAAGCTTATTATTTTAATAAATACTGATTTTGCCAAATTTAATTCTGACTTATTAATCCTTTTCAAGTAACTCAAGTAATAAAAAACTGTTAATCGGTATTTGATTCTGCAACCCTAACCCCTATATTTGAAGTATACTAAAACAAGGAATTATACAAGACTTCTTTATCACTCTTAGTTTTGTATTTCTATTAAACTATTTCAAGATACTTGTTTTTTATTTATTCATTTAAAATACACTTTTACACTTCAAAAATTTTACATTATGAAAACTCAAAATAACTCAAATCAAATAGACGCTCAAAACGAGCTTTTTGCAGAATTAGAAAACGAACTTCTTACTGAAGAGTTAGAAGAAAGACTAGAAATGACTACTGGTGGAAATGGAAGAGATGTAGAGCCTCCAAAACTTCCTTGGTAGATAGTATGAATTTTCAAATATGAAAATACTATTTAATTTATACTTTTCTAAAATTTAAAATATGCTCTTAACTAGTTATTAAGCCTTATCTAATTATATTAGATAAGGTTTTTTATTTTGAAAGTTTAATTTTTTATAAAAAAACTAACTTCAATTATCAGAACGAACTATTACTTTACTAAATTTGTTTTAAGTTCTGTTCTTTATCAGAACATTTACTATTATTAATTTAATTAACTTTCATCCAATCTCATGTTAGAATTTGATCAAGACGAATATTGTATTGGGGGCGTTTCTGCTCTCTCACTTTCAGAAAAATATGGAACTCCTTTGTATGTTTATGACGCAAAGAAAATGGAAACACAATACAAACAGCTTTGTAAGGCGTTTTCAAAAACTAAAATGAAGGTACATTACGCTTGTAAAGCACTTACAAATATTTCGGTCTTGAAATTCTTTAAATCATTGGGAGCAGGGTTAGATACTGTTTCTATTGAGGAAGTTCAACTAGGTCTTTTAGCTGGTTTTGAGCCTTCTGATATTTTATTTACACCTAATTCAGTTGCACTAAGTGAAATAAATGAGGCTGTGAGTTTGGGAGTACAAGTGAATATTGATAGTATCTCGGTTTTGGAAGAGTTTGGACATCAATGGGGAGGTAAAGTTCCCGTTTGTGTACGTATAAACCCTCATTTGATGGCTGGTGGAAATGCAAAAATTTCGGTGGGGCATATAGATTCCAAATTCGGAATTTCTTTATATCAAATGCGTCATGTTCAGCGTATTGTTGAAGCCTACAAAATGAAAATTACAGGACTTCATATGCATACAGGTTCTGATATTTTAGATGTAGAAGTATTTTTGAGAGGATTAGACATTTTATTAGAAACAGCAGAAGACTTCCCAGACTTAGAATATATTGATATGGGAAGTGGTTTTAAGGTAGCCTATAAAGAAAATGATATTACGACAGATATCGATAAACTGGGAGAGCAGGTTGCAGAGCGTTTTAATGAGTTTTGTAAGCAATACGGAAAAGACTTGACACTTGTTTTCGAACCAGGGAAATATTTAGTGAGCGAGTCAGGAACATTTTTAGCTTCTGTGAGTGTACTCAAAACTACTCCTACGGCTGTTTTTGCAGGTCTTAATTCAGGTATGAATCATCTTATTCGTCCCATGTTTTATGATTCTTATCATCATATTACAAATATTTCTAATCCAAAAGGAGTCGCAAGAGTCTATAATGTTGTAGGCTATATTTGTGAAACAGATACATTTGGAGCAAATCGAAAATTGTCAGAAGTAAGAGAAAATGATATTCTTGCTTTTCAAAATGCAGGTGCTTATTCTTTCATGATGGCTTCTAATTATAATTCTCGTTTCCGTCCTGCTGAAGTATTAGTATATGAAGGAAAAGACTATCTTATCCGAAAAAGAGAAACCTTTGAAGATATTACAAGAAATCAAATTGAGATGGATTTTGAAAATATTGCCATTGAAAACAAAGAAGAAGTGATTTCTTAATATACCTAAATCAAAAAATGATTTGTCTGATAGCAGTAAGCGCATTAGACAAATCATTTCTTTATAGAAAGAACATATAAAAATCTAAAATTCAATAATCTGAGAAAGTAAATATTCAATTGAAGCCCACGTATTATTCAAGATATAAGGAATTTCGATTTCTTTGAGCCACGTTACTTTTTCTATCCCCTCTTCGATTTGTGGTTGTGGCGTACTTTCATCTTCCGTACTCATCTCAAACCAGTAGGTTTTCTTTATGATTTCTTTTCCTTCGTAGGTATAAATATGATAAGTAGTTGGTAACTCTTTTACAATTTCAGCTTTCACACCACACTCTTCTTCTACTTCTCTAACGGCAGCTTCAGCATTCGTTTCATTTTCTTCCAAATGTCCTTTTGGCAAATCCCATTTTCCATTTCTAAAAATCCAAAGCTGTAAAGTATCACGCATCACTAACCCTCCAGCAGCCTCTCTAATTTTAAATTTTTTGGCAAATTCTTCAAATGACTTTTCTATATCATCTGTTTTTATGTAAGCTCTAGTAAAATCAGTTCTTGTCTTGAGAGAAAGGTATAATTTATAACTGTCTTTTATTTCTTCGGTTTGCAAAATACGTCCTCCTGTTACTTCAGGATATTCATTGACGAATTCTAAATAATTATTTTGAACGAAAATACGCATCGTTTTTTTATTTTTTGATAAGATAATAGAGAACCTTTGCACTCAAGGCTTATAAACCTAGAGACTAGATACTACAAAAGTGCAAAAAAAATCTGTTTTAGACTAGTTTTTTTTCTTGATTTATATATATAATTAAATTTTGTATTTAAAAAATCATATAAAATAGATTAGGTTCTTCTTGACAAATGCTAACCGTATGACTACCTAATTTGTTGATTTATAAATATATTTTTTCTTTAAGAGTTAGAATATATGAAATAAAATGAGTAATTTAGTTTAGCTACTTATCTAATTTGAATAAGTTTTAGGTGATCTTACAAAAAGTATGACACTTATTCATCTTACTATTTGAGCATAAATTATGGTCAGCAAGGGTATCAGAAATAACAAGACTTAGCTATTTTTGATGCCCTTACTGATAATGAAAAAATACTTTGTAACTAGAATCATTTTAAAAATTAGAAAGCAAAAATAATAATTCTTATAAGATTAAACTTTACTGAAAAGATATGTCAATACCAGAAAAGGGAGTAGAAATTTCCAATAAAACGGAAGAACAACAACTAGAAAAAGAAAAAAACGAGATTTTACAACGTTATCGCCATTTAATGCGATTGGCACGTCCTTATATGCAAGGAGATGATACCAAAAAAATTAAAAAAGCATTTCAGATAGCTACTGAGGCACACGGAAACGTACGTAGAAAATCAGGAGAGCCTTATATTTTTCATCCTATCGAAGTGGCAAGAATTGTTGTAGAGGAAATGGGATTAGGAACAACTTCTATTATTTGTGCGCTTTTGCATGATGTTGTTGAAGATTCAGATATTCCTCTTTCAAGACTAGAAAAAGAGTTTGGTAGTCGTGTCGCCAAAATCATTGATGGACTTACAAAAGTTCCTAGTGATATGTTTGGACAAGAAAAATCACAACAAGCAGAAACATTCAGAAAAGTTCTCTTGACGATTTCAGAAGATATTCGTGTTGTTCTTATCAAAATTGCAGACCGTTTGCACAATATGCGTACACTAGAAAGTATGCCTAATGCAAAGCAACTTAAAATAAAAGCAGAAACACAATTTATTTATGCACCCCTTGCCCACCGTTTGGGATTGTATAATATTCGTTCTGAGCTAGATGATTTGTCTTTGAAGTATTCTAACCGAAAGGCATATAATGAAATTGTTGAGCATATCAAACGAACGAAGGCTTCTCGTACTCGTTTTATCAATGAATTTAAAAAGCCGATTGAAGAAGAACTAGCACGACAAGGGCTAGATTTTGAAGTAAAGAGCCGAATGAAATCTATTTCGTCTATTCATAAAAAAATGGTCAAGCAGCAAATTCCTTTTGATGAAGTCTATGATTTGTTTGCTATTCGAATTATCCTAAACACAGGAGTCGGAGAAGATGAAAAGGCTGCGTGTTGGCGTACTTATTCTGTCGTAACTGATTTTTATCAGCCTAGTCCACAACGTTTGAGAGATTGGATTAGCGCACCCAAAACGACAGGTTATGAATCGTTGCATACAACTGTAATGAGCAAACGAGGGCAATGGGTAGAAGTCCAGATTCGAACTCACAGAATGGACGAGATAGCAGAAAAAGGCTATGCAGCTCACTGGAAATATAAAGGAGGAACAGATAAAAGTGAATCCAGTATTGAAGGTTGGATTGCTAGAGTGCGTGAAAGCATCGAAAACAAAGACCTTTCTGCATTAGAGTTTATTGATGAATTTCAGAATAACTTTTTTAGTGATGAGATTTATGTCTTTACACCAAAAGGAGATTTGAAAGTGCTACCACAAGGCTCTACGATTTTAGATTTTGCCTTTGATATTCATTCTGAAATTGGTGAGCGTTGTATGGGTGGAAAAGTAAATCATAAACTTGTTCCTCTCAACTATGAGCTTCAAAATGGCGACCAAATAGAAATTCTTGTTTCTTCTAAAACGAAAGTAAATGAAGATTGGCTCTCTTATGTTCGTACCTCAAAGTCAAAACAACTTATTCGTCAGTCTCTCAAAAAAGACCAAAAAATAATTGTTGAAGACGGAAAAGACATTGTAAAACGAAAACTCAAACAGCTCAAACTTGATTTTAATGACGAGACTGTCAATCAGCTTCTAGATTATTTTAAATATAAGTATGCTTCTGATTTTTATTATGCTGTCGGAAAAGGAAAAATTGAGCATACACAAATTAAGAAGTTTAGAGAAGAAGATGAGCAGTATAAAGCTGCACAGATAAAACCGAAAAAAGAAAGCAAGGGATATAAAAAGAAGAAAAAAGACGATATTCTTATGATTGGAGGAGACTCTACAATTGAGTTTCATTTGTCTAAGTGTTGCCACCCAATTCCGGGAGATAATATTTTTGGATTGACTACAAGTGGGCGAGGAATTCGTATTCATCGAACAGACTGCCCGAATGCTGTCGCTATTATGGCTTCGTATGGAGATAGAATTATTTCTGTAAATTGGTCTAGCCAAAAATCACAAACTTTTGAAGTCTTGCTTACCATTATTGGTGCTGATAGAATGGGACTTGTAAATGATGTTACTCGTATTATTTCCAATCAGAATAAAGTTAATATCTGTGGAATTAGTTTTAACATTAATGAAGAGACTGTTTTTGAAGGAGAGATTCGTTTGCGTGTCTTGAATACTGACCAAGTGCAAAAGCTAATTGTAGAGCTTAAAGAGCTAGACGGAGTAGTTCAGGTAATGCGACAGGATGAAGATGAAATTTTGAGTGATTAGATTTTTAATGAAAATAGATTAACCTTAGTCAGAGTAGATTAAGGTTTTTTTATGTCCTACTTTCCCAAAATGAGAAAGTAACCCTTCCATTTTGAAAAAATATTGTTTTATCAAAATTCTATCAAAAAATAAAAATAGCCTCATTTGAGCTTTAAACAATGATTTTGAGTTATTCCGACTTATTTCTACCTTTTTTTTGGCGTTGGCAAGTATATTGAAATATATAAATCAAATAAATGATTCTCAAAGTAGCTGATTGTAGTGATACAAAATTTTTGACAGCAACTTTATTTTTTAAGAATCCTTTATTAAGAAAGTCAAAATTGAGCAGTATGCGATTTGTCAATCAGAAATGATTATTTTTAGCAAATCCTTATTTTTTAACTGTTCAGTTATACTTTTATAAGAAACAAGCAAAATCCCTTTCCATTTTTTTAGGAAGGGATTTTTTGTGTTTAAAATGCATTTGGAAAGCTTGATATTAAGCTGAAAAGAAGAGTATTTTTCCTTATATTTACTTACTAGATATTTTATAACTCACTAATTTATATACTCTACTTTGAAAACCACCTATTTTACTTTTGCTTTTCTATTTATTTTATTGTTTACTACTTTTTCTTGTGTAGCTCAAAAAGTGAGTGATATTCAGACAGTCGTTCCTGTCCAAATTCCTGATACAGTTATGTTTGCAGGAGAGAGAGTTCCTTTAGAAGATGAAAACATAAAAGAAAGGTTGGATAGAGAACTCATTTCGATTGTTTATGGACATGCCTATACGATGCTTTTATTGAAGCGTTCGGGTAGGTGGCGCAAACCTTTGGAGGATAGCCTTATGAAATATGGGATTCATAAAGATTTTTTTTATTTAGCAATTGCAGAAAGCAGCCTTGACCCAATGATAAAGTCGAATAGAGATGCTTTAGGAACGTGGCAGTTTTTGGAAGAAACAGGAAAACAGTTTGGTTTGGTCATCAATAACAATATTGATGAGAGACAAGACCCATTAAAATCTTGTGTTGCAGCCACTAAATATTTTCAACAAGCCTATAAAAAATTTGGAAGCTGGGCAGCTGTTGCAGCTTCATACAATAGAGGAATGGCAGGATTGGAAAAAGCAATGGATAATCAAGGAACAAGAAATTATTATGATTTATTCTTAAATGCTGAAACTTCTCGTTACGTACTCCGAATTACTGCCTTAAAAATGGTTTTGGAAAACCCTAAAAAGTATGGCTATTGCATAGAAGAATATGAATATTATGATACTTTTGAGTTTGATGAAGTAAAAATTACAGAAAATATTGAAAGCGTTCCTAAGTGGGCAAGAGAACACGGAATGACTTACAAAGAGTTTCGTTTGTATAATCCTGCTATTTCTATCAACGACAATGAATATAACTTTGTAGCACCAAAAGGAGGTTATATTTTTCGTGTGAGAAAGAAAAAGTAATTTTTTAGAGCTTTATTTTACTCCGTAATTTTCCATGTGCTTTCTCCTTTTGCTGTTTGAGCAATAATTTGATTGTTTTCAGTATCGAAACGAGCATCTTTTATAAAAGATTGATGCTCATTTGTTCGTAAAGACTTCATAACTACTTTACTTCTAGTATCATAGAGGTGCAGTATTTTGTCTGTCTGAATCAGAAAATATCTTCCACTGTTGCCCAAAATCACTTTTTCATTATCCTTAAAATGAAACGTTGAGAACTCATTTACTTGCCTTGCTCCTCTAGTATCTAAGGTGTAATAATATATTTTATTACCTTTACTAATTACAGAAATCGACTCATAAGCAAATATTTTGTTGTCTATTTCTTCTTTTTCTTTTTCACTTAGTTTTTCAAATTCTCTCAAAAACAATTCTCCATATACAAAAGTAGCTTGTGGCATTCTTGCACCTTGAAAAGTAGTTAGAAGTTTTCCCAACTTTGTTTCTTCTTCATTATCAGTAAGAGGTTTTGAAAACTCGTACTGTTCTTTATTTTCGTTGACTTTTTCTTCTTCCAAACTTCTCAACTCTACAAGTCCACTTTCATAGCTCAAAAGCACTTCTGTTTTTTGTAAATTCTCTACCCAAAAATGAAGCTTTTCGTCTTTATTTATAAACTCTTCCCACTCTTTTGGGTATTCTTTTAAGGTAGAATAATCTAAGTCTTTGTTCAAATCTTTTGCATTTGTAAACAAAATGGGTGGCTCTGCTTGTGCCTGTGTGATAAGCGACAACTGTTTTGTAGGATACTCCGAATTAGGCTTGTAGTGTGTAGCTCTCTTATACCAATAACTTGCGTCTTTGTAATTTTGCACTTTGAAAAAACGGTCTGCTTCTTCTAGAGCTAGTAAATATTCATTCTCAAGCTGTTCTAAAAGATGTAAAGCTTCTGTATTGCTTGGGTTTATATTGAGAGCTTTTATGTAAAAACTTTCAGCTTTTGTATAGTTTTGTGCCTTATAATATGCCTTTCCGTTGTTGATATAGTGTTTTTCAGTAATCGTAATTCCCTGAGTGCTAATTGACTTGGCTGGTGAAGTGAGGGTATCTATTGCCATCGTCATCATTCCCACAACGCTACTCAAAACACAAACAGCTATTAGAACTCCCCCAGAATGTTTTTTATAAAAAGCTACTTTTTTTCTTTTCTCAATTTTCCTTCTGTCTAAAGAAAGAGTACGCAATGTAGGTACTTTTTTGAGTGTTTTAGGTTGATGACAATGTGAACGACCAATATACTCCCAAGAATCCACCATGAAAGCTGACTTACAGACACTACAAAAAACAACTTCATCTCCTTCTTCTATAATTTCGTGTGTAATCGAATCTTGTCTTTTTTGAGCAAGGAAATGAGCGTGTTTTGTTTTGCTTATAAGATGAGAATGAATTTTTGAAGTAGATTTTTTCATAATGGAGATATTTTATCAATTTCCTTCCTGTTAGCTCTATTTAAACACTATCTTAATTGGTTTATAAACAAAGAGTTAATAAGATAAGATGTAGTAAGTAAGATACGTTCTGATAAGATTATCTGTTTCACTTTTTTTGAAAAAAAGTCAATTTTATGAAAAAAACTACGTTCTCAAACATTTTTTATAGTTCGTATTCTAATAGTTATTTTCTATTACTTCCTGTAATGAACTATCCTTTTTTATAAGGTCTTTTATTTTCGAATAAGGAATAAAAATTTCAAAAGCTCCCATTGAATGCGCAGCAATTTCTTTTTCATTAAAACGAAATGTAATTCCACCTTTACTAAGTGCATAATTATCATTCAAGACAAACTTGTTATCCTCAAAATTGATTCCCTCTGTTGAAAAATCTTCAATGTCTTTAAAACCATATTTATTACGAAAAACATCTTCGGCTACTTTGGTTAGCTTTGGCATAAAATCTTTCTCAAAAAGTTCTTCTAATTTAATACGCTCTCCTGTACCTAAATCAAAGTTCACAAAGTTTATCTTTTCGTCAGCATAAACACCTCCTTCAAAAACACTTTCGACAAACTCCAAAACTATAATATTATGATTATTATAATCTAATATAATCTGATGATGATTATCCCATATTGGCATTTGTCCACTTTCTTTTTGAGCTTTTTCACTTGCCTTTTTATAACGGTTTACAAAATCATCTAAAAATTCGCTATGATCGCCAAATTGTTTTTTTGTACTTGTAGGGTGTTCATAGTTTAAAATATGGCTATTAATAAACTCATTTATTTTTTTAGCAGTAGCGTTGTGTTTCTCATCTCCCATCACTACATAAACCAAATCAACAGTTGCCGTTCCACTATAACTTCTACCTTCATGGACTACCCAAAAGCTAGACGATTTTTCTGGATAATTTTCTTTTACAGTAAAAGTATTATATTCCTCTCCATCAAAGGAATGCCAAGTACCTGCAATTTCGGTAGGAGACATAAATTTTCCTTCAAAGAAACCTACTATATTAGCATCTCCTTCTTCTGTTCTTCCTTCAATTTCTTCTAAAGAAACACGTCCTGTTTCAGAAATTGTTCCTCTGATAGTTCCTTTTTCTTCTTTGTCTAAAAAGTAGAAATGTCCTTCTAGGGTAGAACCAAAACGCATCAAATCAAATTCTATGCGTTGGTCGCCAAGCTGTCCATCTAATTTTTTATAAAAATATTTGGCAATCTTGACAGGTGTTTTTTCTTCCTTTTTTATTTTTTGTTCTTTATTTTGGGCTATGCTAGAAAAAGAAATAGCAAAGAGAAGTGAAAAAATCAATAAAAATGATTTTTTTGAAATAGTAAAGTGAGCAAATTTATTTAACTCCATTATAAAATGTTTTTTGAATAAAAAGAATAATATTTTTAGATAAGATTACTTTAGAAACTACTTGATTTAATTTGTTTGCTTTAAAAGTTGCTAAATTTTAGTCTGTTCGTTGTTATGTTTTTATCAAATAGTTTGCTAATTTCTTCAGAAATACTTTGAATAGGTCTAATTTACTTGATTTTTATTTTAAAGCTATTAAAAAGAGTACCATCAAGCTAATTCTACTTCATTTTTTGGCTTTTTTTGATTAGACTTTTTAGAAATAGTTACTTTTCTAGCTTCTGTATATCTTCTCCACATTGCCACCAAAATACCAAGTGTCATCACGCTTACACCGAGCCAAAGTAAACTAATATACGGTTTTTCCAAGGCTTTCATGATTATCCAATCACGCTGTGTCGTTCTGATTTTGAAGGTAAATTGTTCTGTTTTTGGGTCAATATTTAGCATCGTAAACTCTACACCAGCTGATTCTATGATTTCAGGAACACCACGCACTTCATTTCCTTTTATCTGAAAAATAGGCTTTGCAGTGTAGGTTTCTTCTCTATCCAAAATTCTAATTTCAGCATAAATCATATAATCTTCATCTGCCAAAGGCTTTCCACGATGTACGCCATCTAATACTGCCACAAAATCATTGACAATAAAAGTATCCATAGGAGCTAAAACTTTTGTTTCTGGCTGACTCCAAGTTCTTTCTTCGGCTGGGTCTGGAAGGCTACTAAGATGCGTATAAAGGTCGCTTGTAACTGATTGAGAAATATCTGGACTTACTACAAATCCCATTTGAGGATTTTGCTGTACACGAGGAAAAAGTGTAAACGTTTCTTTCGTAAGCGTATCTACATAGTCAATTTTGTAGTAAGTATTTTCTTCAAAAATTCGGATTGTATCTCCTGCTTTTACTTCTACTTTGTCATTGTGAATCAAATCTTTTTGAGCCACTACTTTGTGAGCATAGGCTGTTCCCTTTACATCTTCTTTATTTACATAATGAGAAAAATTTGGAGAATCCCAATACTGTCCCTTATAAGTAACTGCATATTTGCTCATTTTGGTAGGCTGACTACGGAAAAGCAAAACATTTTCTCTATTGACTTCATCAGAAAATTCTTTATTATACAAAAGTCCTGACATATTCATAGAAACAATTTCATCATATCCTGAAGAAGATAAAATACCAAAAAACATTAAAGCAACACCAATATGCGCCAACGCACCACCTGCTAATTTTGGGTTGAACTTAATAGTTCTTGCAATAGAAATTCCATTACTGACAAGTGCATAAACAGAAGTTAGAATCAGAATTATATACGCTATTTCTTTTGCCTTAATGATTGCAATAAATAAATCATAAAAACTTGTATAGTCTTGAGGTAAAGTCAATTTTATTTGAGCAACTGCAATAATAATTGTAGTAATAATAGCTGTCAAGACTAAAGGAATAACGAAATTATCTTTGATATTGGATTTTTCAATTCTTTTCCACCAAAAAATTTGTGCTGTTGCAGAAAGAAAAGCAATTCCGACACTAAACCAAAGTTGCCATTTTGTATAAAACATTTCTGGGTCAGCTGGAGGAGCTACATTTGAATCTATTCCTAAATTATCTAAAATAGCATTATACACTGGGATAGAAGTAGGAACTAAAACTTGTAGCGCAGAAAGTCCTAAAACTACAACACCAAGCGTAACCCAAAATTCACCTGAATAAAAACTAGATTCTTCTTTTGATTTTGGAAAGTTATTCCAATTCATAAAAAATAAAATACTTGCACCAATTACAAAGAATAAAAGATAAATCAGAAGCTGACCAGAAAGTCCTAAATCTGTAAAAGAGTGAACCGAAGTATCTCCCAAAATTCCACTACGAGTAAGGAAGGTAGAGTACAAAATCAATAAAAAACTAGAAAGCATCAAAACAGCAGAAAGTTTTGCCATTGAAGGTCGCTTTTGTTGCATTGTCATGGCATGTATTCCTGCAATCAAAACTAACCAAGGGATAAAAACAGCATTTTCTACTGGGTCCCAGTTCCAATACCCACCAAAATTAAGTGTTTCATACGCCCAATATGCACCCATTACAATTCCTACTCCCAAAATGGCAGCAGCTAATAAAGACCAAGCAAAGGTAGGTTTGAGCCATTTGGTAGTTTCTTTTTTCCAAAGTCCAGCAATCACAAAGGCAAAAGGCACAAGACAAAGCGCAAATCCTAAAAATAATGTAGGAGGATGAATAACCATCCAATAATTTTGTAAAAGTGGGTTCAGACCTGTTCCATCGACAGGAATATAATTAGGTTGAGACTGAAAAATGGGCGCATCCATCGCATCACGCAGCAAGATAAAAGGCGAACTACCAATTTTAAGATTAGCAAAAGGAACAATTACGCCCAAAATCATAGAAGCCAAAAATGCCTGTACAGTAGCAAAAACCATCATTACAGGAGCTTCCCATGCGTTGTTTTTCTTATGTTTGATAAAAATAGAGCGCAGAATAATCACAGCACCAATACAAACATGCCAAAAAATCCAAAGCAAGAAACTCCCCTCTTGCCCTTCCCAAAAACAAGAAATCATGTAATAATACGGTAAGTTGTTCGAAGAGTGACTCCACGCATAATGATACTCGTATTGATGATTATAGATAATTGAAAAAAGAACCACCACCACAGCAATCACAGAAAAAGCATGAACACCAAAAGCAAGGCGAGCCATTTTTTTCCAAGAGTATATTTCTAACTCTTTTTTATCTGAAAGTGATTCATTATTCTGACTAGCAAAATAATAAGCAATCGCAGCCACAATGGAAGAAACAAAAGAAAGGATGACAAATAAATGTCCTATCTGACCAATTAGTAAGTTCATAGAAGGAACAAAATCTATATAAAACTATTTTTTTTACGCTAAAGCGTAAGTTATTTTTATTTTAAAGAGGAAATAAGTTGTTAGTAAATTTGTTTTGCTAACATTTTGTAAATCAACTATTTATTTAACTAACCACCTATTTTTGTGCAAAGGTACGACCTAAAATATTCATTATCAATGAAAAACAATTAATAGGAGGAGTTTTTTACTTATTTTAGTACGATTGATAATGACTTACTACTTTTTACTCTCTAGCTCTTCTACTCTTTTCTGACAAGCGATTAATTTTTGTTTCATTTCTTCCTTTTCTTTAGTAATTTCTTCTATATTTTGATTCATATCTTCCATACTCATCGCCATCATTTCTTCTTGTGAGTTCATTTGTTCGATATACTGCTCTTGTTCTTTGTATGATTCTTCTAATAGTTTTTCTCGCTTTTCTACTTCTTGTTGTGCTTCTTGCATTTGTTCCATAGCTTGTTGCATAACATCTTCTTGCATACGCATTTGCTCAACAGCTTCTGCTTGTTCTGTCAATGTTTCTTCTAAGCGAATGGCTTGTGTTTTTTGCTCTGTAATGTCCGTCGCAATATGAATTACACGTTCTAGGTTTTTATAATTATCCATAACTGGATAATAAGTTGCACGTAACCAAAACGAAGATTTATCTTTTGCTTGACGTTCGAATTCTCCCTCTACTATAATTCCTTGAGTTAGATTTTCCCAAAGCTGCATGTATTTGTTAGACGTTTCATATCCCTCTTTTAATAAGATAGTATGAGGTTGTCCTTTTATTTCTTCTTCTGAATATTGAGATATTTTCAGATACAATTCATTTATTTCAGTAATGATTCCTCTTGGGTTTAGCTCTATCATAGCAGCAGCTTGATTAATGGCATTGAGTTGGTCTTCTAATTCTCTACTCTTTCTTTCTACCATTTCTTGTGTTGCTTGTAGCTCTTCGACGTTCTGACGCATTTCTTCTTCTTGCGCTCTCATCTGCTCGGTCATTTCTTGAGATTCTTTTAGGAGAAGTTGAGTACGTTGATTTGTTCTGACAGAAGACAACGTAGAAGCAAAACTTTCTACAATTTTTTCGACAAATTCTATGCGATAAGGTTCTGGAGGATTGAAAAAGGCAAGTTCTACCACTCCATATAATTTCTGATTATAACTCAAAGGAGTGAGTAAAATTGAAGATGGGTTTGTATTTCCAAGCCCAGAGGTAATATGGATATAATCATCAGGAACATAAGATAAAAATACAGTCTCACCTTCTTGCCAAGCTTGTCCTGTAAGTCCTTCTCCTTTTCGTATTTTTTTCTCTAAATATTTAGGTTTGTCCCACGCATAAGCAGCAGCTAAATACATAAATTCACCTTCTGAATCGGGTGTTTCAGAAATCACAAAAACTCCCCCCTGATTTGCCTCTGTATATTTTACTAAACGTTGAACAATAGCAGCAGCAAATTCTTCTGTATCATCATAGTTAGCACGGAGAATATCTCCAAATTGCGCTATTCCTTCTGTTATCCAAGCTCTTCGACGATCTTCTTCGGCTACTTTAGCCAAGCTATTACGCATATCTAAAAGAGAGTTTCCGAGAATATCATTTTCCCCCAAAACATCAAAAGCACTATTATACTTTCCACTTCCTATCTTACGAGCAAATTCTGAAGTATTTTTTAGGCTTTTGATAAGTTCTTGCAAAGAACGTGTCATTTGCCCAATTTCATGATTTCCTATTCGTATTCCAAAGTCAGAATTAGGAATAGAACCTCTAGCCAATCCAGCTAACACTTGATTGAGCTTTTGAATAGGTTTTGAAACACTTTTTGTGGTTAAAAAACTTGCCATAGAACCAACAATAAAAGTAGTGATACCTAAACCTAATATAATTTTATATAACCAGTTTAGAGAACGTTCGACAGAATCTCCATCTGCTTGTTTTTCTTTTAGTTTACTTGCTTCTAATGCTTCTAAATTCTTTATGAGTATATTACTATTGGGAATAATCATTTCGTTTACTAACCGAATTGCTTTTTCTCTTTTTGTGCCATCACTATAATCTTCCGAACGGTTGAGCGTATTCATTACTTCTTGCTCTGTTTGAAGAATGTCATCAAAAGCGATGATTATAGAATCTACACGATATACATTTTCTTTGTTTTGCCAATCTCTTTTGAGTGTACTTATTCTATCTTTTACTTCTGGGAACTGCTCATTATGCAGCAAAATCAAATCTTCTTTGTCATCAATATTATCAGGCAGATGAATCCAGTTGGTAATATACATCTTTGAGCGTGTTACAAGCAAAAGCAAATCATTAATAGCCTCTACCGAAGGAGTAATTACGGAAAAGGATTGATGAAGCATTTTTTGGCTACGTGAGAGCATAAACAAGCTCAATGAAGCACTAATCACAGCAGCAATAATAATAATGAGATTACCAGCACGAACACGTTTGCCAATAGTATTGAGTTTCCACATAGAAAAATATCTATCTACTAATTAAATTTTGTTTTTCAGAAATTAGAATATTTTTTTAATTTAAATACACTTTTTGGAAAGATAATCAAAAAGCTACTGAATAAAAAGATTTTTCGATAGGAATTTGTCCAGATGATGAACCTATTCACTTAAAAGAGTTGGATAACCTAATCAAAAGAATATATTTATTTTGCTATTTTGAAAAGTAGAGAGCATCAAAAAACCCTTTCAGAAACTTTCTGAAAGGGTTTTTAAGTAAAATTTATTTACAAATTTAGTATTTCATTATTCTTACTTGAAGATATAACGTACACCAAGTTGCATTTGCCAACGTGAGCTATAAAAACCAGTATCTCTAATTTGAGAAACTTCTTTAGCTGACCCATCTTCTTCAAAAATAAATTGAGGAGTAAAATCTCCATTGTCTTCATCTACAAAACCTTCAAAATCAATAGCAGCATAACTACCAAAAGGCATTGAGCGACGACGACCCCAATCTTTGTTTAAGAAGTTAGTGAAGTTAAAGATGTCAAAAGTAACTTGAAGTTGATTACGGCTTCCACTACCTGTTGTAACAAAGAAATCTTGAACTAATTTCAAATCAAGGATAGATTCAAAAGGAAGACGAGGTCCGTTACGTTCTGCATAACCTCCACGGTTCTTACTCAAATAATCATCATTTTCAATAAAATTATTAAGAGCAGTCCACTGTTCAGCTGCAGTAGCAACTAAATTACCATCTCTATCGATATTGTCAATCAAATTGATTTGACTTTGGTCAGCAGGAATCCAAATTAAGTTATTGAAATCACGTCCTGAACGGTCATCACCATGGATACCACCAGCATATACATAAGAGAATGGTCTTCCTGACTGTCCGTTATAGAAAAGTGAGATTGTAGTTGCAGCAAAACTACCATAAGTAGCTTTTCCAGAAACGAAAGCATTAATACGATGACCAGGGTCAAAATCAGAACGACTAAGTTCTAAATTATTTCTGTCAGTTACATACGTGTTTCTCCAGTTAGAAGAGTTTTGAGAAGAAGTTCCATCAAGCACTGAAGTAGAACGCCCGAATGTATAAGCTACATTTGCAGAGAAATCAAATTTTCTACCAGAGAATGGCTTTTGGATTTGAGCAGTAATATTGTAAGAATATCCTTCGTTTGTATTAGTAGCTAGAAGTACACGGTCATAATCACGAGTAATTGCTCCATCATATACAGGACGATCATCTCCATAAGAAGTATTTACAGTTCCTACTGGTGCAGCTACGTTGATATTACGATACAAAATTTGATTGATATTTTTTGTGTAAATACCTTCTAAAGTACCTACTAAACCAAAAGGAAGTTTTGTATCAACAGCTAAACTAGTACGGAATACTTGAGAATATTTAAAGTCATCTGCAAAAAGGTCAATCTGACTAGCTCCTTCACGTGAACCTACAATATCAGCACCTGTATATTGGTCAAATGGATTTGGGTTGAAAGGAAGTGCTACCGTATCACCTGCACTATTTATAGTTTGAGGGTTATTTTGGAATACACTAGCTATAAATACGCCATTGTTTGTAAATGCTCCACCAGGCCATACAAAAGGAATACGACCAGTAAATAAACCAAGACCACCACGAACTTGTACAGAACGATCACCTTTCACATCGTAATTGAAACCAAAACGAGGAGAGAAAAGAACGTTTCCAGAAGGAATAGTTCCAGAAGCAACCTCTACATCTGGTGCCCAAGTTTGAAGCATTTCAGGAAGTGCGTTTGCATTGAAATCTTGGTTTGCAGTTGGCTCATCAAAGAATAAAGGAATATCTACACGAAGACCTCCTGTAAGAGTAAGTTTGTTAGTTGCTGAATATTCATCTTGAACATAAAAACCAAGTTGAGCAGCAGAAAATTCTCCAGCAACAGCAGTAGCAGCATCACCTTGTTGTGCATCTACACTAGGAAGTAATGAATAAGAACGAACATAACGGTTAGGGTTGTTATTGTAGAAGTCTTCTAAGCTACCAAATCTATAAACACCAAAGTTTTCACGAAGGAAAAGGTTATAGATAGAATAAAACTCATTATGTGTACCGAAAGTAACTGTATGCTTATCCTTAAACCAAGTAAAGTTGTCTGTTAGGATAAATACATCTTGATTAAGCTCATTACCAATAGAGAAAGGCTCTGAACCAAAGTTGATATTATTACGTCCATCTTGAATCTGTACTCTAGGGAATGGGTCGCCTTCAAAGTTACGGTCATCACGAACAGCAGTATAGCCAACAATAAGTTTGTTAGACATATTAGCATTCAAATTACTCTTCAATTCTAATGTAGTAGAGTTAGTATTTGAAGGAAAAAGCTCTGAACCTCTCAAGAAGTTGATATTACTAGGATTACTAGCATTACCTTCTAATTCTTCACCAAAAGAATAACTATGACGTAAAGATAATTTATGTTTTTGGCTAATATTCCAATCAACTTTAGCTAAAATTTTATTTGCATCTCTTTGACGACCATTATCCAAATAGCCACCCAAATCATAACCATAATTAGTTGAAACAAAATTAACTAACTGATCAACGTCTGCTTGAGTAGCATCTCCACGAAATGATTCAAATGGAAATGGTTGAGATTGTTCTTCACGTTGCATCTCTGCATTCACAAAGAAGAATACTTTATTTTTAACAATTGGACCTCCCAAACGGAAACCAAATGTATTACTTTGAAAGTCATTTAATTTTTGACGTTCTACACCTTCAGTATCTGTTGGTGTTTTTCCTGCAAAATTCTCATTACGAGTAAACCAATAAGCAGAACCTGTAAATTTGTTTGTACCACTACGAGTAACAGCATTTACACCACCACCAGTAAAGTTACCTAAAGTAACATCATAAGGAGCAACAACAACTTCAATTTGCTCAATTGCATCAGGACTGATTGGAGAAACACCTGTTTGTCCACCATTTGTACCACTACCAGAAAGACCAAAAACATCGTTACTTACAGCACCATCAATAAAGATAGAGTTGAAGCGATTGTTTTGACCTGCAATAGAAATTTCAGGACCATCATTTCCTTCCGTTACAGTTGCTTGAGGAGTAACACGAAGATAATCACCTAAGTTACGAGAAGCAGTAGGCATATTGTCTATTGTTTCAGTAGAAATAACTGTAGAAGCTCCTGTTTTTTCGCCATCAATAATTTCTCTTTGGCTAGTTACTGTAACTACTTCAAGTTCACTTGCTGTTTCAGCAAGTTCAAAGTCAAGGCTAAGTGTTTGTCCGAGAGAAAGATATACATTTTCTTTTTTATTGTCTTCGTATCCGATATACTGTACAGTAATCGTATAAGGACCACCAACATTCATGTTACGAATAGAATAATTACCATTTAGAGAAGTTACAGTTCCAAACTGTGAACCTGTTGGAGTATGCACTGCCAAAACAGTCGCACCTGGAAGTTCTTCTCCGTTTTTGTCTTTAATGACACCACTAAGGGCTGACGTAGTAGAGCCTTGTCCGTAGGAATTGAATGCTACCGAACAAGCAAATACCAAAGCGATAAGGCTTAAGATGTAATGCTTCATCATAAGATTATAAAAAGGTTTGCTGAATGAGAAAATTAAGTAACTCCAAACTAAGTTGTTAGGAGCTTTCATTTAAGTTTCCACAAAGGTAAGACACACCTTGCAATCTTTTCGTTTCAGTATTATTAACAAATTAAGAATAATCGATAGTTTAATTCTTGACTTTTTAGAAAAAAAATATTTCAATTCAAATTAAAAAACACGTGATAGTAAAATTTATTTTTTAATTATAAAGATAATATTTCAACTATTTTAATATATTATTTTTCTGTAATTAAGTTGTTTTTTCGTAACTCTTGTGAAGAAATACTAGCCAAATCATAAAAAGCATCTCTTTTGTCAAAAAAAAGTGCTTTTTTAGCCATATCAAGTGATTTTCCAAATTTTCTTTGGTTAAAAAACAGAACTCCTTGATTAAAATAAAGTAGAGCTGAAGCAGTTTCTAATGTTACCAAATTGTTAAGGCTTTGATTGTCTAGTAAAACAATGCTTCCATTTTGCGTTTCTTCTTTGGCTTTCTTTGCTTGTTGGTTCAAATAAAAGTTAATTCCTTTGGGTGTAGCAATGAAACCATTATCAAGACTTGTACTCTCAAAAATCATTTCATTTTCATCAGACAGTTTTATTTTTATAAAAACATGAGTTGGAGTCTGAACAAGTTGATAGGTGTAGTCAAAATTTCCTTTTTGCTTTATCTCTTCTAATAAAACAGCATATAATATCGAACCTGTCAAGCAATCATATTTTCCACTATCAATTGTTTGAAAAAAACTAGAATACAGACTATATTCTTTTAAAAAAGTTTCTTGAACAGCAAAAAATAACCTTCTCAATGTTTTTGATTCATTAGTAGGCGAAATCTTAAAGTCTTCATTAAAATCTATAATCTTTTGGATAGCGATTTCCTTCATTTCTGGAGTCATAGAATCATGAGCATCTAAAAAACTAGATAACCTAGAAGACATTTTATGCTCATTATGGGAGTTTGAAGAAGTAGTAGATGAAGCAAAAACAGGAGAAGAGCAGTTCAGTATTGCTAATATGAACAAATGAAGAACAAGAAATAAAAAACTTTTAGCTGAAAAAAGCAGAGCATTTAGTTTAAGTAAAACATTTATTCGATACGATAATTGGTGTTTAGAGTGTTTCAAAATAGTAAAATTTAAAAAATGAGCAGAATAATGAGTTATCAAGAAGAATTTAATAGCCTCTTCAATACAGATTCCAAAATAAATTAGGGATTAAATGAATAAATCTATTAACAATTTAGTAACATTTGGTTAATATTAACGAAAATTTTTGAGAAAATGTTATTGTGTACAGATATAAACTTTAAAATCTCTCTGAAACTCTTTGCTTTAAAATTGCTTTTAATGATATATTTAGGAAAAAGCAAACCGTTTTAGCTTCTATGGTTTGCTGATTTACAGTTTTCTACAATGAAAAATTAAAAAAATAATCTCTTTATGGTTTCTATTCTCTCAAATTACTTTAAGTCGTGTTTTTTACTGATAGTTTTTCTTCTTTTTTTGGTTAGTTGCCAAGATGATGAAAAGCTCCTTTGTCCAGAATTAGAGGTTTATTCTTTACAAAGTGAAATAGATATTCCTGCAAAGAATCAAATCACGGAAAGTCAGGTTTTATCTTATAAAGTGGAGGCAGAAAACCCTTTCAGATTATCTTTTCTGATAGAAAATAAGGGAGGAAACGTTTTGAAAATAGGAGAAATAGAATCAAATAATATAGATTCTACGTTGAATTTTGAGATTGTTCAACCTCTCAAAAATAAGTTCGAAACAAATGAGAGTGATTCTTTTCAAGTAAATTTTGAAGGGTTGGAAGTAGGAGAGTATCAAATTCCGATTACGATTCTTTCGAATGATTGGAATGAACCTACTTTTACTTTTTTTATTAAAATAACTGTCAATGCACCACCACCTCCAAAATTACCCAGTATAAAAGTCTATCAACAGACTACTTTTATTCCTTCTCAAATTGGAATTTATAGTTTTGAAAGTACCGAAGTAGGACAACGTTATGAAGCTATTTTTACTATAAGAAACGAAGGCGAATCAAACCTTATCATTTCAGATATTATTTCTACAACAAGTGATTTTGAAATTCAAAGTGTAGTCCAAAATGAGGTTTTGCCTAACCAAGAAACTACTTTTTTAGTTATTTTCGAACCTACAACTGCTCGTAATTACCTCACACAAGTTCAGATTGAGAATAATGACCCAAATAGTGAAGAGAATCCATATATTTTTGAAATAGTAGCCAATCCGAATCCTGCACCTATTCCAGATATTGCTATTTTTTATAAAGAGAATAACCAAGATATAGAACTGCAAAATGGTTTTGAGTTTATAGAAGGAGGAGAGCTAGAAACAAGTTTTAGAGAAATTTTTGAGTTTGAAATTGAAAATCAAGGAGATGGAATGCTCAATCTTTCTAGTTTGCAAAGTGATAATCCAAATTTTCAAGTTTCTAATGTATTGATAGACAATTTAGAAAGTGGTCAGAAAACTCTTTTTTTGGTTCGTTTTAATGCAATTATTTTAGGAGAAAATATAGGAACAATAAGTATTCAGAGTAACGACCCAGATGAGAATCCGTTTACTTTCAAAATTCGTTTTACGGTAAAAGAACCTACTTTTCGCATCAATTATTTGACAGTTACTATCCCTGATGGATTAAATACAGTTCCTTCAAACACAGGAGAAAACCGTACGCTTTTTCAAAAAGAGTTTCAAGTAATTGACCCACAAAGTATAGTTACAGACAATGCTGTTTTGAGAGTTACAGTTATTACAAACAGAGGAATTAGAGATTCTTTTTCTGTACAAGTTTCAGGAACAGATGGTAGAAGAATTTTCTTTGAAAACGATTTTGACGACCTGTTTTATAGGCAAAGTATTCGTTTTGCAGAAGCTAGTTTTATTGATTTTGAAGTTTATTTACAACTTCCAACAGGAGAGCGCAGTAATTTGGAAGGTTATCGTTTGAGAAAACCTGATGGAGCTAATTAGAGAATATTTTTTTTAAAATGAAGTTTTACTTGTGCCTGTATTTGTTGGTGTCGCTACGCTAAAACACCAACAAAGGCTAGGTTTTTTGAGACATTTAGAGTTTAAAATAAGATGCTTTCTAATTTACTCAATACCCCAATCAAAGATAGTGAGTTCAGAAATAATTCCTCGTTCTATGATTTTCTGCCCAAAACATTCAGGTTGATTACAATACAAAAGACTTTCCGTTTTTTTATAAACTAATCCAACTTCATCAGCATAGATTTCAAAACGCAGTTCTTTATCGACCAAACTAGAATCCTGACTTTCAATAATTGTCATCGTGTTGGGAAAAGTAGTGCCTCCAATAGATTTCGAGGCATTTATTTCTTGCGCTAAATAGTCTTTCACAGGACGAGTATTGAAAAGATTACCATTCCATGTCTTGCCTTCCTCTATCGGAAAGTCTAATTTTACATAAGGAATATTATGTTCCATCTTTACAACTACATTTTCATCTTTTCTAACCGAAAAAACAGAATCCAGACGAAAAACCTCTAAGCCATTCGGACGAACATAACGCAAGACTTCATTCAATTTTTCGCCATTTTCGCCTTCAAACTCTTCTCCAATGACTTCTTTAAGTTGATAGGTAGTAGTAACAGGAGTTTCATTAAGTGCAAAACGAGTTTGCTTGACAAGAAAAGTTTGGAATTGTCCTTTTTCAGTAGGATAAAATGATTGACCAATAGTAATGTCATTTGGCTCTTCGGGAGCTTCATCTTTACAAGAAGAAAGAGCAACCAAACTACTCAAAATAAATAAAATATATAATGTTGTATTTTTCATTAAATCAAAATTTTAATATAACTCATTAAAAAACGTAGTCGCCTAATTATCTAAAAGAAAGTAGCAAATCTGTCTGTTAAAACTTGTCAAACAATTAACTCCACTTCCACGCCGTATCATCTACATAATTTATACCTAAATCGGCAATTATTTGTTTGAACTCGTCAGTATTCAGAATATAATTTTTGGGAAGAATAATTGCTCCTCCTTTTTTTGTTTTGAGGAAGAAATGTTCTTTTAGTTCAATAAGGTTTGCTACGTCAGACGTTTTTACTTTTCCTTCCTTTCCTTGTTCTTTGATATAAAAGTAGTTATTATTTCCTAGTTTTAAGGCATCGACGTGGTCTAATCTGTCTGTATATTTTTTTTTAATATGATTAAGGTAAAATCGTTTGTATCTGTATTTTGAATAAAAAGGATAAATAAAGAGCCATAATGCACCTAAAAAAAGGCAAATCAAAATTGCGTTTTTGTTGTTATCATAGAAATAAAAAAAAACACCCAACAGAACATACAGCATAGGCACAGCAAATTTCGAAATCAAACGTTTTTTTCTGATAGCCTCAGATTTGGAAGTAGTATAAAGTTGATATTCCAAAAAATCGTTTTCTTGAAGTGTATATTCTATTTTCATATAATAATTTGAGTTCATTTGTGAGCACACAGACGAGGAAAAGTTGTTATTCCGTTTAAAAATACAATTAGTTCATAAAAATACAAATTCCTACCTTTGTAACGAGTACAAATAGTCATTTTTTCATCCTTCTATTCTTTATTTTTCTATGAGCCTCAAACGCATACAAACGCCCATTCAGTCAGAAATGAAAGTCTTCGAACAAAAATTCAGGGATTTTATGCGTTCTGACGTAATGCTCTTAGATAAAATTACTAACTATATCGTCAAAAGCAAAGGAAAGCAAATGCGCCCCATGTTTGTTTTTCTTTCGGCTGGTATGTGTTCTGAAAGTGGAACAATTGGAGAAGTAACCTATCGTGGAGCGTCTTTAGTTGAGCTTTTACATACTGCGACATTGGTACACGATGATGTTGTTGATGAATCAAATTATAGAAGAGGATTTTTTTCGATCAATGCCCTTTGGAAAAATAAAGTAGCTGTTTTGGTAGGCGATTATTTGCTTTCTCGTGGCTTATTATTGTCGATTGATAATGGAGATTTTGAACTTTTGCGTATCGTTTCGAATGCTGTTAGGGAAATGAGCGAAGGAGAATTATTACAAATCGAAAAATCAAGAAAATTAGATATTACAGAAGAAGTCTATTTTGAAATAATCAGACAAAAAACAGCAACTCTTATTTCTGCTTGTTGTGGTGTGGGAGCGTCTTCGGCTGGTGCAGACCAAAAAATAGTAGATTTAATGAAAGATTTTGGAGAGAAAATAGGAATTGCCTTTCAGATAAAAGATGATTTGTTTGATTACGGAACTGCCGAAGTAGGAAAGCCTTTAGGAATTGACATCAAAGAAAGAAAAATGACATTACCTTTAATTTATGCTCTAAAAAATGCTTCTGATAAAGATAGAAAACATATTATTTATTTAGTGAAAAATAAGAATAATAAAGCTGATAAGATAAATGAAGTTATAGAATTTGTAAGGCAATCAGGAGGAATAGAATATACTAAAACTGTAATGCAAACCTATTATCAAGATGCCCTAAAAATGCTAGATGTTTTCCCAAAATCTGAACACAAAACATCGCTTATGGAACTAGTTAAGTATGCTATTGAGAGGGAGAAGTAGGTTTTGTAGCTCTTTAATAATGGTAAAAATAGTAGTTTTTTGAAAGTAGAGAAGTTATCAATCCAAATTACGAAGAGCTAAAAGAAATTAAATTTATAGAATATCACAATAATTATCGACCTGTTTAATTTTTTATTTTTTCTAAAATAAAGTCTGCTGTTTGGTAATATTTAGTAACAGAAACGTCATTAGATACTTTTCTTTCTCCTATAATCTGTTTTTCAACAATTTCGTTTTCATAATCTAAAACATAAATTTCTTCTTTGAAAACTTCTGTTAGTTTATCATAATTTAAGCTCATATCTTCTTTAAACTCAAAATTTTCTTCTGTTTCGATGATTTTGATAATTTTTTTATTGTCAAAATAAAAAGTTGTGGATAGCTTCCCATAAGATAAAAAAATATCTTGATGAACTTTCTTTGCTTCATCGCCTCTCCAAAGAATTTTTATTTCTCCTCCACCATCAAAAGTAGTTTCATAAACTTCATTAGCATTTAATGTTTGTAAAGAAAAAGCTGAATAATGATCTATTGCATTTGTAATCTCATCAATTTCTTTTTTGCTATAATTTTTTACTGCGAAAGCTGACAAAATCATTCCCAAAAATAAGACAATAACTGATATTTTTTTCATAAGACTAGAAAATTATAAAATCTAAAAATGAGCGAATCTGCTAACAAAATAAGCAAAATTTTTCGTAAATTCGTAAATAAAACAGCACTAACCTTGCCGTTGTTGGTGTCCCCACCAACGACAAAATACCACTACCTATGTATTTAGTATTCGACACCGAAACCACAGGACTTCCAAAAAACTTCAACGCACCTGTTACAGATTCTGAAAACTGGCCTCGCTTGGTTCAGATTGCTTGGCAGTTGCACGATAAAAAAGGAAATTTATTATCTGCTCAAAATCATATTGTTTATCCTGATGGATTTACGATTCCATTTAATGCAGAGAAAGTACACGGAATTTCTACAAAAAGAGCAGAAGAAAATGGAAAGCCTCTTTCCGATGTTCTGAATGCTTTTGCTGATGATTATGGGAAAGCTGATATTCTCATCGGACACAATGTAGAGTTTGATGTTGCTATAATGGGTGCAGAATACCATAGAGAAAGCATTGAGCGTGGTTTTATGGAAAAAGAAACGCTTTGTACAAAACTGACTTCAGTAGATTTTGTGGCAATTCAAGGGGGACGTGGTGGACGTTTCAAATGGCCTACGCTTACTGAGCTTCACACCAAACTTTTCGGAGTCCCCTTTGCAGATGCTCACGATGCTGCTTATGATGTAGATGCAACAGCAAAATGTTTTTTCGGATTATTACAAAATAAAGTAGTTCCAACAGTAGAAGATATTACGCCAGAAATGGTCGTTTATCAAGCTCCAGAACTTGATGAGGCAAATTTTCAGCAAGTCCAAAAGAAAAGTAAGGCGAGTGATAGATTAAAAAAAGACAGAAAGCTAGATGAAATTTTGCCTTTTGCTCATCTTCATACGCATTCACAATTCTCCATTTTACAGAGTACAGCCAATGTCAAAAAAATAGTCAGTACGGCTAAGGAAATGGGAATGTCAGCCGTTGCGATTACTGATACAGGAAATATGCATGGTGCTTTTTATGCTGTGGGAGAAGGGGAGAAACTGGGAATAAAAGTAATTATTGGTGCAGAATTATACCTAACAGAAGATAGACACAAACACAAGTTTACTAAAGACAATCCAGACCGAAGAACAAAACAAGTTTTTTTAGCTAAAAATCAAGCAGGATATCATAATCTTGCCAAAATGTGTTCTTATGGTTATGTAGATGGTTATTATGCAGGTTATCCACGTGTGGATAGAGAGCTTGTAGTGAAGCATAAAGAGAATATAATTGCCACCACAGGAGGATTAGGAGCAGAAATTCCTCAACTGATTTTGAATGTAGGTGAGCTACAAGCAGAAGAGGCTTTTCAATGGTGGTTAGAAGAATTTAGAGATGATTTTTATATTCAACTTCAACGCCACGGATTAGAAGAAGAAGAGCGTGTAAATGAAATTCTTTTACGTTGGGCAGACAAATATGATGTAAAATATTTTGCTTCAAATGATTGTTTTTATCTCAAAAAAGACGACGCAGATGCACATGATACGCTTTTGTGTGTGAAAGATGGTATTCCGAAAAGTACACCTGTTGGTCGTGGTCGTGGGTATCGTTTTGGCTTTCCAAACCACGAATTTTATTTTAAATCTGCCGAAGAAATGAACCAACTCTTTGCAGACCTTCCAGCTTCCATTGAAACGACGATGGAAATTGTAGAAAAAACAGAACCTATCAAGCTCAAGCGTGATATTTTATTACCAAAATACGAAATTCCATCAGAGTTTCCAGATGAAGATGCTTTTTTGGCACATTTGGCTTACGAAGGTGCAAAAGACCGTTACAAAGAAATTACACCAGCCATCAAAGAGCGCATAGACCACGAACTCAAAATCATGAAAGATATGGGCTTCCCTGGTTACTTCTTGATTGTACAAGATTTCATTAATGAAGCTCGTAGAATTGGTGTTGCCGTGGGTCCAGGGCGTGGTTCGGCCGCAGGATCTGTAGTCGCCTATTGCATCGGAATTACTAATATTGACCCTATTCATTACAATCTACTTTTTGAGCGTTTCTTGAATCCAGAACGTGTGTCCATGCCAGATATTGATGTGGATTTTGACGACGTGGGAAGACAGCGAGTAATTGATTATGTAGTGGAGAAATATGGAAGAAATCAAGTGGCACAGATTGTAACTTATGGTACAATGGCAGCCAAAATGTCTATCAAAGATGTTGCTCGTGTAATGGAATTGCCCTTAGATGAATCCAATAGAATTGCCAAACTTGTTCCAGAAAAACCTGGTACTACACTAGACAAAGCCTTTGATGAAGTAGAAGATTTGGTACGTATTTTTAGAGGAAAAGACTTGCAAGGAAAAGTATTGCAGAATGCTAAGGTTTTGGAGGGGTCTGTTCGAAATACAGGAACACACGCAGCAGGTGTTATTATTGCTCCAGACGATATTACAGAGTATATCCCAGTTTGTACAGCCAAAGATGCCGACCTTTTCATTACGCAATTTGATGGAAAAGTAGTTGAAGATGCAGGGATGCTCAAGATGGATTTTTTGGGTCTGAAAACTTTAACTATTATAAAAGATGCCATTGATTTAATCGAAAAAAATCATGGTATCAAGATTGATCCAGACGAAATTCCTATTGATGATGTAAAGGCGTATGAACTTTATCAGCGAGGAGATACGGTTGGAACATTTCAGTTTGAGTCTGATGGAATGCGTAAGTATTTGAAGGAACTAAAACCTACAAATATTGAAGATTTGATTGCCATGAATGCCTTGTACCGTCCTGGTCCTATGGATTTTATTCCTTCTTATATCGACAGAAAACACGGAAAAGAAACCGTTGAATATCCTCATGAACTCTTAAAACCTATTCTTGAACCTACTTTTGGTATCATGATTTATCAAGAGCAGATTATGCAGGCTGCACAGATAATGGGAGGTTATTCGCTTGGTGGTGCAGATATTTTGCGTCGTGCCATGGGTAAGAAAAAGGCTGAAGAAATGGCAAAACAAAAGGTCATTTTTGTAGAAGGTGCAAAGAAAACACACGGAATTGATAAGAAAAAAGCCGAAGAGGTTTTTGAGGTAATGGAAAAATTTGCTTCCTATGGTTTCAACCGTTCTCACTCGGCAGCTTATTCTGTGGTGGCGTTCCAAACAGGGTATTTGAAGGCGCATTATCCAGCCGAATATATGGCAGCCGTTATGACCAATAACATGAGCAGTATTGATAAAATTACGTTTTTTATTGATGAGGCGCAGCGTATTGGTGTTCCTGTTCTTGGACCCGATGTAAATGAGAGTATTGAGCGTTTTGGTGTGAATGACAAGGGACAGATTCGTTTTGGATTAGCAGCCATAAAAGGAGCAGGAGAAACTGCCGTTTCACATATCATTACAGAACGAGAAGAGAAAGGAAAGTACGAAGATATTTTCAATTTTGTGGAGCGAATGGATTTATCAGTTATCAATAAAAGAACTTTTGAAGCCTTGACGTTTGCAGGTGGATTAGACTGTTTTGATGATATTCATAGAGCGCAAGTTTTTGCACCAACGAATACAGGAAAAACAAACTTAGAACTGCTTTTAGCTTATTCAAAGGCACAAAAAGAAGAAGCCGAATCTTCACAAGTTTCTATGTTTGGAGGAGCAGATGGTAAAGTAGAGGTAATGCGTCCACGTCTTGCTGAAATAGAGCGTTGGACAGAAATAGATAAGCTTAACAAAGAAAAAGAAGTCGTCGGTTTTTTCATTTCTGGACACCCATTAGACCAATATAAAATAGAAATGAAAACCTCTTGTACTTCTACCCTTCTAAACCTTGCCAATGCACGAAAAGGAGCAGAGCTAAAAGTAGGAGGAATGATAATAGAAGTAGCACACAGAAAGACAGCCACAGGAAGAGATTTTGGTTTGTTTACGCTAGAAGATTATTCTGGAAGTTATAAATTTGCGCTTTTTGGAAAGGAATATGACCACTTTAAAGGCTTTTTGGTGCAAGGCGAATTTCTTTTGATTACAGGTAGAATGGAAGAGCGTTATAAAAGTCCTGACCAAGTAGAACTTAAAATAAAGAATATTTCCTTACTTAGTGATGTCAAACAAAAGCCTATAAGCAACATTAACATAGCCATTAATTTATTGAATCTAAATGAAACGCTGATAGTGGACTTAGAAAACCTTTTTAACGACTGTAAGGCTGGTAACTGCAAGATAAAAATGGAGTTTTTCCACCAAGCACCACAAAAAGGACGTACTTTTATCAAAACCGTTTCGCATCATTTACAAATAGAGCCAAGTAGTGATTTGGTTAGAGATATTGAGCAGTTGGGGGTGGTTTGTCAGGTGGGGTAATGTAGAGGACTGTTTGAAAACTGTCCTTTATTCAATTTTTAACTTAAAAATATTCATAATAACTATGTCTTATAACGATAGTATATATTATTTCATTCCTTTGGATGAAATTACTGATGAAATGATTAATGACTCTACACAAGGAGGACATAGAGACACAATGCCTAAATCTACCCGTCCAATTGATGGAAAGATTCATGGTGTAATAGAATTTCTTAGCAGTAAGCCAATACCAAATTACATGGAAAAGCATAAAAAAAGAGGGTATAGTCATGAAAAAGCTTTAGAGGTAATAAGTAGTAAAGAATGGAATTTATATCGTCCAATAGAAGAACTCAGAAGCAAATATAATTTTGATAAAATTCTACAGGATTTCAATATAAACAGAAAAATACAAGCATTTGGGGAGTTGTATATTATTATCTTTCAAATCCTAAAATTCAAGTTTTTAATGCATAATTTAGATTATCTTGATAGCGAAGAGAAATGGAAAGCGTTTTCAAGAAGTCAAAGATTTGAAAAAGCAAATGAAAGTACAATGCTTGAGTTAAATTATTTTTATAATTTGATAAGTAAATCAGAAAAAGATAAAATAGATAAATTTAGAAACATAAGAAACTCTATCGCTCACAGCTTTGATAAAACTTACACTAATGAAGAAATGTTGAATAGTTTGTCAGAAATAAAAGAAATTGTAGATGATTATTTTGCTAACAATATGGTTTTCTAATTTTTATAAAAAAAGTTGATTTTATGAAAACTTCTAAAATTGAACTAAACACACTAGAGCTTATAACTCTGTATAATTCTTTATACACTGCAAAGTTTCTTCATTACGGTTTTCACTCTTGGAAAGTAGCTTTTGATAAAAATGCAGGAGAACTTTTATTGAAAATAGATAAACAAATAGAAATTAATTTAGAAGAAGAAACAGGAAAAAAGCGAGTAGAAAACAGATATTTTGATTTGGTAAAAAATAATTACGATTATGAAAAAACAATAGAAACAGCAAAAAAACACCTTTCAGAATTTGATGAGTGGATAGAATACAAAAAAGAGGAAAAAGAAGAGTTAGTCAAAAATTTACTTTATCCTCTAAACTATCAAAATGAAACTTTTAAGGAATTGATGGAATATGCTAATTCATATTTTTCTAATTGAACTCAATACAAAATGACATTTGTATCACAAAATTATGAGAGGAGTAGAAAAATATTAGGATATTTCTGTGCTTCAATGTCAGTTATTTCACTATTATCAGTTTTCACAAAGCCATCTCTTGCTGGTCAGGCTTTTATTATGGCTCTAGTATTTGCTGTTCCTGTTGTGTATTTAACTCAGTACCAGTAGAAAAAAAACACCATAAAGTTCTAAGTATCGTTTTTTAAATTTTCTACCAACTCGTAAATCTAAAATTTTTGCAACTTACACACTTGATAGGATAGCGTCTAAAAAAGGCTTATCAAATGTAATGATAAGCCTTTTTGAATATTTTTTTAGTAGTAGTGTTCTATCTTCGGTTGAGTCTCCATTCCGAAGTATAGTCAGAGTTATGAACGACTACATAATCTGCATAACTGCGATAATCTACTTCGTATCTGTGTCCTTTGCCATCTTTTACTGTATAAACAAAACCACCTTTGCGAGTATCTGTCAAATCGTGGTAATCAACGATGTCAAACTTATGCCACTCTCCTTCACTAGAGAAGTATATTTCCATTACTTGAGTATTGGCACTGTTTGTTTTGAGTTGTACAGAAAAAGTGTCTCCATCATAGGTAAAATACTTTTGAGCTGCTGCTTCTGATTGAATAGCGAAAAACAATGTTGCTGCGAACATAAAAGAAAAAAGAGTTTTCATAATTGTCTAATTTTGAGATAAATAGTAGTAATTAAAATTATACTTCGTTAAATAAGTATAAAAAATATTTTACAAAATTGATGCACAAAACTACCAACTTTAAAAAAAAATTAAAATTCGTTAGATTAGTTACATAAATACTTCATATACTCTTATTTTTTTTTAAGAATAAATAGGTTTGGATAATTATTTATCACATGAAATTTTAATTTATCAACAAAATCAGAAGGTTTTGAACGAACTACTGTTATGGAAAGTATTCTATATATTAAATAAGTCTTCTCAAATAGCTTTATTTTCTCTCAAATCCTTTTACAAAATTATCTTTATAAAAAATAGAATAGTTCAGACTGTCAGTTTTGGATAATGGAAATTCTTTTTCTAGTGGCAAAATAATAATTTGATATTCTGTTTTTGATTTTGGCAAAACATCAACTTTCGTATCTGAATCTCTGAAATAATACCTTAAAAAGACATTATATGTATCCTCTAAAACAAGAATAGAAGAAGGTTTTTGTGTATAGATTTTTTTTGCTAAAGGTTCTGCAAACTGATAAACATTCGTTCTGATATTCCAATGATAATATTGTCCATACATTCTAACACTAGCATAAAAAATGGCTAAAGAAATAAATGTAATTTGAAGAGACTTTTTATAAAATAGCTTCGTGAAATATTTTTCTGTCAGAATTACTACACAAAAACAAAGCATCAAAATTTCAGCTACTTGTCTGTATAAAAAAACTCGCTCAAAAGGCAATACTTTTTGAATGAAAGTAATTAGATAAGGGAGATATGCAATGCACCAAAAATAAATAATTGTTTTTCTAAATTCTTTCTTACGGAAAAATAAAATAAATGAAGCTATAAAAGCTAATATTCCAACGATTCCGTGAACATCCATCAAATACGAAGGAAATATTTCAAGCCACTTTTCAAAACTAAGAGGAGCAACCCAAGAATTAGAAACAATAGCTGAAAGACCATTAATAATTAGAATAGGAGAATAAAGAAACAGAATAATTATTCCTGAAACACAAGATACTATAATACTTTCTATTCGAATTTTATTTGTTCCAATAAGCCACAAACCGATAAGAGACCCAAACCAAACATAGATGAAAATTGGAATCGTATAACAGCCAAAAATCAAAGAAATAGCCCATAAAAACCAGTATTTTTTAGATTGGATTGTTGGAGTCGTTGTCACTAAAACACCAACAATGGCTTTATTCTGATTAGAAATAATTTTGAAAACGGCAAAACAAGACCACAAAAAAAACAAAATTGTCCATGCATAACCTCGTCCGTGTGTTGCATAAAAGAAAAAACCTCCACTAAAGGCAACCAAATAAAAGGAAAACCACGCTATTTTTTTTTGATTTCTTCTATAAAAAAAGAGCCAAATTATCCACAAAGAAAGCATAGCCGAACACGTAGCAGGAAGTTTTAGACAAATAAAATCAGAAAAAAAAGAAGGAATAATTTTATTAAGAAGAGCCGAAAAAATTAAGAAAGCAACATGATTATTTGGAGCAGGATAATAAGTAGCACAAACCAAAATACCTCTATCAACAAAGAAGGTATAAGAAAAAATCTCATCGTTTTGCCAACCATAGAGCCACCAAAAAATAATATAAATAGGCAGAGGAATAAATAAAACAAATTTTTCAAAAAATGAAATTTCATTCCAAGTATATATTACCTTTTTTAAAATTGACTCTACTTCAATATAAATTCTATTTTTAGATAAAAAAAAATACTTTTTTATCCATTTCCACTTCCAAAAAATGAAAGCAGAAAAAAGCATACAAGTTAGCCCGACGACTACTTTTAAGATAAAAAAACGAGTTTCTGTAAGTAAATTCTGACGAAAAAAACCAATTCTATCAGTTTTATTATAAAAAGAAAGAAGCTCAAAAGTAAAACTTTGATACTCCAAATTAAATAGAAAAATCAAGAACAAGATTGAACATAAAACTACACCAGCTACAACTACAAAACCAAAAAATTTATCTAAGAATTTCCCTTTGCTCATATAAATTATAGGTTTTGTTTGAAGATGAAGTTATTCTTCCACACGAATTTCCTGCACCTTTTGCAACTGCTTTTCGATGGCACGAGAACGAACATTTGCTTGGTCTAATGTATTACTAGCCTCTCCCAATTTCTTTTGGATTTTTTCTAAAGCTGTTCCAAAATTAGAAAATTCATTTTTTATACTTCCCAAAAGCTGCCACACTTCGCTACTTCGCTGTTCAATCGCCAAAGTACGGAATCCCATTTGCAGACTATTTAGAATAGCTGAAAGTGTAGTCGGACTGGTAATGGTAACTTTATAATCTCGTTGGATTTGTTCAAAAAGTCCATCACAGCGCATTACCTCAGCATACAAACTCTCAAAAGGCAAAAACATGATTGCAAAATCCGTAGTATGAGGAGGAACAATATATTTTTGTTGAATATCCTTTGCTGATGATTTTATTCTTCTTATCATCAGTTTTCTTTTCTCTTCTATTAATTGTGGTTCGGCTGCGTCGTAAGCATCCATCAAAGAATGGTAATCTTCTACTGGAAATTTTGCATCAATCGGAATCAAAACATTTTGACTTTTATCTTTTGCGTGTGGAATCTTCAAAACAAACTCTACAATAGCGTTACTATTCGGGTTTGGCTTTACATTTTTGGCGTACTGTTCATTACTTAAAATCTGTTCTAAAATGGCTTCTAATTGAAACTCTCCAAAAACTCCTCTTGTCTTTACATTATTCAAAATCTTTTTCAAATCTCCTACTCCGTTGGCTAGTTGCTGCATTTCTCCTAATCCTTTGTGGACAAGTTCTAAACGCTCACTCACAATTTTAAAGGATTCTCCTAAGCGTTTTTCTAAAGTAGATTGTAATTTTTCATCGACAACGACACGAATTTGCTCTAACTTTTCTGTATTCTGAGTTTGCAATTCATTTACTTTAAACTCTAACGTTTTTCTGATATTCTCTAAGTTAGAAGTTGTAGTTTCATTGATTTTACTTTCAAACTGTAATATCGTTTGTAGTGATTCTTGTCTGTTGCTATCTAATTGTGTTTTGAAATGACGAAAAGCCTCTGCTATCTGGCGAATTGTTTTTTCTAATTGCTCTTGATTCTTTTCTGAAACTTGCCCTAAAGTTTCTCTAAACTGCTCAAAAGTTTGGTTGCTTTCCGTTCGGTTTTCTTTAGATTGTTGCGCTAATTCTTGACGATTAAAAACAAACTGCTGTTCTATTTTTTGTAAATCTCGTTCTATAAGTTGAAGATTTTCGACGAGTTTATTTCCGTTTGTATTCTCCTTATTCTGTATCAATTTTATCAATAGAAAAATTATTATTCCTATTCCTATCAAGATGAGCCAGAGCAGAGCATTTTCCATATTCTAGTTTATTTTTATTTTTTTGCTAAAATACATATTTTATTGCTCATTTTATTAGATTTATTTCAAAATCAATAAATAATCTTTACTGCCCCCATAAAAGTATTTCCATGCAAAGTGATTGTGAAAGGAATTGAATCATTTTCTACTTGTTCATTGCCTAAGAATTTATTGATTTGTCCTAAAAATCCTTTTCGTTTGTCTTTCATTGAATACTCTCCCAAAATAAGAGTTGCATTCTTATTAACAGTTCCACCGTTAGGAATATAAATTTTGATTTCGTTGAGCGCACCTTTTATAAAAATATCAATATGTTTTCCTGCTAAGTCTTGATTTCTCAAATCTAATGTTGTGTTACTAAAAATACTATCTACATCTATTCTAAAACGTTGTCCTTCAAAACGACAATTTCTAAAATCTACCTTTTGTGTTCCGAAAACAGCTTGGAAATGAACAGTTTTTTCTGTTAAGACAGAAACTAATTCTTTGTCAGTAGTAAAAATAGCCTTTGAACTCCTTGCTGGAAAGAGATTAGAAAACTCTGAGCCTACGTAAGTTGTTGAATTAAATGAAGAAAACTCTGATTTTGAGTGGGTAATATGACTGTTAGGAGACGAATGCTCTGACTTTGAATGTGAAGTTCGCTGACTAGAAGATGAAAAAGCAGCAGGTGGAAAGTCTGACTTTTGTTGTGAAATATTTTTACTAGGAAATAGTTTATTCTTTATTTCTTGAGGGAAATCAAAAATAATTACTTCTAGCTCTTCAATACATTTTGCATTTAGAGCTTCCTTTACTCGGTTTTCATATTCTTCATCATCTAAATTTTGCTCGGCAAAAGCAGTATTTAAAACATCTATAAGTTCTTCTCTTTTAGCAGGTAATCCGTAGGTAGTTTTCATAGCTTTTTTTATAAAATAGAGTTAAACCCTAAGAGTCTTCGAAGGCTCTTAGGGTTTGGAAATATAGGAATAAAATTATTCTATTCCATATTCAGCCATCATATAAGTAAGACTTGCCATTGCAGCAGCTCCCAACAAAAACTCTCTTTCATGTACATTTTCAAAAACATCAGTTTCGGCATGATGATGGTCAAAATAACGCTGAGAATCAGGTTCAAGTCCAATTAAAAGTGTTCCAGAATCTCCTAATGGACGAATGTCTGTTCCTCCATAACCGTATTCTACTTTATGTAAATTATATGGCTCAAATAAAGGTTGCCATTTTTGAATAACTTTCAAACGAGTAGAATCTTGCACTCTAAAACCTCGTGGCGTAAATCCTCCACTATCTGATTCAAGTGCAGCAATATGATTTTCATTTTTTTCTTTAGCTATTTCTGCATATTTTTTTGCTCCTCTTGCGCCATTTTCTTCATTCATAAACAAGACACAACGAATCGTTCTTTTTGGTCTAGCTTCTAAGTTTTGAATCAATCTCAAAACCTCAACAGATTGCAAACAGCCTGTTCCATCATCGTGCGCTCCTTCTGCCAAATCCCACGAATCTAAATGTCCACCAACGGTAATTATTTCTTCTGGCTTTTCTCTCCCTCTAAGCTCTCCAACAACATTATAAGAAAGAACATCTGGCAGCGTTTCACAATTCATTTGTAATTCTATTTCTACTGGTTTCTTATCTTTTTCAGCTTTTACTAATAATTTTTCCAAATAATTAGCCGAATTTGTACTTAGTGCAGCAGCAGGAATTTTTCTTCCATCTTCTTCATAAATCATAACTCCTGTATGTGGATGATTATCAGTTGCAAGTGTCAGCGAACGCAATAAAAAGCCTTTTGCACCTACTTTTGCAGCATAATTTGCACCACGCACACGTACCGAAGAACAAGCTCCATACGCCGAACCTGTATTTATAAATTTTGCATTCATTGGCTGTGTTACAAAAATTATTTTGCCTTCATATTTTTTAGCTTCTTTTTTAGATAAGTTTTCTAAATCCTCTAAAGAATTAACAGCTACTATTTCAGATTTGATTCTTCCATCTGTTCCGACAGAACCACCTAAAGCCGTAATATCAAGAACTTTTTGATTGATTTTATTCTTGTCATTGCCAATAATCTGACAAAATTCTTTTTCGCCACGTTCCCAATGAGGAACCATAACAGGCTGTAAATAAACGCTATCCAAATTCATAGAATCCAAAACTCTTTGCATATATTCAACAGCTTTTTGAGCATTTTTAGAGCCACTAAGACGAGGTCCAATATCCTTGCAGAGATAGCGAAGTTGTGCATAAGCAGGTGAGCCTATGAGCGCATCATCATGAATAGAACGCAAAACTATTTCAGGAGCAGGAATTTCAGTTTTATTATCTGAAGTTTGAGTATAATTTGGAGGAGCTTCGGCAGTTGAACAAGAAAAGAGAAACAAACCATTGCATAAAACAAAAATGAGAAAGGGAAGAGTATTTTTTTTCATCGTAGAAGTAATAGAGTTCAGTCAAAAGTGCTGAATTTCTATGTTTTTGGGTAAAAAATAAGTTAGAAGTAATAATTCCTGATTTTTTAGTTATTCAAATTTTGCATAAAAAACACTCATAAAAAAAGAATTGTATGAGTGTGAGTAATTTTGTAACTAAAATTAACAAAAGTATTTATTCTCTGAAATAGATTTAAACTCTTTCAAAGCTACAAAACAAGAAGTTTTGTTTTGTATCGAAAGGTGTAGTATGGTCTTCTTGCAAACAAGAAATCTTTTTGAAACTCTTAAATTGAGCTGTCAGACTTTCTTCGTTATATTGAGAAACTTCCAAACCACTACATTTTTTTGCTCCTTCTTTCGAAAAAGTAGCTATAACTAGATTTTTTGATACAAACTTCTCTACGATTTGAATGTATTTTGAAATATCATTTGGAGCAGTCAAGAAATGAAAAGTTGCTCTATCGTGCCAAAGGTCAAAGTTTGTTTTGGGTTCGAATGCTGTAACATCACTTACTATCCACGTTACATAATTTGATTTTTCTCCAAATTTTTCTTTTACTCGTTTTTTTGCTTTTTCTAAAGCAATTGAAGAAATATCCAAAACAGTAATGTCTGTGAATCCATCTTTCAATAAAAAATCTACAAGCAGACTTTCGCCACCACCAACATCAATAATTTTGGCACTTTTATCTAAATTGCAAGAAGCGATAAAATCAAGCGAAGTTTGGGGTTTGGATTGTGTCCAACTTACTTCTTGTGGTGTTTTGGTTTCATAAACCGTTTCCCAATGTTGTTTTTTTGAGTTCATTTTTGATATTTCTTTACTCTCTTAGTGTAACTTAATTAACCTTGATATTTCAGAACTTAGTGTTAAAACGTATTTTATTCCACCACAATAATATTCTCTTCTTTAATAATTGGTAAATTTTGCATTCTCAAAAATAATTGACCTGTCAAGATTACGTCTTTTGTACAATAAACAGCAATTCTATTCAAATCCTTTTCATTGTAATAAACACCATTTACTTCGCTTCCATCAATATCATCTTTACTAGTAGCCAACCCAAAAACGGCAGCCAAAAGAGAAAGAGACGTAAAGTTTTTGTAGTCGCCAAACTTCCACATGTGCATCGTATCGATATGATTTATTTCCCACGGCTTTTTGCCTGAAATATCCAACGCATACGGAATATCAAGACCATTGATAAGCATACGACGGCAGAGATACGGAAAATCAAATTCTTTTCCATTGTGTGCCACAAACTGCAAGTTCTTACCAAATTTTTCTACTACTTTTATAAAATCTTCCAACAGCTCTTTTTCATTATCAGACGCCAACGATTTGACTCTAAAAACCTGTTCTTCTTTTCCTTCTTCATTCTTTTGAGCTACAAAAAAACCAATTCCGATAACTACTACTTTTCCAAACTCGGCATAAATTCCTGCTTTCTCTTCAAAAGCTTCTTTTGGAGTATTGTCTGGAGAAATTCGTGCAGCTTTTTTCTCCCAAAGAGATTTTAAGTTTTCTGGAAGCTCTTCGAAAGTAGCGTGGGAAGCAACCGTTTCGATATCCATCACCATCAAATTGGATAAATTAGTTGTTTTTTTCATAGTTGTAGAAGGGGAATAAATCTGTTTTTAGTATTCAATAGAGTATCAATTTAATAAAAAAAAGCATACTACTAAAGATTTTTTATGAATCTGCTATTTAGAAAAATATGAATTAGCATATTCCATCAATTCCTCAAAAGTTTCATTTTGATAGTTTAAAGGGTAAAGCAAATTTTTGATTAGCTCTTCCTTTTCCTATTTTGTCATTACATTTGATAAGCCTTTTTTATTGTCTTTAATTTCCTAAAACGTTCTTTTGCCATTTCCACGCAGAACGCATCATTTCTTCTATCCCATATTTAGGTATCCATCCCAAAACAGTTTTTGCTTTTTCATTATCTGCATAAATTTCTACTACATCTCCTTCTCTTCGCTCTCCTAATTTGTAATTAAGTTTCTTATTACTTACTTTTTCAAAGGCTTTTATAGCTTCCAAAACAGTTACTCCGTTTCCTGTTCCTAAATTAAAAATCTCTACTTGATTTACCTCTTTATTGTCATTCTGATTATTTTCTACTAGAAAATCAATAGCCAAACGATGTGCCTCTGCAATATCCGAAACGTGGATATAATCACGAATACAAGAACCATCACGAGTGTTATAATCGCTTCCATGAACGTGCATTTTATCTCTTTTTCCTGCTGCCGTTAGTGTAATAATCGGAACAAGCGAAGTCGGTGGATTTTTTGGGTCTTCTCCAATTTGTGCCGAAATATGCGCTCCTACAGGATTGAAATATCGAAGCAAAACAAACTTTTGATGTTCAGAAGTTTTTGCAAAATCAATTATCATTCTTTCTCCTACTTGTTTGGTATAGGCATAAGGAGATTCTGCTGCTCCGAAAGGCGTGGTTTCTGAAACAGGTAATTTTTCCACATTTCCATAAACTGAACAAGAAGAAGAAAAAATAAAATTCTCTACTTTATATTCTTTACTCAACTTCAAAATATTGAGCAAAGAATTTAGATTATTCTGATAATAAAATACTGGGTCAGCGACAGAATCAGGAACAGACTTTAAGGCAGCAAAATGAATAATACCTATTATTTCAGAATCTGACTCAGAACTACTATTTACTTCTTTCTCAAAAACTTCTTTTGTCTTGTCGTAATCACACAAATCTATATCATAATTTTTCACTTCTCTACCTGTTAGTTTTTTTATGTTTTCAATTACAGAAGAAGAAGAGTTTAGATGATTATCGATAGAAATTATTTGATAATCCTGTTCATAGCCGTTTTTCTTTGTGTAATTTTCCAAACACTCAACAACGGTATGTGAGCCAATATAGCCACAACCTCCTGTAATAATTACTTTCTTTTGCATGATAAATGTTTTAAACTTTGACTGATGAAAAATAAGTTCATTTATATCTCAAACTATTTTCAGAATAGTTTTGGATTACTTAAGAAAACTCACAAACAAATTTCGTTTTTCTTCTACAATAGCATCTTTAAGAGAAGGTTCTTTTTCTTTATACAAGAAATACTCCTCATCCTCAAAAAAATCATGAATAAATGCTTTAGCAACTTTCTTATAGGTGTTCCAAGCTCTATCAATTTTAAGAGGATGATTAGAGATTGACCACGACTGAAATTCAGAACTACTGAAAAAGTGAATCATATCTTGTCCTAAAATCAAGCCTTCTGATTTGCTAATTAGTCGCAAAGATACGTGTTGCCATTTTTGAGAAAAATTCATCCACCAAAGATAATCATAAAGTGTGTCAATAGGAAAAGGCGATTTTTTGATTTGTGGAACTAGAAAGTCTAGCATTTTTTGGGTGTGTTTTTCTGTACCCAATTTTCGCCCAATCATAAAAGGTAAAATATTTGGATAAGGCTTGAAAGCATCTTCTGATAGAACATAATATTTTGCTTTATCACTACCAAAAAGCTGGTCGCCGTGTTCGCCTGTAATAAAGATTTTGGTTTTGTCTTCTAAAAGTGGATAAAGAGGAGGCTGATAAAGCGTATAATTAATTTTACTTTGTATAACTTGTTCAAAAAAGTTAGGAAATTCATTGATAGATTCTGCAGATAATAATACCTCAAGATTATCTAAATTACCTTTTTCTTGTGCTACTTGAATAAGAGCCACAAGAGCAACAGTAGAATCGATTCCTCCAGACCATAACAAGCAAATTCTTTTATCAGTTTCTTGGGCAAATGTTAGTAATTGTTTTGCTCTGAGAAGGGATATCTGTTTGAAACTAAGTTCTGTTTTTTGAAAATCATAGAGAGGGTCAAGAACCTTAAACTTTAAATGTCCAATATCTAATGTTTGTGTACGATCTATGAGTGTACACCCAAAAAAACGACAAGCAGCTAAGTATTCCTTTTTACATTTTCTGTAATAAAAAGGATTTCGCAGCAGTTTTGATAAAGGTAGAAAAGTTAGTGGAGTGTTCATCATTTTAATTTATAGACGAGCAAAAGTATCAGGATTGAGATTTCTAACTTTTTCTTGGTAGTCTTTAAGTAGCTTTTTCAAGCTATCAACATTATTCTCTACAATAGAGTCTATTTTATTAGTAGCAATGCCTGTAATAACTATCTTATCAGAAAATTCAAGTTTGATAAGTGGAAATTTCTTGAACGAAAACCAACTTCTTGGAGTAGCATAAATTTCCCAAGTATTGTCTTTTCTATCATGTTTGTATTTAACTTTATATTTTTCATCAACTGTCCGAGAACCTGTTTCATAGTTATAGGTCTGCTGACGAACCAAGTAGGTATGCCCTGACTCCCCACACATTTTATTAAATGATTTGATGAAGTCATCAAAAATAGTTTTATATTCTGTAAGTACCATTATACATAGGGTGATTTTGTTCAGATTGAGGTATAGACGAAAAAATATGCAGAGGAACTACAACTAGAGGTTCGTCAAAAGGTGTTTCAAAATGATGAGGACACATAGGCTCTAATATACAAACTTTTCCTTTATATAATTCTTCAGTATGTGCATGTTTATCTAAGCCGACAATGCTTTGTCCTTTTCCTCTCAGTACAAGAACCACTCGTGCTGTAGAGTGTATGTGATGAGCCTGTTCACTACTATTAGGAGGCATATAAAGATATTGCAAAGTAGGGTCGCCTTGCCTAATGGGAGGAAAAAGCTGTTTAGTAGAACAGCCATTGATATACGGCAGAACCGTAACTCCTTTGAGAGAAATACTAGCTTCTGGAGGCATATAACCTCGTATAAGTGTAGCACAATGCAAAGAGTTGATGCTACACTTTCCTTTTTTTAAATGTGCATACTCAAGAACATCATCAAAATAATAAATACAATCACCTTCTTCTACTTCGATAGTTTGGTTTCCAATAAATACTTTGAAGAAATATAACTGGTCAGAAGAACTTTGATAAATTTGAGCAGATTTTGTATCTAAATAGTGAACGCCATTAGGCATAATAATAGAATCTTAAAAGAATAAATTGAATTGTGATTAACAAAACACTAAAAATACGAATTATATAATAAACATGTTTGAACTGACTTTACAAGTTTAACCAGTACATATAGTTTTGAAATATTATCCACAAAAAAAGCCCATAAAATGAATTATGGACTTTTTTATAAAAAATATTTGATTCAACTTATGCAGTTGCATTCATAGAGTCAAAAGTATCCATTACTTCTTTAACGTGCTGACGAGAAGTTTCTAAAAGTGCTTTCTCATCGTCGTTAAGGTCAAGTTCGATAATTTTTTCGATACCATTTTTACCCAAAATTACAGGAACGCCTAAGTAACAATCTTTGATACCGTACTCTCCTTCTAGTTTCACACAAACAGGGAATACTCTACGCTGATTCTTAACGATAGCCTCTACCATTTGAGCAGCAGCAGCCCCTGGAGCATACCAAGCAGAAGTTCCCATCAATTTAACAAGTTCTCCACCACCTTTTTTAGTGCGTTGAACGATTGCCTCTAACTTGTCTGCATCAATCATTTCAGTTACAGGAATACCAGCAACTGTTGTATAACGAGGAAGTGGAACCATTGTATCGCCGTGTCCACCCATCAAAATAGCTTGAATTTCTTTTGGAGAAACGTCTAATGCCTCAGCCAAAAATGCACGGTAACGAGCTGTATCCAAGATACCAGCCATTCCCATTACTTGACGACGGTCTTTTTTAGAAGCCAAATGAGCTGCATACGTCATTACGTCCAAAGGATTCGAAACGATAATGATAATTGCATTTGGAGAATGCTCAATTACTTTTGAAGTAACTTCGTTTACGATTTTTGCATTGGTTGCAATCAAATCATCACGAGTCATACCTGGTTTACGAGGCAAACCAGAAGTAATAACAACAACATCTGAATCTGCTGTACGCTTATAATCTCCTGTTACGCCTACTGTACGAGTATCATATCCAATAACTGGAGCTTTTTGCCAAATATCTAATGCCTTGCCTTCTGCAAAACCTTCTTTAATATCTACTAAAACTACTTCTTGGCATATTTCACGAGTTGCAAGTACGTCTGCACACGTTGCGCCTACATTTCCTGCGCCTACTACGGTTACTTTTGTCATCTTGTTAGTTAAGTTTATCTATATTTAATAAAAAAATAAATCTGAATAAGGATATAATAAATTACTCCTTACTTATGTTTCAAAGTTACAAAACTTTATAGATTTTTCGGAATTTGGAATCTATAAGAAAAAATAATTTATTTAGATTGTCGCACATTAGTAAATTAGTTCGTACTAGTTCAAAACCAAAATTCCTCAAAAAAACTAAAATTGATATGAAATACTTTGTGATAATTGGATTGCTTTTTTTAAGTAGTTGTTGTATTGTTACTTCTCAAGATTGTTTTTGCAACTCTCCAGATTATAAAGTAAGCCAAAATGCTTTTGAGTGGATTATACCTTATGAAGACAAAAAGTTTTTTATTTTTGAAGATGAAAGTGGTAATATTGATTCTTTGAAAGTAGAAAGAATATCTGAAACACAAATTTGTGGAGGAGATGAATGTCTAGGTAGTTGTGAAACTGAAATGGTTAGTTTACTTTCTACCAAAAATGATGAGATAAAATTTAACCTTTATGCAAGCCGTTCCTCTTACGTAGATATCAATGTTTATTATCCTGAAGATAAGTATCTTTCGGGTTCTTTTAATGTAGATAATAATGATATTTATGCTTCTTCCATGAAAATAGGCGTAAATCGTAATACAGATTATATTAATATTTTTTACAAAAATAGTTTGAATTACTTTGGTTACCCTATTAAAGGCTTTATTTTTACAAAACAAGAAGGTTTGATAGAATATACAACAGCAGATAATATGAAATGGACGAAAGTAAATTGAAAAATAATCAATCCCCATACTTCTCCCCAATCCACGCCACAGTTTCCTCCAAACTTCTAAACTCTGTATTTAATTTATCTTTTACTTTTTGGTTAGAATGAGTAACTGTTCGGCTGGCTGCTTCTAAAGAATCTTTCGTAATAATGGGCGAACTTCCACTCACAAAACTCCACGCTTTGGCTACTCTCCAACCGTATTTTTTTATCCAACTCGGAACAGGTTTATGAGGTGGTTTTTTATCAAGAGCAATAGCAATTTTAGGCATAAGCTCCGAATAAGCCACTGTTCCCCCATTCAAAATATAGCGTTCGTTATGAAGTTCAGGTTTTTCTAAAAGTGAAATAGTCATTTCTGCTACATCACGTACATCTACAAAATTACTAAAACCACCTCCGTAGTATGGCTTTTCGCTTTTTATATAATCAATAAGTGCTGTACTACTTCGTCCATTTTCATCATATCCCAAAACAAAAGAAGGATTTACAATTACTACATCAAGTCCTTCTGCTTGTCCTCGCCAAACTTCTAATTCTGCCAAATGCTTTGTGAAAGCGTATGCACTAAAACCTGTGTATTCAGGTGTCCAACGTGCTTTTTCATCTATAAAAGTAATTTCTCTATCATTAATCTTAATATTCTGTTCTTGTTGTGATGCCAATGGCTGCCCCAATGCAGCTACGGAGCTAATCTGACAAAAAACTTTTACGTCGTTTGCTAGAGCAGCATTTATCATATTTTCTGTGCCTTCTACATTCGTCTTTTTCATTTCTTTTTTATCTTTTGGATCGAAAGAAACGATGGCAGCACCGTGAATAACTTTATCAATTTGCTTCATTATTTTATCCAAAAAAACAACATCCAGTAAATCGCCATCTACCCATTCTAAGATAGAAGTTGGATGGTTTTGAAGCTTTGTAGGGATTTTACTGTTCTCTCTTTTTAAGGCAATTATTTTGATAGAATTTTCTTGATTTCTCTTGATTAATTCCTCCACCAAATAACTTCCCAAAAAACCAGTTGCTCCTGTAATAAAGTAATTCATCTGTTGTAGTGATTAGTGATAAATGAATTTCGAATAATCAATTAATAATCCTCAAAATTACAAAAATTAATAGTCTCATTTTTTACTAAGGTGAATTTCTATGTCATAGACTTTTTTAGTAGTTTAGAGAAAACAAAATTTTGCTTATGAAATACGTACTTTTTTATACCGTCAATGGTCTGGGTTTAGGACATCTTAGTCGAAGTTTGGCTATTGCTCGTCAGCTCAAAAAACAAGATTCTTCTTTAGTTCCCTTATTTTTTACAGCTTCAGAAGGTTCTCATTTGTTGTATCAAGAAGGCTTTGCCTACTACAAAGTGCCTAGCAAAACGATTGCAAGAGAAACTCGGCTTTTGAAACGAAACCTAGCTATTTCTTATTCCGAAATACTGACTTCAATTGTTAATACCTATCGCCCTGTGGCATTGGTAGTTGATACTTTTCCTTTGGGTTCAATGAACGACTTGCTTTCTGTTTTAGGATTACCACTCAAATGGAAAAAGTTTTTTATTCATAGAGAACAAATGAATATGGATAGAAATAAAATTGAAACACAAAATTTTTATGATTTTATTATTGCGCCACACAGCAAAGGAAGCGTAAAAATACCAGTACCAGTCTCAAAAAAAGAAAATTTGTTTTGGAGCAATGAAATTTTGATACGAGAAAAATCAGAACTTCAATCAAGAGAAGAGATTAGAAAAAAAATAGGAGTAGAGAAAGATGAAAACTTTCTTCTGGTTAATCTTGGAGGAGGAGGAGATACCACCACCACAGAAAACTACAAACAGATTTTTGATTTAATTCTAAACTCTTCTTCATTATTAAGACAGAAAAAAATACGTTTATTTGTTCCCAAACCGCCTTTAAATGCTACAAAAGAACTAAAAGAAATTTTTTCTGAATTGCCTTCTTCTGCTATTTCATTTTCACATTTTCCCCTTATGGAACTAATACCTGCTTTGGATTTAGCTATTTCTGCAACAGGGTATAATACCTTTCATGAACTTTTAGCCTGTGGCATCCCAACTATTTTTATTCCAAAATCAAGAGGTTATGACGACCAATATGGAAGAGCCAAACGAGCCTCTGATGCAAAGGCAGCTTTGTTTTTAGAAGAAAATCAGATAGACTCAGACCTAATAACAAAACTAAAAACATTACTTACTATGAAAAGTGAGTTTTCTCAAAAAGCTTCTTCATTTGTTCAGTCAGATGGAGCAAAACGAGCAGCTCAGTTTTTGGTAGAAAAAATAAAGAGCTAGGTCTAAATAAATACTATTAAACAAGATTACTTTTTGGTGCAGTAAAAATAATTACCTATTTTATGCAAATAATTGACAAGGCTATAAATCTACTTTTTCTCTCAAAACTATTGATTATATAATATGAATAAAAAAATCATTCTTTGTATTGATGATGAACCTATTATTTTAAATAGCTTAAAACAAGAGCTATCTCAATATTTTGCTGATACTATGCTTATCGAAACAGCAGAAAGTGGAGAAGAAGGGTTAGAGATAATCGAATTCTTTGAAGAAAAGGAAAGAGAAGTAGTTCTTATCATTTCAGATTATATAATGCCCCAAATGCGTGGAGATGAGTTTTTGATAAAAGCTCATAATTTATTGCCACAAACAATAAAAATCCTTCTTACAGGACAAGCAAGTCTGGAAGGAGTTACAAACGCCATCAATGAAACTAACTTATATAGATACATTTCAAAGCCTTGGGAAACACAAGACTTGATTATGACAGTAGAGTCTGCTATCGAAAACTACGAAAAAGAAAAAACATTAAAAGAACAAAATGAGCAGATTCAAGCTAGTCTTAGGTATGCAGAACGCATTCAGAATGCTGTTTTGCCCTCTGAGCAAGTCCTTTCTGAATTATTACCCAACCACTTTGTATTTTACAGTCCGAAAGATGTAGTAAGTGGAGATTTTTATTGGTGCAGAGAAGAAGAAAATAAAGTAATAGTAGCTGTTGCTGATTGCACAGGTCATGGCGTTCCAGGAGCTTTCATGTCACTGATTGGACATCAAATTCTGAATCGTGCTGTGATAGACAAAAAAATATATTCGCCAGAAAAAATTTTAGAAAATATAAATATTGCTATTAAAGATGTTTGGAGTGGACAACGTGCTAGTATTCATGAAGGAATGGAAATGGCTATTTGTGTGATTGACAAAAAAGAAAACAAAATTTCTTTTGCAGGAGCTAGAAGACCAGTTTGTATTATTAAAGACGGTAAGCTACATCATATAAAAGGAGACAGAGTAGGTATAGACGGAAAAGAAAATTCTGTTTTTACAAAACATGATATTGACTTACAATTAAATACTAGTCTGTATTTTTATTCTGATGGGTATCAAGACCAGTTTGGAGGAAAAGATAATAGGCGTTTTATGAGTAGAAACCTTAGAAAATTACTCCAAGAAATAAGTAATAAGCCAATGCAAGAACAGTTGGAACAAGTAAAGACTGTTTTTAATGATTGGAAAGGAATGCATCATCAAATTGATGATGTAATTGTCTTAGGAATAAAAATATAAGGTATATTATCTTTCATTAAAATTGTGTGAATAAAAACTATTAAATTATTGGTTAAATGGAAAAAAACGTGATTCTCTGTGTTGATGATGAACCTATTATTTTAAAGAGTCTAAAAAAAGAATTAGCTGGGCATTTTGCTGAGTCTATGCTTATTGAAACAGCAGAGAGTGGCGATGAAGGGTTGGAAGTAATCGATTTTTTGAAGAGTAGAGGAAAGAATATCACTATAATTATCTCAGATTATATAATGCCTCAAATGCGTGGTGACAGATTTTTGATAGAAGCTCACAAGCACCTTCCTAACGCAATGAAAATTCTACTTACTGGTGAGGCTAGTATAGAGGGAGTAACCAACGTCATAAATAAAATAGATTTATATAGATATATCTCCAAACCTTGGAAAAAAGCAGATTTTATCATGACTATAGAATCTGCTATCGAAAAGTACAATAGAGATAAAACGATAAAAACTCAAAGAAAAAAAATAACAGACAGTATAAATTATGCAGAGCGCATTCAAAGTGCCATTCTTCCTTCTTCTGATTATCTAAATAAATTGTTACCCAATCATTTTGTGTTTTATAAACCAAAAGATATAGTAAGTGGAGATTTTTATTGGTGCAGAGAAATAGAGGGTAAAATAATTATTGCTCTAGCTGACTGTAAAGGACATGGAGTAGCAGGAGCTTTTATGTCGTTGATTGGAAATCAATTGCTTAACCGTGCTACCATAGAGAAAAAGATATACTCTCCAGAGAAAATATTAGAAAGTATGAATAGTGTAATAGGGGAAGTGCTTACTAGCAAACAGAAAAAAGGAGAGAGTGGAATGGAAGTAGCTGTATGTGTAATAGATAAAGAAGAAAGCAAGGTTTCTTTTGCTGGAGCTAAAAGACCGATTTGTATAATAGAAAATGAAAACCTAATATATATAGAAGGAGATAAAACAGCTATTGATGGGAAAGAAAGCATAACATATACTAAACAAGAGTTTGACTTGAAGCCAAATACACAAATTTATTTATTTTCAGACGGTTATCAAGACCAACTTGGTGAGAAAGAAAATAAGCCTTTTACAAGTCAAAACCTCAAATCTTTATATCAAACTATTAGCGAAGTAACACCGAAAGAGCAGTTGGAAAAGTTAGAAAATACTTTTGAGAGCTGGAAAGGAAAAGAAGAGCAAATAGACGACGTGCTTGTTTTGGGAATAAAAATATGAATTTAATAAAGTAGATTTCTGCTTTCAACAGTATTTTTTAAGAATAAATATCTCTAAAAAAATAATTAAATATAATAGAGCTGTTTTAGAAGAGTTATATTTGTAAATAAGATTTATAAAAAAAATAGCATGTCATATTTATTTCTCTTCAGCTTTATTATTTGCCAATTCAACGTTTCTAATCCACCTCAAAAAGAGCTTTCCTATGATATGATTTGGAGAGACAAATCAGTAGGAACTTTGTATGCAACACAAGAAAAAATAGGTTCTAAAACCTACTACCATAGCTCAACGGACATACAAATAAAATTTATCAAAACCTTTGATATAAATTATGAATATGATGTTTTATTTGATAATGAGATACTTCAAACAGCACACGTGGATATAAACTATAATGGAAATAATCACGCACAAGCTGACACAAAGCGAAAAAATAACGAGTATCAAGTTACCAAAGATGGAAAACTTGAAAATACCTTTAAAGAAATAGTCCGATATTCTACTATCATTATGTATTTCGAAGAACCTGTAAATATTAAGCGTTGCTATTCAGAACAAGAAGGAGATTTTAATACGATTACTCATTTGGGAAATCATAAATACAAGAAGGTAAATTCAAGAGGAAAAGAAAGTTTCTTTTTTTATAAGAATGGAAGTTTAGAAAAAGCAGTAATTGATGGAGGAATTGTGAGCTTTGAGATGATTCTGAAAGAAAATTGATTCTAGGAAATATAATTTTGAACTAAAGAAATTATTTAGGCTCATAAATCACAATTTCAATTTCTTCCAAGTTCCCCAAATGATTCTCAAGTAATAACCTTACATCTTCCCATTCCAAACCTCCCAAGCCACAACCCAAAGCAGGAATAGCCATACTTTCAAAATTATTATTTTTCAAAATTTGAACTAAGTCTTTTAATCCTTCTTCAATGTATTCTATTTTGGAAGGATTGCGCCAATGTTTTTTGGTAGGAAAATTTATGATAAATTTCTTTCTCTCCAAATTAGATTCATCAACCAAAAGCAATTTTCCAATATCGATAGTTTTATTTTTACAAGCCTCCTTATAGATTTTGTAATTATGAGGAAACTCTTTTTTGAATGCTAAAGCAAGACCTTTTCCCATTACTCCAACTGTATTGACAGGATTGATGATTACTTCTGTACTTGATTCTAGGATATTTCCTTTTGTGTAGTTCATAGTGTGCTTAGTTCAATTTTTAAAGTTGGAATATTATTTTTAGTAAAAGACAAATAAAACCTTGTGTGTTTTTTTACTACAAGTCGTGAAAATATAGCTTTTGTACTACACCTTACCACACACTCTCCAGCACAAAGACAATCTCCCATAAAAAATATATTTTCTCTACTTCTCTTTTGAATTTTTATTTTCTTAATGTTCTTCTTTATTTTCTTTCGCTCTTCTTTTGTAAGATAGTCCTCAAAAGTGGGCTGAAAACAAATACCTTTTTCTGTATTCGATAGTTTGTAAATATTATTCGAATGAAATTCTAATTGTTTTGTAAAATCTAGTAGAATAGGATTTTGAAATTCACTACCAAGAAATTCAAATATGATTTTGCTTTCTGTAATTTCTAATTGATAACGAGATGCCGAAATTGCATAAACAAATTCATCAAATACATTCATACATCTATAAATGACATATTTATCAATACCTCTTTTTTTCAAAACAGTTTCTATTCTCCTCATTTGTTGATTTCTATATTTATGAGAATAAAAATCAATGAGTTCATTTATTAAAATCATATTTTTGTTAAATTAGTTGCAATAATAAATATCGTCTATTTTCTACAATAAAAACAGAACTAAAATTTCCTTTACAACCTTATAAATCAAACAATCGTTTTATCAAAAATACTATCAAATTAAAAATAATGAAATGCTTAACAGAAAGAATAACACTTGATGCAGACCTTATAAGTTAATTTGTAAAAAATTATGACCTTAAAACAAACAAAATATGAACTCCAAAATCTCCTTTCAGGAAAGAGCAGCCATAGCTATGATGCACTTATCCAAACAATCGCCAGTTACCTTAGAACAAGCCAAAGAACAAGTCCAATGGCTGAAGAAAAACACCAAAACAAACAAGAAGAAGTCAAAAGATTAACTTCTTTTGCTAAAAACAATAACTTACTAATTGAGGAATTGGAAGAAGAAAAATTTATAGCGAGTGGTGCAGAGCAAAAAGTTTATATAAAAGACAGCAAAAAAGTAATCAAGCTCAACGATGGTGTTTATTATGCTTCGTGGGAAGATTATTTTCATAATCTACTTTTACATAATTACTTCTTTGCTGACACAGCTTACCAGTTTTTAGGCTTTTATTCAAAAAAAGAATCCTTTTATGCAGTAGTACAACAGAATTTTGTGAAAGCAGATACGATAAACAACTTAGAAGACGTGCAAAAGTTTTTAACAGGTAATGGATTTATAAATACTAAAAATCACGATTATTACCATCCAAAATTAGGTATTATTTTAGAAGACTTACACGATTAAAATGTATTGACTAATCAAGGATTTTTATACTTTATAGATACAGTTTTTTATATAAAACCAAAAGCATTTTGGAATCTGTAATCTAGTTCTAATTATAAAAATAGCAAGTAGCTCTTATTTTATCCAAATTTCATTTTTCAAAAACCAGAAAGTCTATTACCTTTGTGCAATTTATAGATACAACTATTTAAAAGGAAACAAAACATCTGTTCTCATGCCAAAAAACAATTCCATTCGCCATATTCTCATCATCGGAAGTGGCCCTATTGTCATCGGACAAGCCTGTGAGTTTGATTATGCAGGTTCTCAAGCTGCTCGTTCGCTTCGTGAAGAAGGAATAAAAGTATCGCTCATCAATTCCAATCCTGCAACGATAATGACCGACCCTATTAATGCAGACCACGTCTATCTGTTGCCACTCACACCAGATTCAATAGAAACTATTTTACGAGAACAAGAAATTGATGCCGTTTTGCCTACTATGGGAGGTCAGACGGCATTAAATTTATCTATAAAATGTAATGATATTGGACTTTGGGAAAAATACAACGTTGATGTCATCGGTGTAGATTTTGAAGCCATTGATACGACAGAAGACAGAGATAAGTTCAAAGCCTGTATGGAAGCTATGGATGTAGGAGTTGCGACAGGACAAACAGCAAAATCATTTTTACAAGGAAAAAAAATAGCTCAACAGATTGGTTTTCCTTTAGTAATTCGTCCTTCTTTTACTTTAGGTGGAACAGGTGGAAGTGTTGTTTATGACAAAGAAGAATTTGATAGCTGCCTTTCAAGAGGTTTGCATACTTCGCCTATTCATGAAGTTTTGATAGAACAATGTGTAATTGGTTGGAAAGAATTTGAGTTAGAACTTTTGAGAGATTCGGCAGGAAATGTAATCATCATTTGTTCGATAGAAAACTTCGACCCAATGGGTGTGCATACTGGAGATTCCATTACGGTTGCACCAGCAATGACGCTTCCTGATACAGTTTATCAAGAAATGCGTAGTTTGGCAATCAAGATGATGAACGGCATCGGAAATTTTGCAGGTGGTTGTAATGTACAGTTTGCTGTCAATCCAGAAAACGACGATATTATTGCTATTGAAATAAACCCTCGTGTTTCTCGTTCGTCTGCACTTGCTTCGAAGGCAACAGGTTATCCAATCGCCAAAATTGCTGCAAAACTTGCTATTGGTTACAACCTTGACGAATTAGATAACGCCATTACAGGAACAACTTCTGCATTTTTCGAACCTGCCATTGATTATGTAATCGTAAAAGTTCCTCGTTGGAATTTTGATAAATTCCAAGGTTCAGATTCTCGTTTGGGTTTCCAAATGAAATCAGTAGGAGAAGCTATGGGAATTGGGCGCAACTTCCAAGAAGCATTACAAAAAGCCTGTCAGTCGTTAGAAATTCGTAGAAATGGATTAGGAGCAGATGGAAAAGAAGTCAGAAATCAAGATGAAATCCACCAAAAACTAAAAGTTCCTTCGTGGGATAGACTTTTCAGAATTTATGATGCCTTTAAGTTAGGAATACCAATGAAACGTATTTTTGATTTGACAAGAATTGATAAATGGTTTTTGCATCAAATTGAACAAATTGTAGAGCTTGAAAACGAAATTCAGAAGTATAAACTGGCTACTCTTCCTTATGAGTTGTTATTAAAAGCAAAGAAAAAAGGACTGGCAGACCGTCAGATTGCTCACTTAATAGGTTGTTTGGAAAGTGAAATTCATACCAAAAGAACAGACTTAGGAATAAATCGTGTTTGGAAAATGGTGGATACATGTTCAGCCGAATTTGAAGCACAAACGCCTTATTATTATTCTACTTTCGAAACAGAAAATGAATCTATCAAAAGTGATAAGAAAAAAGTAGTCGTTTTGGGTTCAGGACCAAATCGTATCGGACAAGGAATTGAGTTTGATTATTCGTGTGTTCATGGTGTTTTGGCTGCAAAAGAAGCAGGTTACGAAACCATTATGATAAACTGTAACCCAGAAACAGTTTCGACAGATTTTGATATTGCTGACAAACTCTATTTTGAGCCTGTTTTTTGGGAACATATTTATGATATAATTCTGAATGAAAAACCAGAGGGCGTAATTGTTCAATTAGGAGGACAAACAGCTTTAAAACTTGCTGAAAAACTAGAACGTTATGGCATTCCAATTTTAGGTACAAGCTATGAAGCACTAGATTTGGCAGAAGATAGAGGACGCTTTTCCGATTTATTGAAAGAAAATGATATTCCTTATCCAAAGTACCACGCCATCAAAACGGCAGAAGAAGCGATAGAAAAGGCTGCTGAAATGGAATTTCCTTTGCTAGTTCGTCCGTCGTATGTTTTGGGTGGACAGCGTATGAAAATTGTCATCAACGAGCAAGAATTAGAAGAACACATCATCAATATTTTTAAAGATTTGGGACAACAAACCATTTTGATAGATGAGTTTCTAGATGGTGCAATCGAAGCCGAAGCTGATGCAATTTGTGATACTGAAGATGTTTATATTATTGGTGTAATGGAGCATATTGAGCCTGCTGGGATTCATTCGGGCGATTCGTATGCCGTTTTGCCTCCTTTTGATTTGGACGAAAATATCATGAAACAGATTCATGACCACACCAAAAAAATTGCCATTGCCCTCAAAACAAAAGGGGTTATTAATATTCAGTTTGCCATAAAAGATGGAATTGTTTATATCATCGAAGCCAATCCACGAGCATCACGAACTGTTCCTTTTATCTGTAAAGCCTACCAAGAACCGTATATCAAATATGCTACGTGGGTAATGCTAGACCACAAGAAGGTAAAAGATTTTAATTTTGAGCCACAACAAAACGGTTATGCTATCAAAATTCCTGTTTTCTCCTTTGATAAATTCCCTAATGTAAACAAAGAATTAGGACCTGAAATGAAATCTACTGGAGAAGCAATTTATTTTATTCATCACTTAAAAGACCCTTTCTTTAAAGAAATTTATAATGAACGTAATTTGTATTTGAGTAGATAGTATTATTTTTTGAAACCTATAAGGATTCTAAAATCCTTATAGGTTTTTATCTTCTTGTAATTCGAAAGCATTATAATTCAAAGTAAAAATAGAAAAGGGAATGGTTCGTTTGCCTTTGAAGTATAAAAAAAAGTCATTATTGGTATTTTAGCAGAAGCAACACCAATAATGACACTTTGAAATATTCTGTATAAGAAAACCCTAATTTTAAAACTTCAACTCTTCTCCCTCATAAAACTCTAATACTTTTATTCTAAAAATAAATTCGTACTTAGCTCTAAGCAAATCAGCTTGTGCTACCGAAAGATTATTTTTAACAACTGTATATTCTGTGCTGTTGGCTGCACCTGCTTCTAATCGTTTCTCCATTACACGGACAGTTTCTTCTAAAGCTTTTACTCGCTGCTTACTTGCTTCAAAAGATGCCTTTGCTGCACGAGCTGAAATATATGCCTGTTCGATAGTTTGATAAAGCTGCGTACGGATAAGTTTAGAATTTAATTGTGCATTCTGAGTCTGAATTTTTGCTCTCTGAACATTGTTATCTACTTGAAAACGATTAAAAATAGGAATATCTAATCTCAAGCCTACACTATATCTAAAAGATTCGTTAAGTTGATTGAAAAAACCAAAATTTTCTTTTCCTAAAGCTACATCAGGACGAACTACATAATCAGTCGGTATTCCTGCTCCATTTGCAATGTAACCCAGTGTATCTAAACCTACAATAGTTTGGTCTGTAACATCAAACCGTTCTTTTTGACTACTTGTATAGTTTGCACCTGCTCCACCTACTAGGGAAAGCGTAGGTAGTCTTCCTGCTTCGGCAATGTCAATTCCTTTTTCTGCTACTTCTATATTTACATCTGCTCCTTTTATATTAGGCTGTGTTGTTTCTGCAATTTGATAAATTTGATATGGATTTTTTGAATCTAAAATAGCCGAAGGGTCATCTACTTGTGGAGTAACAATATCAAAATCTTCAGTAGGAGAGAGCTGCATCAACTGACGAAGTTGAAGTTTTGCAAGCATCAGATTATTCTCTCCCAAAATTATTTGTTGCTGGTCAGCTGCCAGTTGAGCTTCCAAATCATATAGATTTGCTCTAGGCAAAACACCTGCTTCTACAAGTTGCTGTGTTCGGTCATATTGCGCTTGTGTACTTGTTTTCTGACGACGAGCATTGGCTGCAATTTCTTTATTCAAAACAACTTGTAAGTAATTACTGGCAATATTGAGCATCAAATCATTCTGAGCCTGTCCATAATTGAGCTTATCAGCTTCTACTTGTAGTTCATTTTGTGCAATTGTATTATTTAGACGAGAACCATTATAGAGAGTAACAGAAGAATTTAGAGATAAGTTATTAGTTCGAATAAGTTGATTAACAAAACTATTCGAAAAAGGGTCAATCGAACGTCCCCAGTTGTAATTATGGGAAATAGAAGCGTTTGCATTCGGCAATCTATCATCTTTTGATTGTTTTAATGCCAATTCAGAGTTTTCAATACCCAATTCATTGATTTTGAGCTGAATATTCTGACGTAAGGCATACGAAATACAAGAGTCAAGCGACCATTCTGTTGTATTTTGAGCAATTGTTTGTTGTGAGAAGAAGAAAAAACAAACGCTAAAAAAAAAGCTAGTCAGCATCACTAGCCTCTTATCTCTATTACATTGTATATCTTTCATAGTTGATTTAAAGTTCTTGAGTACATATTTTTTAAGAAGCCAAAATAAATAAAATACATTTATTTAAAGCCCTAAATTAGTAATTGATTTGTTAAACTTTTTAAAAGAAAATTACAATTTTACCCATATTACTTCTTATAAAATTATTTTTTCCGTATAAATTGCTTTAAATCAGTTGTTTAGGTGGATAAATGTTTTGTGTTTTATATAACTAAACGATAGTATATAGAGTAAATATTCACTTATGTAAAGTAAGGACAAAAAAATTATATAAAACTAATTTTGTTTTAGACTATCAATATTTTTTTGATTGTATTTTTTAATATCCAAAATGCCTTTTACTGTAACAAAAAGCTATACATTATATGTTATCGAAATTGAGTTAATAAGTCAATTATTATTGGGGTAATAATCATTAAAACGAGAGAAAGCTATGATATAGACCAAAAAGAATTACTACCTAAAAAGAGTCATCAATTACTTTTAAAGCTTTAATTTTATTTTTTTTATCAAATAAAATGAGGTATTGATCAAGTCCACAAGGATCGTTAAATGTTATAGGCTTTTTTCGCTTTGGTAATACTAATACCTTAACAGATATTTCCATTAAAATATCACAATGCTTTTTCTTTTTAAAGTCAATTTTCAGCCTTTCTATCTCTTTTTGGATTTGGTCTGCTGTAATTTGGTTTTGTTTTACTGCATTAAGTAAATCAACATTTTTAATAATTGAAGAATCGCCTTTATCTGCTTCTGAAAGTATAAATGGATCTATTGATAGATAAATATAGTGTTCGTTTTTTTGAAGTTTTATTTGGTAACTAAACTTGTCTATTTGCTTCAAATCTAAATTTTTTGGCTTAACATACTTGATAACAGAAATGTTTTTATAAAAATTGCCATCACCACAAATCATACTATCACCTGTAATTGATGTTGTATTTTTAATATTTAAGTCGCAACCACTCTTAAAAGTTGTATCGAAACTGCTCACAATAAAATACCCTTTGAGTGTAATTATGTCGCCAGTTGTTTGTGAAAGTGCAACACTACTTTGAACAAAAAATATTAAGTAAATAAAAAGGACTTTTATATAGTCTGTTTTTTTCATGCTTATTTGATAACTAAATGCATTAAAATAATATTTTCAAATATACACAAAATAACTATCGATAATTCAAACCAATATCCAACTATTTTTCAAAAAAGGTTATCAACAACACGAGTATAATTTATAAAACTTCTACTAAAACTAAAAAAATAATTCTTGCCAAATTCAAAATAATTCACTAAATTCATAAGTATTTTCAATAAAAACTTTTGTTTTTTGTCAAAAATGCAATAAAAACACACAAAACATAAAAACACACTAAATTAGATATACAGAATGAATTAAAAATATAAAAAATTGAATACAGAAGGACTATACGACCCTAGTTTTGAACACGATGCTTGTGGAATTGGATTTGTCGCCAACATAAAAGGACGCAAATCACACCAAATTATAGAAGATGCCATCAAGATGCTCACACGCATGGAACACCGAGGAGCATGTGGCTGCGAAGAAAATACAGGAGATGGAGCAGGTATTTTGATACAAATGCCTCACGAGTTTTTTTTAGATGAATGCACAAAATTAGGTTTTACTTTGCCTCCCTATGGCGAATACGGCGTAGGAATGGTATTTTTTCCACAAGATACCGAGCTAAAAGAAGAATGCCGAACCATTCTTGACCGAAAAATAAAACAGCTTGGTTTTGAGCTTATCGGTTATCGAAAAGTTCCCACCAATAATGAAGGAATAGGAGAAAGTGCTTTGAATGTAGAGCCATTTATCGAACAAGTTTTTATAAAATTACCTACTCCAGCCTCCGACCCACTTCACTTTGAGAGAAAACTCTTTGTCTTACGCAATTATGCCACTAGAGTCATCAATGAAAGTGTGCAGGGAGTAGATAGTAATTTTTATTTTGCTTCCCTTTCTTACAAAACCATTATTTATAAAGGACAACTCACGACTGGACAAGTTCGCCCTTATTTTTCGGATTTGCACCACGAAAATGTCGTTTCGGCATTGGCAGTAATTCACTCTCGTTTTTCTACAAATACTTTTCCCTCTTGGAAACTAGCGCAGCCTTTTAGATACATCGCTCACAATGGCGAAATAAATACCGTAAAAGGAAATGTAAATTGGTTTCAAGCTTCAGAAACGGAGTTTGAATCCGAATATTTTACGAAAGAAGAGTTAGATATGCTGCGTCCTATTTGTGGCTCGTCGCAATCTGATTCTGCCAATTTAGATAATGTTATCGAAATGTTAGTGTTGAGTGGTCGTTCGCTTCCTCATGTCATGATGATGCTTATTCCAGAGGCTTGGGACGGAAATGAGCAAATGGAAAAGATGCGTAAGAAGTTTTACGAATATCACGCTTCATTAATGGCACCTTGGGATGGTCCTGCTTCTATTACTTTTACTGATGGAAAAATTGTAGGCGCAACTTTAGACCGTAACGGTTTGCGTCCGTCAAGGTATTGGGTAACTGATGATGACCGAGTAATTATGGCATCAGAAGCAGGTGTTTTGGATATTGACCAATCTACGATTATCTCAAAAGGACGTTTACAACCGGGGAGAATGTTTATTGTAGATATGGAACAGGGAAAAATTTTGAGTGATGAAGAAGTAAAAGCCAAAATTTGCGCTCAACAACCGTATGGAGATTGGCTCAAAGAAAATAAAATCAAGCTAAAGGAAATCGTTAAACCTGCAAGTAGGTTTGTTCCTTTGAGAAATAAAAATCTTGTCAGAAGGCAAGTAGAAGCAGGCTATACTACCGAAGATTTGAAATACATTATTGGAGCTATGGCAACTTCAGCCAAAGGTTCATTAGGTTCTATGGGTTTGGATACGCCATTGGCAGTATTATCGGAGCAAAGTCAGCATTTATCCAATTACTTCAAACAATTATTTGCACAAGTAACCAACCCACCGATTGATTCTATCAGAGAGCGAAGTGTCATGTCTTTGATTTCCTTTGTAGGACCAAAACAAAATTTACTTTCCGAAACCCCAAAACATTGTCATACGCTAGAACTCCATCAACCAATATTAAACAACAAAGATTTAGAGAAAATCAGACATCTTGACCACAAAGGTTTTCAAACCAAAACAATTTTTACCTATTTCAAAGCCGATGCAAAAGCAGGAAGATTAGAACGAGGTTTGGAACGAATCTGTAATTATGCCGAAGATGCCGTCGAAGATGGTTTTTCGATTATTATTCTTTCAGACAGAACTTCGGACAGCAATCACGCTCAAATTCCGTCTTTACTTGCTATGTCAGCAGTTCATCATCATCTTATCAATAAAGGTCTTCGTGATAATATTGGACTGATTGCAGAAACGGCTGATGCTTGGGAGTCTCATCATTTTGCTACTTTGATTGGTTTTGGAGCTTCTGGCATCAATCCGTATTTGGCATTGGAAACCATTGATTACCTAAAAAGAAAAGAGCGAATAAATACAGAGCTAATAACCGAAGAATTACAAAGAAATTACATCAAAGCAGTAGGAAAAGAATTATTAAAGATTTTTGCCAAAATGGGAATTTCGACGCTGCAATCGTATCAAGGAGCGCAAATATTCGAAGCTCTTGGAATTGATAAGGAAGTAATTGATAAATACTTTGCTGGTACGGTTTCAAGAGTTGGAGGACTAAAACTAGATGATATTGCTAGAGAAGTTCTTATTCGTCATCAAATTGTTTACCCTACCAAAAATCAAATAACAAAAAACAAATTACGCCTAGAAGGAGGAGGAATTTATCAATGGAAACAACGAGGCGAAGAACACATTTTTAATCCTCAAACCATTCATTTACTTCAACAATCAACCAAAAGAGAAGATTATCAATTATTCAAAAAATATACTCGCTTAATAGATGAGCAAACCGAAAAAGCAATGACATTGCGTGGAATGCTCAAATTTAAACCATCAAAACCAATTCCGATAGAAGAAGTAGAACCTGCTGAAAACATCTTCAAGCGATTTGCGACAGGTGCAATGTCTTTTGGTTCGATTTCTTGGGAAGCGCACACAACACTTGCTATTGCAATGAACCGAATAGGAGGAAAAAGTAATAGTGGAGAAGGTGGAGAAGATACAAAACGCTATGAAACTTTAGAAAATGGCGATTCCATGAACTCATCTATTAAGCAAGTTGCCTCTGGTCGTTTTGGTGTAAATAGCTATTATTTGAGTAATGCTACTGAAATTCAAATCAAAATGGCACAAGGCGCAAAGCCAGGAGAAGGTGGGCAATTACCAGGGCATAAAGTGGATGATTGGATTGCAAAAGTGCGTTATTCTACACCAGGGGTTGGGTTGATTTCTCCTCCTCCTCATCACGATATTTATTCGATTGAAGATTTGGCACAACTGATTTTTGATTTGAAAAATGCAAATCGTCATGCAAGAATTAATGTAAAATTAGTTTCAGAAGCAGGTGTCGGAACTATTGCTGCTGGAGTTGCAAAAGCTCATGCTGATGTCGTTCTTATTTCTGGTCATGATGGTGGAACTGGTGCTTCTCCACTTAGTTCGATTCGCCATGCAGGACTTCCTTGGGAGTTGGGAGTGGCAGAAACGCATCAAACATTAGTCAAAAATAAATTGCGTAGCCGAATAACTGTACAAGCAGACGGACAAATCCGAACAGGAAAAGATTTAGCTGTTGCAGCCTTATTGGGTGCAGAAGAATGGGGAGTAGCAACGGCAGCACTTGTAAGTACAGGTTGTATTATGATGCGAAAATGTCATCTCAATACGTGTCCTGTTGGAGTGGCTACACAAAGAAAAGAATTACGAGCTTTATTTACTGGAAAACCAGAATATGTAGTCAATCTTTTTAAATTCTTAGCAGAAGAACTACGAGAAATTATGGCAGAAATGGGTTTCAGAACTGTCGACGAAATGATAGGACAAAGCGACTGTTTAGCAATCCGAGATAACATTACCCATTGGAAACACCAAAATCTTGATTTATCAAAAATTTTATACAAAGCTCCTGCAAGTTCAGATGTTGGCTTATTCAAACAAGAAGAGCAAGACCACGGAATAGATAATGTATTGGACTGGAAAATCTTAGAAAAAGTAAAATCTTCTATTGAAAATTCACAGTCTATAAAAGCCGACTTTAAAATCCAAAATACTGACCGTGCCGTAGGTACTATTCTCTCTCACGAAATTTCCAAAAAATACGGTTTACAAGGACTTCCTCAAAACACATTACATCTAAAATTCAAAGGAACAGCAGGACAAAGTTTTGCAGCTTTTGCCGTAAAAGGAATAACCATGGAAATAGAAGGCGATGCAAATGATTATGTCGGAAAAGGACTTTCAGGTGCAAAACTTATCTTTTATCCCGACCACAAAGCCAAATTTGTTCCAGCCGAAAATAGCATAATTGGAAATGTTGCTTTTTATGGTGCAACTTCTGGAGAAGCCTATATTAGAGGAATGGCAGGCGAGCGTTTTGCAGTCCGTAACTCTGGCGTAAAAACGGTAGTAGAAGGAATCGGCGACCACGGTTGTGAATATATGACAGGTGGTTTGGTGATTAATCTAGGCGATACAGGTAGAAATTTTGCAGCAGGAATGAGTGGAGGAGTAGCTTATATTTGGAATAAAAAAGGAAATTTTGAAGAAAAACTCAATTCCGAAATGGTAGAAATAGAGCAGATCACTAGCGAAGACGAGAATATTATCAGGATGTACGTAGAAAATCATCTTCATTATACAGAATCTTTACTTGCTAAAGAAATACTCAATAATTGGGAAAGTTCTATTGCTCACTTTATCAAAATAATGCCGATTGATTTCAAACGAGCTTTGTTAGATAGAAATATTACTTTACTGCAAAAACTTGATGATGAGCTGGTAGTGAGTGAGTAATTTTTGAAAATACCGTAACTGATTAGCGAGTGATTTATATGATTTTTATGATGAAATCAGGATAAATACAAATACATTTTCAGAAAAAACTTTGTCAGTAGTTTTTCGGTAATCCGAAATAGCTCTGACAATAGTTGAATAAAAAAACAAGCCGTTGTCGGTGTCTCCACCGACGACTTTTAAACAAAAAATAAAATGGGAAAACCAACAGGATTTATAGAATTTACTAGAGATATACCCACCAAAAGAAATATAAACGAAAGGGTAAAAGATTATTTAGAAGTTGAAGAAACACTTTCTAAAGACAAAGCCGTCGAACAGTCTTCACGCTGTATGGATTGTGGCGTTCCTTTTTGCCATAGTGGTTGTCCTTTGGGCAATATTATTCCAGATTTTAATGATGCTGTATATCAAAAAAACTGGGAACAGGCTTATGAAATACTCGCTTCTACAAATAATTTTCCAGAGTTTACAGGAAGGATTTGTCCTGCACCTTGTGAATCGTCTTGTGTTTTGGCAATCAATAAACCTGCCGTAGCCATAGAGGCGATTGAGCGATTTATTATAGAAAAAGCATACGAAAAAGGCTATGTAAAACCAAGAGTTCCAGAAGTACGAACAGGAAAAAAAGTAGCTGTCGTAGGTTCAGGACCAGCAGGACTTGCAGCAGCTTCACAACTCAACAAAGCAGGACATACGCTAACTGTTTTCGAACGTGCTGATGCTATTGGTGGATTGCTTCGTTATGGAATACCTGATTTTAAATTAGAAAAAAATATCATAGACCGTCGTTTGAAAATAATGAAATCCGAAGGTATTATTTTCAAAACGAATGCGAATGTAGGTGTAAATGTTCGTGTCAAAGGTTTGATGGAAGAATTTGATTCTATTTTACTTTGTGGTGGTTCTACTGTTCCTAGAGATTTGAATATTAAAGGACGAGAACTCAAAGGCGTACATTTTGCAATGGATTTTTTGAGTCAGCAAAACAAACGAACAGCAAACAAAAAACTCAACTACGACCACGCAGGAAATAGCTATCAACAAGGCGAAATTTTGGCAACAAACAAAAAAGTAGTCGTAATCGGAGGAGGAGATACAGGTTCGGATTGTGTAGGAACGTCTAACAGACACAAAGCAGAATCAGTAACACAAATCGAACTTATGCCAATGCCTCCCAAAGAACGAGCAGAAAACACGCCTTGGCCCAACTGGCCTATGATGATGCGAACTTCGTCTTCCCATGAAGAAGGCTGTGAGCGTACTTGGTCTATTCTGACAAAAGAATTTGTAGGCAATGAAAAAGGCGAACTGACAGGAGTAAAACTCGTCGATATAGAATGGAAAACAGAAAATGGAAAAATGGGTTTTGAAGAAGATCCAAAAACAGAAAGAATTGTTCCCTGTGATTTGGTGCTTTTGGCGATGGGTTTTCTACATCCAGAACGTGCTGAAATGCTAGAAGAACTAGGTGTTTTGTTAGACGAAAAAGGAAATATTCAAGCACAAAATTACCAAACTCAAAACCCTAAAGTTTTTGCAGCAGGAGATATGAGAAGAGGGCAATCGCTTGTCGTTTGGGCAATTTCAGAAGGGCGTGAAGCTGCTCGTCAGATTGATTTGCAGTTGATGGGACATACTGAATTAGAAGCAAAAGCTGTTTCTAAGTTGGATACTCAACAGAAGGTGGTTTTTGGGTAGGTTTTTCATCTGTTGTCGGTGAGGACATCGACAACGGCTTAGTACAATTTTATTTACATATCTTTGTGAAAAAACAGAATACGATTTTTTTAAATAATGAAGAAATTACTAGGTAAGTTATTGATAATTCCTGTTTTCATCGTTGGACTTTCACTAATAGAAGTTACTCCAAATAAAACTACTTTTGGTTTTTTTGCAGGGATGTGTGATGGAAATTGCGCTACAATGTATGAAGTTAGTGATAAAACTATCTTGGTTGATACAACATCTTTTTGGGATTTTAGATTCAAAGATGAAAAACTAGAAATACTCGGTCAAAAAATTATAAATCAAGAGGGTATAAAAGATTATGATTTTTATAAATTACGAGTACCTTTAATTATGATACTTGATCCTAGAAGTGGTTTTGGCTGTCCAGATTGTTATGACCAAGGTGGATATTTTTTTGAATTTGAAATATTAGGAATTAAACGACAATTTCAGATTGATAAAGGAGAAGAACCAATTTATTATCAAAATATAACTGATGATATTCGCCATAATATCAAAATCATTAATGAGCAATTAATAAAATAGAATAACTAACTTCTACCCAAACAACGCCAAAAAATTCTCCCTATTAGATTTTACAGAATATTTATTTTGGATAGTTTTTAATTGCTCACTTTGAAAACAAGCAAAAGTAATCTAAATAAAAATTTAAGAAAAATAAATTATATTTGGTTTATAGAGAATAAAAAATACCATAGACTACATTTTTATATGTTTACCAAATTCAGAGTACAAAATTTCAAGACACATTTAGACACAGAAATAGAACTCAAAGACCTTACTTTATTGATAGGTTCGAATAACTCTGGAAAAACTAATCTTTTGAAAGCGATTAGTTTTTTTTCGGAAATTGTTAGAGCTAATTTTCATAAAAGAAATGAAGAAGTCATTTTTACAAATTTGTTGAGCAATAAGCATAGTTTGCATTCTGATAAAGATATTATTTTAGGTTATGAAACAACATTAATTTATTTAGATAAAGAAGTAAAAATGAGTTATAGTCTTATAATTCATACTATTGGTTTGAATCAATTAGTAGAATTATCTGAAATAATGAGTATAGAAATTGATGAAGAAATAATAAAATTCAAAAATGAAAAATGTGATATTTATTCCTTGAAATTGCACAAATTGATTGAAGATAGCAACAACAAGACAATTAATGATTTTAAATTTAAACATAAAGTTTATGAAAAAATTAAGTCATTAGCTACTATGTATTATTTCAATTTCTATCCTCAACTACTTAGAGAACATAGCAAAATTGATAAAAATATAGAACTAAAATTTAATGAACCTAATAGAATAGATATTTCTAATTTTAATGAATTATTTGCTGCTCTTATTATTTATATCAAAGAGAATGAGAAAAATTCGTACAGTAGATTTTTGGCTTTTATAAGAACTTTCGAACCTAGTTTAATAGGAGTAGAAATAGAAGATGATAAATTAGTTTGGCAGTTTGATTTAGGAAATCATAATAGTATCAATTTTGATGCTGATGCAATTTCAGATGGACTTTTGAAAGCGACTGCTGTATCGTTGATTTGTGCCTTAGAAAAAAAGCCTTCTCTTATTATGTTAGAAGAAATCGAAAATGGAATCAATCAAAGTAAAGTTAAAGAGTTTTTAGGTTGGCTAAAATATATTTCTGATAATGGAAAAAATACACAATTTATTCTTACCTCTCATAGTCCTTCTGTAATTCGTGAGTTTTCAGATAATTTGGATTCTGTTTATACTTTTCATTTGAAAAGAAAAAAAGGATATGTTAGTGAAGTTACTAATCTAAATGAAGCTCTGAAAAAAATAAATCGTTTGGGTGTATTGAAAGAAGGAACGGTTGAGGAAGTGGATGGAGTTTTACACGTTCGAAAGTATGCACTTACCGAACTTTTTTATAATGGAATTTTAAGAGAATTATAATATAAACCTTCATCAACAGAATAAATTTATACAGAAATGATAGGAATTATTAGTGATGGAGATAGTGATTTCCATGTTTTGAAAAAACTTATAGAAGCTATTTTTGAAAAACATCACAAAGAAAATAGTTTAGAAGAAGAATTTTATAGGTTTGATAATATAGATACTATTAAAGTCGTACAAAACTACTTTCAAACTTGTAAAAAAGAAGGCTATGGTTTGCATCATAAACATACAACTCAATTTGTAGAGGATATAAATGAGTTTTTGGGAACAGCATTTCTCAAACTAGCAAATGAAAAAGGAACGTATCTTACCAATCAAGATATACTCATCTTTAATGCAGATTCTGAAATTATATTAGAAAAAACGGACTCTTATTTTGAAGAATGGTTTTACTTTGTATATCCTGTTTTGTGGAAAGCTATTGAGCATTTTTATGATAACAGAATTAAAGAAGGTTACACTTATGAATATCTACCTCTTATTTTGCCTCTCATTCCATTTCCTTGTATCGAAATTTTAGTTCGTGCAGCAATGCCAAATTACAAAGAAAAATACAGAAGTTTTAATGCAAAACCAGATTTAAAACAAGAAGTTTGGGGAACTGATAGCATTCCAATAGCCTATAATAAAGAATATTTGCAGCGAACTTTAGCAAAGCATATCATACCTCAAAATATAGAACAGGTTTATAAACACATTCCAGAAGCTAGAAAATTTATTCAAATTTTGTCTTTTAATTTGAGCAAATAAATTATCTAAACAACCCCAAAAAATTCTCCCTATTAGATTTTACAGAATATTCATTTTGGATAGTTTTTAATTGCTCACTTAGACAAAAAATGACTAATTTTGTAAAATTAAGGTATTAGTTTTTATAAAAATCATCTTGAATAACCCACGAATAATCAAGTGATTTCTTGTAAAATAATAATTTTACAGCCTTTGTCAGCGTTATAGAAAAATGAATAATTTACTTTATCCCATAAAAAATTATTTGGTCAGTCGTAAGAATAGACAAATTCGACCTTCGGCTTCCAAACACCAAACTTTGCCTTATGAGGAAGCAAAGCATTTTGGTATTTTATTACAAGTAGAAAGTGCAGAAGATGCAAAGCAAATCAGTCCCATTATAGAAAAGCTTCAAAAAGATAATAAAAAAGTAGAAGTAATATTATTTCAAACCAAAAAAATAAAAGAAGAGTTACGAGTTTCGTATCGATTTTTTTTGGTTCATCCAGAACAAATGGATTGGAGTGGAAATATGGATGTAGTGGCAGTGCAAAAATTTATTTCCACCAAATTTGACTATCTATTCTGTATCAGTAATCAAAATGTAGCTCTTTTTGAAAGAATACTTTTGCTTAGTCAAGCCAAATGTAGAGTAGGGGCGCATATTGTTGGTAAAGAGTTTTTGTATGAATGGATGGTTTTCAAAGAAGAACAAAGCACACTCTCTAGTCTTGCCAAAAATATGTTTGAATCGATAAGTACAGTTCAAGATTGATTTAGTTTCTTTAATCTACCTCATTTAGTTGTAAGAAAATTCTGTTTACAAATTCCAATATTTGCACAAAACCACTTTTTTAACGAAATTGCAACTTCATTTCAATAGAAAATAGTCTTTATTCATCAATCATTCATTGATAAAAATTTATGTTACAAGAAAAAGTAAATTTACTACTTTCAGAAGTAGAAAATTTTGAAATACAAAGTGTAGAGCAGTTAGAAACATTTCGTTTGGATTTTATAAGCCGAAACAGCAAACTTTCTACTCTCTTTGATGAATTTAAGACTGTTCCTAAAGAAGAAAAAAGAACATTAGGGCAACAAATAAACGTATTAAAACAAGCTGCTGAATCAAAGTTCCGTACAAAAAAACAGGAAATCGAAGATGCCCAAGATGCAACAGCCGGAACAGATTTAGATATTACTCTACCTGCTTCATATGAAACTTTGGGAAGTTTGCATCCCGTTTCACAGGTGCGTGATGAAATTATTCAGATTTTCGAACGCATAGGTTTCAATCTTTCTGAAGGACCTGAAATAGAATTGGATTGGTATAATTTTACAGCACTCAACTTTCCTGAAAATCATCCTGCACGAGAAATGCAAGATACTTTTTTCATCGAAAAAGATCCAGATATTTTACTTCGTACGCATACATCGCCTGTGCAAGTGCGTGTCATGAAAAATCAAAAACCACCAATTAGAACACTATCAGTTGGTAGAGTTTTTCGTAATGAAACTATTTCTGCTCGTTCGCATTGTATGTTTCATCAAATTGAAGGTTTGTATGTCAATGAAGGAGTTAGTTTTGCACAATTGAAGCAAACACTTCTTTATTTTGCAAAAGAGTTTTTCGGACAACATGCCAAAATTCGTGTTCGTCCTTCGTATTTTCCATTTACAGAACCAAGTGCAGAAGTTGATGTTTATTTAGGAACAAAAACAGAATCTGATTATCGTCTTACGAAAGGAACAGGTTGGTTAGAAATTTTGGGTTGTGGAATGGTTCATCCCAACGTTTTGGAAAATGTAAATATTGATTCTAAAAAATACAATGGCTTTGCTTTCGGAATGGGAATAGAAAGAATTGCACTCCTACGTTATGATATTCCAGATATTCGTATGCTCTTCGAAAATGAAATGCGTTTCTTGCGTCAGTTCTAAAATCAGTAACCAGTAATCAGTTAAATTTCAAATGAAATGATAATCTATACTATTTCATTTCACTTGCCGTTGTTGGTGTCTCCACCAACGACAGCATAAATTCAAATTTAAGAACTTCAAAAACTCAATATAAAATGCCATCATTCGAAACCGAGGGAACACTCATAAAAATATTTCCTACTAGCGTAAAATCAGAGCGTTTTCAGTTAAGAGAATTTGTACTCAATATAGAAGAGGGAAATTATCCACAAGAAATTATTTTCCAGTTTACACAAGATAGTTGTGATTTGTTAGACAAATTCAAAGAAGGAGAAAAAGTAAAAGTAAGTAGCTGGATTCGTGGCAAAAAATGGCAACGTTCGCCTCAAGACGAACCTCGCTGGTTTAATAGTTTGGCAGCTCGTTCGATAGAACACTCTGACCCAATGATGAGTGACATGAATCAAGATACTGCACAAAGTGGAAGTGGTGATAATCCGTTTGCTGGAGATATTCCACCTCCAACAGAAGATACTTCTTCTTCATCAGAAATGGGAGACGATGATTTGCCATTTTAAATTTTGAAATTATTTGTGTTGAAATAAAACCCAAACCCTAAGGGTCTTAGAAGACTCTTAGGGTTTTTTAGAATTAATGATATGATAGAAACAACCACAAGAAACCGTATAGATTCTCTTTTCCAAAAAAAAACAAATGGAGTTCTGACGATTTATTTTACAGCAGGTTTTCCAAAACTAGAAGATACTCGTCGTATTTTGACAGAACTTTCTGATGCAGGAACAGATTTAATAGAAATTGGAATGCCTTTTTCTGACCCAATTGCAGATGGAGAAACTATCCAATACAGCAATAAAATAGCATTGGATAATGGAATGAGTATCAAAAAAATGTTTGAGCAATTAGAAGGAATCAGAAATGAAGAAGGAAATATAAAAGAAACTCCAATTGTTTTGATGGGTTATTTGAATCCAGTTTTGCAGTTTGGAATAGAAAATTTTTGTAAAAAATGTCAAGAGATAGGTATTGATGGACTTATTTTGCCAGATTTACCATTGTTTGAATATGAATTGACCTATAAATCTGTTTTCGAAAAATATGGATTACATACTATTTTCCTTATCACACCACAGACTTCAGAAGAACGTATCAAAAAAATAGATGAGTTGAGTAATGGTTTTGTCTATATGGTTTCTTCTAATAGCACAACAGGAAACGTAGCATCAAATAATCAAAATATATCTGAAAAACAAAGTGAGTATTTTAATAAAATAAAGTCATTACAACTCAAAAACCCAACGCAAATTGGCTTTGGTATTTCTGATAAAAAATCATTCAAACAAGCTACTTCTTATGCTAACGGAGCTATTATAGGTTCAGCTTTTATTCGTCATTTAGAAAGTGGAAAAACTGTGAAAGAGTTTGTTGATTCAATTACTAGATAAAACTTTATGTTAAATCTTAATTTCTGAAATTTAAAAAATAATGGAAAGTCAAATATTAGATGATAATAGTTTGGGCGAGACAAAAGAAGAGTTGATGCGTAATAATATCAATAGAGCAAATTATGCTATTTATGCGTATAGTTTTATTCTCTTTTTATCTTTAATTGTTTTATTAGCGAATGTCTATATTATTAGTAATCCTTCTACTGAAAGTTTTTTAATATCTATAAAAAAATTTATTCTTGGGATTAACTTATTAGTCTTTATAGTAGCTTTTATTTTCTTTTTAATGTGGTTTAGAAGAGCATACAAAAATATTCAACTCATAGGATATGAAACTCAACACAAAGATGGTTGGGCAGTAGGAGGATTTTTTGTACCTGTTATTTCTCTATATTATCCTTACAATATAATAACTGAAATATGGCAGAAAATGAAACTTACAGCAGAGGGAAATGGAATAAGACATTACTTGAAAGGGGGAATCCACGGTTGGTGGTGGTTTTTTTGGTTAGTAAGCTTCATTGGTTATTATTTTTCTTTTAAAACGGAAATGAGAGGAGAAGTTGAAACCTTGCAAACTATTATTCCCACATTTGGCGATATAATTTTGAGTGTAATAGACGTTCTTGATGCCTTATTTACTGTTCTTGTAATTAAAAGTATTAGGGATACAGAAAAAGAACTACGAGAACATGGTGGTTTTTAAAATATTATGACTTTTATCACTAAATAAATTTCAAAAAATACCGAACTTTGTATGTATCAATAAGTTGAGAGATAAAATAATATTAATAAAAATAAGATATATCACTATGAAAAGCTCATTTACAAATATCAATCTTTCAAAACTACTCTTTGCTTTTGTTGTTTTGATAGCATTTACTTTCACATTCGGAATTATAGATGCCGAAGCGCAGTGTGCTATGTGTAGAGCAACCGTCGAAACTAATTACAATAATGGCGCAGGAGAAGCAAGTACACGCCTAAATTCAGGGATTTTGTACCTGTTATGTATGCCTTATATACTCATCGGAACAGTTGCTTTTTTCTGGTATCGTAATAAACAAAAAAACAAACGCAATGGAAAAAGAACGTTCAAAATTGCAAGGAATCCTGCAATGTAAATGCCCTAGATGCAGACAGGGAGATGTTTTTGAAAAACCTGCCTTTAGTCTCAATTTTGCCAAAACATACAGGAATTGTTCTGTTTGTAACCTAAAATTTGAGCGAACAATGGGTTTTTGGTGGAGTGCTATGTATGTGAGTTATGCTTTTACTGTGGCTCATTTGATTACAGTTATGGTCGCTATAAACATTCTGACCAAAGAACGTCCTGCTTTATGGGTGTTTTTCACAGCTATTCTAGGAAGTTTTATATTTTTTGTACCTGCTTATTTTAGGTATTCAAGAGTAATTGTTTTGTATTTCTTAGGAGGTACAAATTATACTACTAACCCTGAAGTTTGGGAAGCACAAGGGGAATAAAATTGACTACGGATTAAAAGTTACGAAGTGAATATGTACTTCAATTACATTTTAATTGCTATTAATCATAAGAATTAGTTTTTGATTTGTAATTGAATATTCGTAGTTTTTAATCCGTAATCCGTAATCCGTAATTTTCAATTCGTAATTAAATAAAATGCAAATCACAACAAAATCAAATACTTATCAAATCAGAACAGAAAAGAATAATTCTACTAAAACAGAATCTCTTTTTTTGAATGATAACTTAGTCGAATCAGATATTCAGAAAATCTCAGAAAGAGAATTTCATGTCTTGAGAAATAATATTTCTTATAGAGTGGAAGTTTTGAAGGCTGATTATGAGACAAAAGAATTTGAAATTCGTATCAATGGAAATATTCATACGCTAACAGCAAAAGATAGAATGGATTTGCTTTTGGAAAGCCTAGGAATGGAAAATGCAGCTTCTGCTAAAGTGAGCGATTTGAAAGCTCCAATGCCAGGGTTGGTATTAGATATTTTGATAGAAGAAAATGCAACCGTAGAGAAAGGAACTCCCCTTATGATTTTGGAAGCTATGAAAATGGAAAATGTTTTGAAAGCAACAGGCGAAGGAGTAATAAAGGGTATTCCTGTAAAAAAAGGACAAAATGTAGAAAAAGGAGCTATTTTGATAGAGTTTGAATAAAATGTTATTAAAACAAAACTACACAAAAAAGCCTTTTCAATAGCATTGAAAAGGCTTTTTTATATTCAAGAAGTAATTTTAAATCTTACCTTGAATTACATTGATGTAATTAAACCAATAGTTTCTTAGTAAGCATTGTTATAGCTTCTATTTTCTCTAGGAATGGCTTTTTTTACTTGGATTTCACGAGAACTAAGTTCAATACCATTTAATTCTTCGATAGCTGCTAAGCCATCTTCTTCTGTTTCCATTTCTACGAAACCGAAACCTCTTGAACGACGTGTTTCACGGTCTGTAATGATTTTTGTTGATGTAACTACACCAAGCTCTGAAAATACTGCCTCTAATTCTTCTTCTGAAATAGAATAAGGCAAATTTGATACGTAAATATTCATAAAACTAATTAACTGTAAAAAATGAAAGAGTATAAGATTACTCTTTCCGTCTATAAGGTAACAAAAAAATATTGCAATTCCTATTTTTACTTAGCATTTTATAATTACAAGAGTATTCATGCCTGATAATAAAAAAAAGCAACTCTCTTTCGAAAGTTGCTTTCTTATCGTCAATGTATAAATTAAAAATTTTACACTGAGCAAATATATTGATTAAATTAAAAACAGGTTAGTAAGAAACTATAACTATCGATAACTAATCAATTGTTTTGTTTAGTAGTCACGACGACCACCACCAAAGTTTCCACCACCTCTGTTTTCTCTAGGAATGGCTTTTTTTACTTGGATTTCACGACCTTTAAGTTCGATTCCATTCAATTCTTCGATAGCTGCTTCGCCATCTTCTTCTGATTCCATTTCAACGAAACCAAAACCTCTTGAACGGTGTGTTTCACGGTCTGTGATAATTTTTGTTGATGTAACTACACCAAGTTCTGAAAATACAGCCTCTAATTCTTCCTCTGAGATAGAATAAGGCAAATTTGATACGTAAAGATTCATAAAACTAATTAACGAAAAAAACTAATAAATGAAGGATCTAAGTTGTTCCTTCACTTCAAATATACAAAAAATAATTACGAAAATACTACTTGTGTTGAATATTTTTTGTTTTTTTTAACACTAAGGTTTTTCAGAAGCTTATCAATATTTTTTTCAAATCAAATAGAAGAAATAGATTGCTAATGAGCTGTTTTAGGATACTGACCTACATCAATACATTATTTTGGCTGATAGTATGCTTTAAAGTATGAAGCTTTTATAGATTTATTTGGAAAAATAATTGTCTATACAACTAAAATAATTCACTTTAATTAATTGCAAGGGGAGAATGAGGCATTAAAAACAAATTTTTTTTGAAAAAATAATTGTATATACAACTATTTTTTTATCTTTGCGTATAACTAAGCAAGAGCAACGAACTAACAGAAGGAATAACTTCAAAATTTTTATTTTTTCTGCTATTATTTGTTCTATCATTTTTTTTAATCACTTTCAGACAAACACTTTTTATTATGGCTATTTGGAATATTGACCCAATGCACACTGAAATTCAGTTCAAAGTAAAACACCTTGTAATCTCTACCGTAACAGGTTCTTTTCAAGAGTTTTCAGGAAAATTAGAAGCTACTAAAGATGACTTAACAGATGCTCAAATTTCTTTTGAGGCAAACATAGACAGTATCACAACAGGAAACGAACAGCGTGATGGACACTTGAAGTCGGATGATTTTTTTAGTGCCGAAAAATTCCCTAAACTTACTTTTGAATCTACTTCTTTTGAAAAAAAATCAGGGGATGAGTATGAGTTAAAAGGAAACTTGACTATTAAAGGCACAACAAAACCAGTTACATTAGATGTAGAATATGGTGGAACAGCAGATGATATGTACGGAAACACAAAAGCAGGTTTTGAGCTAAAAGGAAAAATCAATCGTAAAGATTTTGGTCTGACTTGGAATGGCGTAACTGAAGCAGGTGGCGTAGTAGTAAGTGATGAAGTAAAATTACTTATGAACGTACAAGTTGCAAAGGTAGTAGAAGAAACAGCTTAGAGTTAAATTAGTGGAGAGTAGAGAATAAAAACGACATTGCTTCTTTTGAAGGAATGTCGTTTTTTTGATTTAAGGATATTTTGGGAATAATTCAGGTTGATTTTTATTCAAATATTCGTATTGCGATTTTGAGAGGAAAATATAACCTGCTGCTTGTATATCATCTATACATACGTAAATTTTCCCATCTACATTGTTTTCCTTTATTGCTGACTCTATCAATTCCATAAAATGAGGAGCTAACCAATCACTTTTTATTCTTAGATCTGCTTTATATGTCTTTCCATTAAAATCAAAAGAATAAAAACAGGTTTTTTTTCTTGTTTCAATACTGTTCCAAAAAGAATCTTCTATGTTTGTAGGCACAAATTTTCCTCTACTTATTTCTCCAAATTCTTGAGTAAGTTCTTCATAAGGGTTTTCCAAATTGCCAGATTCCCAATCAAAAAAAATAATTTGTTTTGGAAATAACATCAAAATATCTGAATACGTACTTATTTCATTTTGCTTAATTTTTTCTTTTCCTTCCTTTATTTCTGCTTCTGAAAGGTGTGAAAACAAACCTATTTCTTCATATTCAGCAATTATTTTTTCTACGTTTTTAGTATTGAATCTGTTATCATGTATTTCGGTAGATAGAAATGAGGCTTCTATATCAGAGTAGTACTCTTCTAGTTTTACATCTGAAAAATAAAAACTCTCAATTTTATATTTCCATAATCTTCTTTGTTCTTTTGTCAAGAGGATAATACCAAATTCATTCTCATCACGGTTAGGATTGTTTGTTTTTTCGGCAAAATAAAGCCTTGTATCAGAGTTTTGGTCTGACAAGAATTTATTTACAATCTTATGAAAGTTATGAGCAATTTTCAAAGTAGAATCTGGTTTTTCGTCTGCTCTTAAATAGTCATATAAAACAGAATGCGTATAATGAACAGAATCAACATCGAAAGAAATAATTAAATTCTGTGTGTCCAAACCTCCATAACTTGATTTTTCAATTTTTAAATCTATTTTGAAACTCTGAAAATAAAATTTTGGAATAACCTCTTTCATTTCCTCAAAAATAGATTTATAGGCTTTTTCTACATCATTTGAATATTCTTTCAAATTGAAAGTTTTTGCGTTGTTACAGTAGAAAATAAACTCATAAAGTTTTTTTAACTCCCATTTTTGATATGAATTGATTAGTTTTTCTTTGTTAGATTGAGAAATAACGTTTCCTTTTTCTAATTTATTGATGAGTTCAATTTGTTTATTTTTTTCATTTTCAAACTTTTGATAAAATTCAACTGTATCCAAAGCTGCTGAACAAATATATCCTTCTGTTGAAAGATTTCCATTTTTAAATTCTTTATATACATCTTCAAAAACCAAACTATCAATAAGACCAATTTTCAATAAATCATTCAAAGTGCGAGTGCGAGTTTTTCCTAAAACACTTCTTTTTTCACTAATAAACCCATGTTCTTTTAAGCGAGAAACCATAGGAAAAACAATAAAGCCTTTTGTTTCAGATTTTTGTGGGTCTTCATCTTCAATTTTGGGTTCTATTTTATGCCATTCTTGTTTATTAAACTCTTCTTCCATTTTCTTTAATAGTTTTTCGTACTCTTCTATTTCTTCTTTTGTTGGAATGGCTGAAGAAGATTTTTGTCTATTATGTCTTGTATTTTTATCGAAAGGTATATCTCTATCCATTCCCATTCTATACATCAAATCTACTTGAAACATATTGACTAATTGTTGCAACACAAAACTCTTCTCTATACTATCACTTTTATTTTTTGTGCAATTTTTCTCTAACTCTTGAAGTAACTGTTTTTCTCCTTTTTTAGATAACAATTCTATTTCATAAAGCTCGTGAGCTATTTTTTTTGCTTCTTCAAAAGTTAGATTTTGTGCCATTAGTGTAGAAGTAGAAAATAGAATGAATAATATATTTTTTCATCTTTGAAATAATTTGTACTCTGAAATTAACTGGTAACTGATTACTGCAAAATTAGTCTGCATAAAAAATTCGTTTCACACGCTCACTTACATTGGTCAAGATTTCATACGGAATAGTGTCGATGGTATTGGCAAGGTCGGTTACAGTAGGGTATTCTCCAAAAATAATTACTTCATCGCCCTCTTTTGCCTCTTCAATATCAGTAACATCTACCATACACATATCCATACAAATATTTCCAATCGTAGGAGCGAGTTCTCCATGCAAATATACTTTTCCAACTCCATTACCAAAACGCCTATCATAGCCATCAGCATAACCAATGGCAATCGTAGCAATTTTTGAGATACGTTCTACTCTTCCTTTTCTTGAATAACCGACACTATCGCTTGGATGAACTACTTTTATTTGTGAAATTGTTGCTTTCAATGAACTAATTGGCAATAAATGTTCTTGTGCCTTTTTGGAAGAATCAACACCATATAATCCCAAACCCAAACGTACCATTTCAAAATGGGCATTTTTGAAGCGAATAATTCCTGCTGAATTGACGGCATGACGAAGGAAAGAATAACCTAATTGTTGTTCTAATTCGGCAGCCCATTCTTCAAATTCTTTGATTTGCTGACGTGAAAAATCGTCCATTTCTCCATCATCGGCAGCAGCCAAATGAGTAAAAACACTTGCGACTTCTAAGGATTCTCCAACAGATTGAATCAAACCCAATAAAACAGGTAAATCATTGGTTGCAAAACCCAAACGATTCATTCCTGTATCTAATTTCAAATGAATTTTGAATACATCTTTTACATCTGCCCCAAAGTCTGCTAAGTTTAGTTCATACGTTTTTTCTTTTGCATATTCTGCATATCTTTTGAGTGTAGCAACGCTATAAATTTCGGGTTCTAGGTTATGTACAAACATCTTCTCAAAACTATCTACTGACGGATTCATTACCATAATTGGCGTTCTGATTCCTTCATTTCGCAGCGCAATTCCTTCATCTACATACGCCACAGCCAAATAATCTACTCTATGATATTGCAACAGATGAGCGATTTCGAAATTTGTTCCACTTCCATAACCAAAGGCTTTTACCATTGCCATTACTCTTGTTCTGGGAGAAATAAGCGAACGGAAATAATCCAAATTATGCGCTAAATTATTGAGATTGATTTCTAGTTTTGTGCCGTGAACTTTTAGCTCTAAAGCATCTACAATTTTCTCAAACTCAAATCTTCTTGCTCCTTTTATCAAAATAGCTTCATTACCAAAACGAATTTCTCCATCTGCAAAATCACTCAAAAAATCTTCTGTTGTGGCAAAAAACTGAGTATCAATCAACGTTTCTGTATCTGGAATAAGTGTTCTTTTTATATTTTCACCAACAGCAATCACACGTTCTACTCCCTTTTTGGCGCAGAGTTGAAATATTTTTTCATATAACCCTTTTTGATTTTCTTCTGGCATATCCGACAAAATAACGGTTCGTTTTGGTTTGTTACTTTGCTGCAAAAGAAAGTCTAAAGCTACATTTAGTCCTGCAAAATCATTGTTGTAAGTATCATCAATTAAGCTACAATTAAAAAGACCTTGTTTGAGTTCAAGACGCATTTCTACAGCTTTTAGCTTATTTATTTTTTCTTGAATTTCCTTTTCTTTATACTCAAAGAGTAGCATCGTAACAATACAATGAAGACAGTTTTCTACGTGAGCAGGATTAGAAAAAGGTAAGTAAAAATTAAGTTTTTTGTCGGTATGAGGGTCATACAATCCAACATTTACGCCTCCCACATTTGGGTCAAGGTAGCGCATATCAACAGCAGAAGGATAGATAGCCACATCTTGAGTAGTCCAACCAAAAAAATGAGGGTCGCCTTTTCGTTCTTTTAGATAAAGAATCGCTGTATTTACTGCTGAATAAATATCTCTTGAAATCAAGAATTTACAATGCTCAAAAAGCTTTGCTTTTTCAGTTGCTTTTTCTATTCTGTTTTCAAAACCATCATCATGTGCGCTTCCTAAATTTGTGAAAATACCGATATTAGGTTGGATAATTGGTTCTAAATATTCCATTTCATTGGGCTGCGAAATTCCTGCTTCAAAAATGGCAAGTGTATGTTCTTCTGAAAGCTCCCAAACTGACAGAGGAACTCCAATTTGAGAATTATAACTTTTAGGGCTTTTGATAATCTGAAAACTATCTGATAAAAGCTGTGATAACCATTCCTTAATAATTGTTTTTCCATTACTACCCGTAATTCCGATAACAGGAAGTTTGAATTGTTTTCTGTGGTGGGCAGCCAGTTCTTGCAAGGCACGAATGCTATTTTTGACAAGTAAAAATTGTGCATCTTGAACGATGAGTAATTCTTCTTCATTGAAATGCCTTAAAGCAGCTTCTTTGTCTTCAATAATAAAACATCGAACGCCTTTTTTATAGAGACTTTTTATAAAATTATGTCCATCTTGTCGTTGTCCTTTTATGGCAAAGAATATAGTGTCGTGAGGAATGGCAAGTTTACGACTGTCTGTCAAGAGCTGTTTGTAGCGAAACTCTTTGTAATAATCAGTTATATAAGCAACATTAGAAACGAGCGAAGAAGTAGGCATAAATTCGTTTTTGATATAATTTTGGTTCAAGAACGAAAAGATACGAAATTTTGAAGTATTGAGTAATAAAAAATCTTATTAAATAATGATTTATTTTTGATTAAGAATTACCTACATATTCTACAATCAAATCATTTTCTTTGCCTTTCCAATGGTCTTCTAAGTGTTCAATCACAGAAAAAAAACCTTCATAATCATTTCTATTTTTCTCTACTTTATTCATATTCTTGATGATGAGTTTATAGTTTTTTTGTTCTATCCATTCCAAACCAGTCAAAAAATCATTTAAAGCATCAAGATTAGGAACAGAAGAAGGAATAGAAAAAGTAAGACTAAATTCTTCTATCAAATTTTTATAGCCTTTACATTTAGAAGCGTTTATTTCTGTTACGAAATACTCTTTGTCTTTTATTTTTTCTGTGTATTGCATTATCTACCTACCCAATAACTTTTGAGAGAACAACGATAAGGATTCCACGTGTTATAAATGCTCCTATCATAAAGTTTAAACTTATCAAAAAGACGCTTTTTGCAACGTACTTCTACAATAATACTCGTTAGCGAACCACCCATTTGCTCAAGCTCAAATTCTTCATTAGGATATGTTTTTGCTATTTCTTTACGCATTTTTTGTAGCAAACTTTTTCTTTTTTCACTACAATGAGTTGTATTTTCTGGACAATTATATTCAAATCTAAAATTACCTTCATATTCTGTCCACTTGGGAGTTTCTGTCATTATTAAATTTTCATTATTCTTTAAAAGATTATTTCTATACTCCCTTGCTTTAGCTATTGAGTCAAACTGTTTTTCGCCACTCAATGGTTTTTTCAAACGCCCTAAAAAATGTCTTAATTTCTCTGAATCAAAATGAAAATCTCCACTTTTTGTAACGATTGTATTACATTGCAAATTGACTGATACACTTTCAACTTCTAAACCGTCTTTACAAATATAAATACGATAATGATAGCCACAAGCAAAATGTGGGTCTGGTTCTGAAAATACCCACTCATTTTTAAATTCATTTAGGATATCAATTTTATCAGTATAAAACTCTCCCAAAGTATCACACAAGGTTTTCACATGTCTGTCGTGTTCTCCAATAGTGCCGAGAATATAATATCCACCTTTATCAAAATTATAATCTTTGAATATTTGTGTTTGAGTGCCATCAAGTTTATAAGTTTTGTGGACTAAATCTTTAGTAAAGCTAGAGTCTTTAATTACTTGTGTTTGATTTTTATCAATTTTAGGTTCTCTTTGAATCTGTTTTGTAGTGATGCTAAAATTTCTAGCTATACTTTTAGAAGTTTGCTTTTCAGCACAACCAAATAAAAAACAGACTAAAAATAGCAAAGTTATTTTTTTCATAAAATAGATATTTTACTCCTCCAACTTCTTAAAATACTCATTCACTTGCTGCTTGTAATATGAACCAAGAGCAAAGGTAGATTTATGAGAAAGAAAACAATCATTTTACCTAAGCTCATGGGTATTTATATTTTTGGTCATCAAATAGCAGGACTTTCTTTTTTAAAAATTAAATTCCCTGATTCTTCCTCTACTATGATTGTAGAGTCATTTACAATCTTCATATTTAACTCATACTCACCCGTAGAATCCGATCCATATATCTCTCTTTCATTGAGAAAAAAGTAATTCCATTCAAATACAGAGTAATCATAATTAGCTGTATCTTTGTTTACTGTTTCAACATTTATTGTAAGTAAATCATTCGATATGACCCTTAACATTAATACTGCATTGCTATCTACTTCACTCTTCCAATTACCTTTTAAATTTTCATGTAAATTTACTGTTTGAGATACATCTTCATTATTTGTTTTTTTTAATATAAGAGCTAATCCAAAGTAAGCAGAAATGGAAATTAAACAAATTATTGATACAGACTTCCAAGATATATCACTTAAATCTTTAAAAAAGTAAGGTAAAGCAACAAATAAAAGACCTCCTACAACAGCAAAAGCAGTACTGAATATAATACTTTTCATACTAGACCCAAAAGATATGTCAAGAAATAGCATTGGAAATAACATAAATAATATTGTAAAAAAAGCAGTTAAGAAAGCGAAAGGTTTTGCTTTATTATCCATAGCAATTGAATTTTTGAGATAGTTTTTTGTTCTATTTTTTATTGAATTACAATATTATAAAAAAGGTATTATATAGTTTTGAATTTAAGTAAAATTACTCATTCCTACTTCTTAAAATACTCATTGACTTACTGCTATTTGTGATAAAGGTTATACGAGGGTCATTTTTTATCTTTTATGAATCTATCAGCATCATTCAAAGGTAAAGGAAGGCTTATAGTATGAAAATACCTATTATGAAAAATTAATAGACTATCTCCTATTTCAAAATCAAAAAGTTCTTCACCTATTATATTAACTTCATATACTTCATTCTTCACAACATATTCAGTATCGTCTCCTTCAAACATATAATATACCTCATTGTCATCCACACCTGTTACCACACCTAGAGTATGCTCCACTAAATTTTTATTCAACAGATGATTATAAAGTATGCCTCTGTATATAGGAAGAAATATGATGGTTAATAGATGTAAACCTAAGCCTAAAAAAACAATCAAAGTCTTGATCTTATATAATTTCCAGTATAAATATTCTCCAAAACATATAATTAGTGCCAAAATCAACAAGAAAGAAAACGTTTTTGAGTAGCCTATTCCTAAAAAAAACATAGCAAAAACCCATGATAAAAATTGTGATATAGCACAACTTATCATGATGATATAATCCTTCGTGTTATTATTTTCTGTCTTCACCTAATTTATAATTTTACTCCTCCAATTTCTTAAAATACTCATTCACTTGCTGCTTGTAATACGGACTAAGCGTAGGAGGAATCGTTTTTAAAAGTTCGATTTGTTGTTCCTTTTGCTTGAAATATTCCTCAAACTGTGGTGGAACTCTTCTTTTTGTGGCTTTGGCTTGTTCGGCTTCTCGTTTTTCATCTAAATCACGTTCTCTTTCGGCTTTTTCAGACTGTAAAAGGCGTGTCATAATTTGCTTTTGGCGTTCGATGAGTTCTTGAGTTAGGCGTTTGTTTACTAGGTCTTCTTCGGTTTTTTCCATGTCTTTTATCATCTTAGACATATTGCCACCGTTGCCCATAGAGCCACCATCTTGGTTTCCGTTTTCGCCACCTTCGCCTTCTCCCATTCCGTTTTGTCCTTTCTGTCCTCCTTCTTTTCCTTCCTTGCCGTCTTTGCCTTTACCCTCTTTTCCGTCCTTACCTTTTCCTTGTTGCATAGCTTTTTGTAAGGCACGGCGCAAGGCTTCTTGTTGTGCTGCTATTTTGGCAAGACCTTCAGAAAGCTGCCTTCCCGATTTTCCACTTTTCTTTAGGTTTTCTATCTGCTGATTGATAGATTGCTGCATTTCACTCATCGATGGACTTCCACTTGGTTTACCTGACTTTGGTTTTCCCATTCCCATCGACGACATAGATTGTTGCATCTGTTCCAAAACATCATTGAGCATCAACGCCAAATTATTAATTGAAGTCATCACAGATTGCTGACGACTAGCCAACATACGAGGGTTTTTACGGTCTTTTACTTCTTGCGTAACCTGTCCCATATAATCATTCATATCGGTAAGTTCACGCATAACGAAGCTCTCAATCTGAAAAACACGTTTTGCAAGTGTACGCAGACTATCCTCCACAATTTGAGCATCGTCTTTGAGTTTTAATTGATCTTGACTAAGCGTAATATATTTTGGGTCTCGCTGGTCAATTTCATTAAAACCATTCATAATTTCTTCCTGCTCAAAAGAGAGTTTTAATAGATTTTCCAAAAGCTGACGCAAATCATCATAATCTTCTTGCGCTTGTTCCATTTCAGAAGAAGAGGTCATTTGTTTCATCTGTTGTGCCATTTGTTCCATTTTTTCACCTGCATTTTCTTGCGATTGAGAAGCTTTCTCCTTTTCATTATTTTGAAGTTGCTCCTTACTTTGCTCTTGCTGCTCGGTTACTTCCTCCTCTTTTTTCTTGGTTTCTTCTAAATCTTTCGGAGTTTTGAGTTCTTCATTCATTTTGTCAAGCTCTTCCATTTGCTCTTTCATTTCCTCAAATTTCTCATTCAACTCCTCTTGTTTTTCAGACAAAAGACTATCTGCCTTTTCTTTTTCTTCTTTCGACAGACGACGGTCTGTCTCTTCTTTCTGTTGTTGTTCTTTGGTTTCTTCGGCAAGGTCTTTTTGTTCTTCGGCTAGTTCTTCAAGCTGCTCCGCAATGTCTTTCATTTTTTTATCGACCTCTAGTTTTTTGAACATTTCAAGTGTTCGGTCAAGCTCTTTTTCAAGGTTCATTTCTTTGTTTTGGAGCTTTTCCAAGACTTCTTTTATCTCCTCACTATTGGTTTCTTCATTCAAAAGTTCTTGTAATTTGTCATACAACTCTTTTGTTTTCTCATCCATGAGTTCGTCCATGAGTTCTTGCAGTTTTTTAGATTTTTCTGCAATTCGCTCATCTTGTTCTGTAAATTTTTCTTGCTGCTCATTGAGCTTTTTGTTTTGCTCTTGCATCTTTCTGATGTCTTCTTCAAGCTGTTTTTTGTCTTCCAAAAGCTTTTCTAGTTCCTTTTGTTCTTGCCAACTTAGTTTTTTCTTACCCTTCAAGTCTTCGGCAAGTTTTTCTATTTTTTTGTTTAATTCTTTGGCATCTTCTAGCGTTTTATCGATTTGTGATTCTGCGCTTTTACTTGTTTCAGCCACCGATTCACGCATTTCTGACTCTTTCGGAATTTGGAAACGGTAACTTCCTGTTTTGCTGCTTTTACGACCACGAACGGCATCATTATCCCAAACTTGCACAAAGTATTCTAACTCATCTCCTGCTTTCAGTTCAAGAGGTTCTAATTCCACTTGATGAAAATATTGCTGATTAATAGCATTTGGATTGAAATTAAGAGACAAAGATTTATATTTTGAAACTTTCTTTCCAGAACGAACACGATAATTGAAACGCAAATTTGTAATTCCATAATCGTCTGAAATATTTCCTCCCAACATCAAATAATCGTACATCACAGAATCTTGAAACTGATTAAGCGAAACCTTCGGAAATTCATCTTGAATAACTGTCAGTAAATAGCTAATCTTTTCTTTATTTTTACTGTATTTATTCTCCAATTCTATTTCAAAGGCTTCGGATTTCAAAGCTGTGGTTTGAAGTAAAAATCCGTCCTCTTCTTTTTTGGCTGTTTTGACATTGATAGAATCATCTGAAATAATCGAAACAAAATTTAATTTTTCGGTTTCTTGTGTCTGAAAACGCCACTCAATTTGCGTTCCTGCTGGAACGATGAGATTTCCTGTATTTTCTAAACGTTCATCTTTTTTTCCTGTGTAGTTTGGATAATTTAGATATGCCACAAAATTGCGAAGTTGTGGACGCTCACGCACAATAATTTCATACATTTTTGAAGTATAACCTTCGCCATCTAATGAAAACTCAAATGGACGTTGAATATTTGTAAACTGATACGAATACGAAGAAGCCGAATTTTTATCTAACTTAATTTTACGACCATTTTCTGTAATCAAAAATATTTCATTTGGAAATGCTTCTCCACTAAGATTTACATCAAAATTCAAATCTTCTCCCTTAAAGGCAATCAGTTGTTTTGTATCTAATGAAAACTGAAAAGGAGCTTTTGGAGCAAAATCTTGTTCATAATTTACCAAACGAACAGCACTTGCTTTATAAAAATCCAAATCCCAAACCAAAAAAGCAGCAATCAAGACAATAGGAATAAATAAAAATCTCAAATAACGACGATTTTGTTCGTATTCAATGGCATCAGCAAAGGAAATAGGCGCAAATTGAGAGGCTTTTTGTTCAATACTGGCTTGGTACAAATCTGAATTTTGAGGGTTCGAATTTGTAGAATGAAGTTGCAAAACATTCAATAAACGGTCTTGCACTTGTGGAAAATATTTTCCGATTTGTTTTGCAGCTTCGTTGTGAGGAAGCTGTTTGTCCATCGTAAAAAGCTGATAAATCGGAATAATTACCCAATAGACAAGGGAAAAAATACTGACCGAAATAAAACTATAAAACAAAACAGCTCTAAAAGTAGAACTGAAATTACCAAAATATTCCAAAATACTCACAATGGCAAAAGCACCTAGAAATGCCGAAATAGCAAGTAGAGAACCTTTTAGGAGTAAATTTTTATAATATTTTCTTTTATAGGACTGGATATTGGCATATAACGCCTCTATTGATGTTTTCATTTTTAAATTTATCTTCTTTAACTAAATGATATTTATAATTTTTTTAAAAACTTACTAAATTCTTTTAGGTTCATATCTTTCTCAATTTCTTTAGTATTCTTAGATATATCGTAGAGAATTTCTGTTGCTTTTTTGCTTTCTCTAGCCAAAACATTCAATTTTGACTGAATTACGTATGTATTTTCTCCCTTCTCTTGTACTAATTTGTATCCTTTTTTATCTATCAATTTCAGAATTTTTTGCTTTTCTTCTTTCTGATTATCCTCCATCTTGTGGAAAAAAGTACGTGAGGCTTCTTTGGCTCTTGCTTCCAAATCCTTATCTCCGTTGATTTTATCTTTATACATTAGTAAAATACTATCTTCAAGAGCGTATCTATAATCCAAAGGCTCAAACTCCTCAAAGTAAAAACTTTTTTGGTTTTCTTTTTCTTGAAAAACAGAAAAACTAGATAATAGGCAGATAACAAAAATAAAAAGATACTTTAACATTTTTTGATTTTTATAGAAAGATATAATAATAACTACACAATATAATCAATTCAAAATTAGATTGAAAAAATAGCGTACTTTAAAAAAGTTAAAGTTTAGTAATGCTGTTTAATAAAAATATATGCACAATATTTGAACAAAATCAAATATCATTTTACTTTTAAAATAAAGATAAAAATTATGAAAAATACTTTTAAAACTTTTGTATGTATATTATTTTTAGTTGCCTTATCGACTTCCACATTTGCTCAACTAGACAAAAAAGAGAGATTAGTTTATAAACTTATAGACAGGAATAATGCAAAAAAGTTAGAAAAATTAATGGATAAAGATGCTACTTTCAAAGAGTATGTTCTCAATTATTACAGCAAAACAGAAAGAACCTATCTGAAATATGCCATTGATGAGTGTAAGCTAAAAGTAGTAGATTTACTTGCTAAGAACAAAGCTATTATAGGATATACAGAAGAAAACTCAGAAGAAATCTTAGATATTTATATAGATGATTTGAGTTGTTTCCTTTCTGAAAAAAATCAAAAATGTTTGATTTCGTCCTATACTATGCTTGTGGAAAATGACTATGTACGTGTTAGACCTACTTTGTTGGGAAGGCTAAACTGTTACTTTGATGTTGTTCCTGAATGGTATATCGTAATGCAACCAGTCGTAAAAGCATTAATAAGTAAAGGTTTAAAGGCAGAAAAGAATGTTATAAATATTACAGGAGAAAGAGAAAATTATCTCTTAGAACTTTGTAAATTAGAAAAGTTAGAAACAGAAGAAGGGATAGAAAAGCATACCAAAACAATACGAAATTATATCTTATTTCTAAGAGAACAAGGAGTAGATTTTGAAACAGTAATTAATGATAAAAAACCCATTGAATTATTAAGTGAAGACTTCAAAACTAAACTAAAATCTTTATCAAAGTAATTCTTCTTGCCCTTGTTGGTGTCACTACAAGCGACATAATGTCAATCAATAACTATACAAGATAATCAATTTGATAGAGTATTAAAAAGAGATTGTACTTTAAAAAAGTTAAAGTTTTAGAGAAAAGAAAAATCCTATAAGAAGTTATCTCATAGGATTAAGGATTTATAAGTTTTATAATAAAAATTAAAAGGGGAATTTTCCTTTATGTTTTCCTGTTTTTTATTTTATAAATTTTATTTCATTTTTTGAAGCATCACAACTGCATTGCTAAAGCTCACTGACGCAGCATTAATACGCTCAAAGGCAGCTAATTGTTCTTTTGTTTGGATCGCATCTCTATAAAACTCTGTTACTTCTACCATCAGAACTCCGTTTTTTATGTGTGCTTCTGTTTTGAAGTGCATAAGCATTTGTCCCATTTCTACATTCCAAATCTGTTTTTTGAGTGATTCGAAATTTCTGACATAATAGCCTTCTGGAATTTTTATTTCGATAATTGTCTTGAACTCTTCTGGGTAACCTTTTTCTATATTTCCTTTTTGTAAATATGATTTTGGATGTGCATCTAAAAGGCTTCCTAGTTTGAATAAATAGGTTTCATTTGCTTGTTCTACTAGTGTATTTGAAGATATTTTTCCCTCTACATTAAATATATCCATACGAACTGTTTGAGTATCAGAATAGTTATTTTCTATGGTTGTAATATCTACACGTTCTGGAATAGCTTGTTCTCCTGCACGAATATCAAAACGACTAGCAACTGCCTTTTCAGGTTCGTCAGACAGATAGTAATAAGCGTGATAATCAATGGCTGAATATCCTGTTAGCTCTCTTTTCAAATTAATTTTTGTAGTATTTAGTTCATCTTCAAAACTTACCTTATAATGTGTATTGGTATGGCTTTGAGTAGGAACAAAATCAATAGTACGAATATCTGAATAAGCAATAATATCCTCTCCTATAATTACAGGAGGTTTTACAAAAATACCTTTATTGTTGATAAGTGAATAAGGAATATGCCCATAACGATAATTAACTTCAGTAGGCATCAAATAACTTTTCAGAGAAGGAAAGTAAAATAAATAAGCGTGAATAAAATCCCACGAAGGAAATTCTTCATCAAAAGTAAAATATTTTTTATCAGAAGTTCCTACCAAACGATGGTCTATTCCTGCATTTTGAAAGAAAGCTCCAAACAAACGCAAAACACCATAACTATCACTCATTCCAGTTTCTAAAGAAGAAAGAAGAGAGTACGAGTCGTGGCTAATATTTTCATCTATACGAATATGATTTTTTATATAATCTTCAATTGCCTTTATTTTTTGTTCTTGAGGAAGTAAAGATTTTTTGTCAGCACTTAGTTCTTCTAAAATAGAACTAATTTTTCTGTTCTCATCTTTCAAACTCAATGGATAAACTACTGAAGCAAGTTGGTTTGCAATACTTTCCCAACTATTATCTGCATATTTCTCATCAGCCAAAATGTGTGAAAAACGGTAATGCAAACGCATCAAATTTCCTTCTCCCAAAACAGATTTTGAAGATAGTGTATTTATTTTATCAGTTGTAATAGAAAGCAGATTTCTTCCCATGGCATCGCTCTGTTGTTTTGCTTGTGGAAGTCCGTTATAACTTTTGCTTGTAAAAAGAATATTTGTAGGAGTAATAAGCTCAAAACTAACATTTTTAAGAACTACATTAGCAGGATACATATAATGTCCAGAAAGAGAAGCCGAACGCTCTATTACATAAAAATATTCAATATTGCTTCCTACTTGCGCTCCCTCAATAGGAAAACGAGTAGAAGAAGCAAAAAAACCATTTTCTTCTACTTTACGAATCTGAGAAAGGTCTATCTCTATTGTTTTTCCATCAGTTTGAATACTTCTAGCTTTCAAACTTACTAATTTCTCTCCATCTTGAAGAGGAACAAATACTTTATTATACTGCTTGAGAGTATTTTCAGAGTTTATTTTTATAATATGATGTGTCAGTTCCCACATTTTAAAATCTCCTTTTTCATCATAAAAATACTCTAAGGCATAATGATATTTTTGAAAGATAGTTTGGTCAGTATTTTTTTCTGTACTTACTTTTGCAATAGTAGGAGAAATATCCCAATCATAATTGAGAAGTTGGAAAGGCTCTGAGTAAGGAAAAATTTCGCTGTTTTCATTCTCATTTTCAGAAAAACCAGTCATTATCTCTTGAGCTTTTACATAAAATGAAAAAGAAGCAATCAAGAATAGAGAAGAGAAGAGAAAAAAGAACCGTAAGTATTTATTCATAGAAATATAGGAAAGGAAGTGTCTGCAATTTTTTTGATGATGATAAAAATTAATTATCATCACTTGAATGAATAGTTTCAGAATAAGAAGTTAAAAGTGTACTAATCAGCTTACTATTCAATCTAATAACTGCAAAAACTAACCCTAAAGTTTGTAAACTACAAATAAATGAAAGAAGAATAAGTAAGGTTTGATGTGTGTTTTTTGCTAAAAAAGTAATTTTTTTAGTTGTGAAAAATATAATCCACATAACAAATTTCTTTTTTTTCTTAAAAAAACTGTTTTTTTTAGGTTAAAGTACAGAAATGATAAATAAAATTAGGTAAAGCTTGATGCTAAGACTATAAATTGTGTTTTTTTACGTTAGTAGGTTTATTCTATATTTTTATATCAAAATAAGCTTTGTAACAAAGAAAAATTAGACGTTATCAAAAAATGATACTTTATTTTAAATAAATAGAGTACACTTTAGAAAACATTCGTTTCACAATAATGTTGATATAAACTAACAGAGTTAAGTAGTTTTATGATTTAATAAAAATTATATTTCTCCATTTTTTTATATTCTGTACCATATAGCATTAGCTTATTATTTATAAAAACATGAATAAGCAATTGGTCTTTGACCAAAATAAAGGCAGCTTAAAGAAAGATAGAATTTCATTTTTTAAATTAATTTTAGGCTTATTAAATTCTATTTTTGTTAGTTGTCTTCCTCCTTTTCGGTATTTTTTTGACCCTATTTTTAGACTTATTTTTGATAAAAAGCTATCAATAGCCTTTTTTGTGATGCTTTCTTATTTACTCCTTTTTCAAGAAAGTCAAGCACAAAAAGCTCCTTATTTTCCTGATTACGCTATTGATAAAGTTACGCTAGATAGTATTGATAGGATGGTTTCGGATTACGATAAAGAAATAAATGATACTACCACTACTGATAGAATTAAGAATTGGGCTGCAAAAAGAAAATGGACAAAAGAAATTGTAAGTTGGGTTATTAGCTCAAAAAAAGAACCTGTTTTTTGCCCTCCTCCCGATGTTTTGCATTATCCAGATTGGAAAGAGCAAGAAGGAAAAATAATGGGAAAAATAAGTGTCTTGACATTAGATGTGTTTGGAGCAAAGGCGACTGATACATTACGAAAAACAAGAAATTGGTTAGAAAGAGCTGCAAATACAATTCATATTCAAACACAAAGTAGTGTAGTCAAAAGGCGTTATTTATTGTTTGAAGAAGGTGATAAGTTAAACCCTGATTTAATAAAAGATACAGAGCGAATTTTGAGACAACTTAGAGCCATTGGAGATGCTCGTATTTATGTAAAAGCAAGGCAAAGAGAAGACGGTACAACAAGTGATACAGTAGATATTGAAGTAATTACTCACGATATTTGGTCGCTTATTCCAAGTGCAGGTGCATCAGGAATAAGTAGTGGCTGGATTCAATTACAAGAACGAAATTTATTAGGGTTTGGGCATAATGTAGAAGGAGAGTTAATCTATTCACCTGATTCTGAACAAGAGTTTGGACATAGAGCAAAATTTGAATCTGCTTATTTGGGAAACTCATTTTCAGTTTTGAGTGCTGAATATTGGAATACGTATGAAAGAAAAAGTTATAATGCAGCCCTAGAGCGTGGTTTTCTTTCTCCTAGTATGCGTTGGGCAGGTGGCGTAGAGCTTGGTTATAGGCGTTGGTTGGCTCTTCCTTTGATGGAAAATGATACAATTACACCCAATTTTTTTTATAGTTATTTACTTACTGATGGATGGGGAGCATATTCTTTTCCTATTAAAAAGAAAAATCTAGATGGGAAAGGAAGAAGTGCTATTATTACAGCTGCTCGTTTTACCAACTATTATTTTCTAAACCGTCCCGAAATAAGTGCTGACACAAATCTTTTGTATCAAAATCATACTCAAATGCTTTTGAGTGTCGGACTTACCAAACGAAAATATCAGAGAGATTACATGATTTATGGTTTTGGACGAACAGAAGATATTCCTATTGGAAGACGTGCTGTCTTAACTTTTGGAAAATCAAATACAGACCTAGAAACTAGATATTATACAGGAGTAGAACTTAGTAAAGGAATCAAGACTAACAAAATAGGTTATGTTCGTGCTTCTTTAGCTTTAGGTTCGTATATGACAACTGAAAAAGAGTTTGAACAAGGAGTTTTTGAATCAAAATTCACTTATTTTACCCCTTTATTATGTTTGAGAAAATGGCGTTTGAGACAATTTTTGAGGGGACGTTTTACAAAAGGAATAAATCGTTTTGAAAGAGAATTTACTGATATAAATAGTAGTGCTGGAATTTGGGGAATACGTGATAATCAACTACGAGGCACAGAAGTTGGTTTTATTGGAACTGAAAGCGTATTTTTTACACCTTGGAGGTTTTTAGATTTTCAATGGGCATTTTTTGCTCGTGCAGATATTGGAGTAGCTACTTTTGGGAGTTCTATTTCACAAAGTCCTATTTTTCAAGGATATAATATTGGTTTTAGAATGTATAATGAACGTTTTTCTTTCCATACACTTCAAATTCGTTTTGGATTTTATACAGGCTTTGATGATGCTCCTTATTACCTTCAAACTGTTATTGACAACGTTCCACGTCTAAGAATTGAAGATTTTGATATAGAAAAACCAGATGTTATTTATTTTCATAAAGGAAATGAAGGGCGATAAAACTAAGTAAGAAGTCAGGTTTTAGAAGTTAGAAATAAAATCAATTTCTTTTTTTGTCTTCGAAAAATTTAGAATTAAAAAAGGTTTTGAAAACATTGTTTTCAAAACCTTTTTTAAATAGAACTTAGTATTTCATTAATAATTACTTTAAAATCCCTTTGTGAATAAATTCAAAAATATCTTTTCCTACTTTTGTATTCTTCACTTCGGCGTTATTTGCCTTCGAACGAGCCACTTTCACAGCTTCCAAAAGCTCATTAATACGTGCAATCATATCGCTTTTTTGAGAGGAAGTAACTTTTCCAGATGTATAAACTGTTTCATATTTACCTACTTGAAAATCAAGGTTCAAAAGTTCAGTTTGTGCTGGATGTTCTTTTGTAGCTTCGTATTTTACAATCACTTTCGGACGCTTAACTGTACGAAATTTTACTTCTTCTGGCGTACGATAGACATTTGTTTTATTATCAAACTCCCATTTACGAGTTTGGTCAAGTGTCGGAATTGCATTATACAAATCTTTCAAACGGTTAATATTACTCTCTAATGCCAAAAGAGAAGTAGCTGAAAACGTACCGAACTTCTTGTTTCCAATGGTAAGTTCAGCCTTTGCAACATCAGCAGAATTGGTTTCTTCTTTCGAAATATTAGCATCAATTCCTGCAATGATAAGTTCCATCGCATCCTCTAATTTCTTTTTGACGGTCGTAACCATTTCCTTCGTTTCATCTGGAATTTCATCAGAATTTTCCTCTAAAGAAACATAGTGCTTCACCATTCCATCAAAATAAGGGTCATTTTTGGTAAATGTCTTTTTTGCTTCACCAATTGCTTGGTTGGCTTTATTCTTTCTTTCTTGTTCGACAGCTAAAAGCTCGTGTAATTTGTTTGACATAAGTTGTGTTTGTTTAATTTTTTGATAAATAAATTTGATATTTGTTGTATGAATTTCTAAACGCCAGTATTTTTAGAAAAGTTTCTTTATCTTTCAATTTATGAAAAATAATCATTTTTTGTGTTCAAGTTCAGATATAAAAATCTAAATAAGTTCTAAATTATCGCTACTCAAAATAATATACAACCTATTTTCACTTCACAACAAGAGTCTATCATCGAATCAGAAGGCGATTTGAAAGTGGAAGCTGTGGCTGGTTCTGGAAAAACGACAGCTCTTTTGGAGTACGCCAAAAAACGAGAAGGCGAAGGTTTTATGTTATATCTAGCTTTTAATAGAGCCATAAAAGAAGAAATTTTACGAAAATTACGATTAAACAATCAGAATGATATTCCGACACTTTGGGTAGAAACAGCGCATTCATTAGCTTATAGAAGTCTTTTTAGAAAAAAAACACCTCCTCTGATTTTTGACTTATCGCTTTCTTCTATCAAAAACTATTTTCATTTGTCAGATTCAGATGCTACAAATAGTTACTTATTGGCTCGTCATACCAAAAACTTTTTTGATACATTTTGCCAGAGTACACACAAAAATATTTCAGCATTTGATTATACTGAAAAGCTCACTCCACGAAAAGGACTTTCATTTGCTCAGAAAAATTATGACCAACTAGAGCGACAAGTAAAATGGCTTTTTGATAAAATGAGCGATACCAAAATTCCAATTACACACGATTTTTATCTCAAAAAATATCAATTATCAAATCCTAAGTTGTCTTTTGAATGGATTTTATTTGATGAAGGGCAAGACGCTTCTCCTGTTATGCTAGATGTTTTTATGAATCAAGAAGCTACAAAATTGATTGTAGGAGATAAGCATCAACAAATTTATGGTTGGCGAAGTGCTATTAATTCACTTTCAAATACTGATTTTCCGACATTAAATCTACAAAAGAGTTTTCGTTGTCCTGCTGCTGTAACCGAGTATGCAAAGGAAGTAGTGGCGTGGAAAAAACATATTTTTCCAGATTTTGAAGTAGGAAACTTTGAAATGACTCCTCGTTCTATTTTATCAAATCAAGAAATAAACAATCAGAAGAAAACTCACGCAGTCATTGCCAGAACTCATCTAGGATTAATTCAGACAGCAATAGAATGGCTTTTTGAATCTAAAAAAGTAAGTTCTGTAGCTTTTGAAGGAAATTTTGAGCAGTATCTAAAATTAGATGATGGTTCTTCTATTTCACAATTGGTAAATCTGAATAATAAAGCCAATAGAAAAAAAGCCTTTTGGCACGATTGGAAACAAATTGAGGAAACAGCAGCAGCTTCTCAAGACCGTTCACTCAAAAGATTGGTAGAACTGGTTAAAAAATATGGAAATGAGCTTCCAGACCTTTTAGAACGGCTTCAAAACAGGATTACAGAACCTCATAAAGCAGACATTACTTTCACAACGGCACACAAAGGAAAAGGGTTAGAATGGGATAAAGTCTATCTTCTGAATGATTTTGTTAGTGAAAAACAGATTCTCAAAGGCATACAAACCAAAACAGGAAAGCCAATTTCGGAAGCTAGAAAACAAGCCATTAACGAAGAAATAAATATACTTTATGTGGCTCTTACACGAGCTAGAGAAGAAGTTAAGAAAATTTGAAAGTAATTTTATTATACTTTTATAGGTTTGAAAAATGCTGAATATCTTATTTTTAAATAAGTTGATTTTTATGGTAAATAGGTCAGTCCCAAAGGGCAGACCGTCTGTCGAAAACTAGAAACAGTCTAAGTACCAACTGCAAACAGTCTGCTCTACGAGAGCTGACCTGTATAGAAATTATCAGAGTAATCACTCTTAAAGAGCTTTAAAGAATAAATTTTAGCTTAGTCATTCGACAAGAAAACCCTCACTTTTTTTAGAAAGAAAGGGTTGAATATGAGTCGTCTATTAGTCTTCTAATTTCTCTTGGAGTTACTCTTATTTAACGCAATTTGAAACGCTTTTCTTGTTTTACTTGGCTCACTGTATTTTTGATACGAGTAATATCTTCCATAGAAGCTCCTGCTGTCAGAATATCCAAATCTGCGCTAGAAACAATAACTTCTACATTTTCCAAACGCTGACGTAATTCGTCATTTTCTTGCATTATCATGTCAAGTTTCTGTTGTTCTTCATGACTAAGACGACGAGCAACTTCTAGTTTTTTGAGTTTGTAATAATATCCACCAACAATGGCACTCACAGGAACAGAAAAAACTGCAAGTATGGCTATAATTTCTATCATAATGAAAAAGGTAATGTTGTAAAATTTGTGTTATCTTACTATATACGAAAAAAAACTAAATCTAGTTATACTCAAAAAAAGCTATTCACTCAAGATAGAATGAATAGCCTTTATATATAACTTAAATTTCTTCGTTGGTTTATTATTTTGCTTTTTTTGTCCATTCGGCTAAGCTACTTTCAAGACTTGCTTTACGAGCAGCATAAAAACCACCTCCGTTTTCTTCACCCATTTCTTTTGCTTTTGTGGCGTGTATAATAGCTTCTTTGTAGTTTCCTTGTTTTGCTTTTACTTGTGCCATTACCCATCTATTGAAAAAGTGGTCTTGACGAATATTCATTGACATAGTAGCCCATTCATTTGCTTTTTCTACATCCAAATCATTTTGAATATAATACTCAGCAGCTGAAGCATAATCATACCATGCTCTTCCATAAATACCCATTCCCTTATCAATAGAAGCAACAGCATTTGCTTTTGTGTCTGTTGTAATTTTGATAGGAAGCATTATTTTTTCCCAATTCATTACCAAATGCGCTTCCATATCTGATTTTGGAACAATGGTATAAGCTAAATATTCCTTCATTTCAGATTTTTTTGGAGCTACTTCTACACGAATTACATCATCTTCTTCTAAATAAGAAAAAACGCCATTTCCTTTTGAGTCTTTATTCAGAATAACTGTCCATTTATCTTCTGTTGGAATAGTAATAAGTGTATAAGAACCAGCCTCTACTTTTTTTCCTTCTACCATAACATCAGTGCTAAAAGTAACTTTTGTAGGAGAGTTTGCACCCGTACGCCACATTTCGCCATAAGGAACTAAACTTCCCCAAACTTCACGATCACGAACAGCAGGAGCTGAATAATCTACCGAAACTTTGGTAACCCCAATAACCTGTGAAACTGAAGCAGCAGGACTAGGAACAGGCATTTCTACTTGAGCGCAAGACTGTTGAATGGCAAGTAAAAAAAGCGCAATAATAACTGGAACAATTAAAAGTGTGTGTAAATGTTTCATAGAAAGAAGGGTTGTAATAAATAAAAAATAGTGAGTAATACATTCTAATTTATCCAAAATTTACGTAAAAAAAAGGTTTGAAGATGAAATAAATCTTTATTTAGGAAAGGATTTAGTTTTTTTTAGGATAAAGTGGTTGTCTAGTTGCCAAACTCTCGTAATTTTGTTACTTGTACAAACAAAAAATATTTTCAGAGAACATATAAAAGGTAATTTATGGAATGGATTGAAGCTCTAATTTTGGGTATTTTACAAGGATTAACTGAATTTTTGCCTGTCAGTAGTAGTGGGCATTTAGAACTTGGAAAAGCTCTTCTGAAAATTGAACCTTCCGATGATCTTCTTTTTTCTATTATTCTTCATGCTGCAACAGCTCTTAGTACAGTTGTTATTTTTAGAAAAGAAATTGGTTTTATTCTGAAAGGAATGCTAAAGTTTAAGTGGAATGACGAATGGGAGTTTGCTGTCAAAATCGTAATTTCGATGATTCCTGTGGGAATAATTGGTGTGTTTTTTAAGAAATGGGTAGAGTCTTTTTTTGAAGGAAATATTCCCTTTGTAGGGGGGATGCTTTTAGTTACAGGAGTTTTATTGATGATTACTCGTCTAAAACAAGAAAAAAACCTTCCGACAAGTGGTCAGAAAGCAATTTTAGATGATGAAACCACTCCCAAAGAAACACATAGCCAAACGGCTGCCCTCAATCAAAATATTTCTTATCTACAAGCTTTTATTATCGGACTTGCACAAGCAATTGCTGTCTTACCTGGTATTTCTCGTTCAGGTGCTACTATCGCAACAGCTCTCTTGATTGGTGTTCCTCGTAGTGAAGCTGCTCGTTTCTCTTTTTTGATGGTTCTTGCACCTATTTTTGGAGCGACACTTTTGGAAGTAAAAGACTATCTTGAAAGTTCAAATTCAGCTTCTTTAGATATTTCTTTTCTTTCTATTGGCTTTATTACAGCTTTTATAGTGGGGCTGATTGCTTGTTATTGGATGGTAGAGTTAGTCAAGAAACGCAAACTGATTTATTTTGCAGCCTATTGTTTGGTTGTTGGTTTGATTGCACTTTTTGTATAAAATCACTTGCTAATTGATTTGTATTAAAATATAAAGTAAACTTCAATTACAAATAATAAGTCAAGTCTCATTGTATTATCCTGTAATTATCATAGTAATCATAATAATCACTCGCTAATTAATTTGTCATTTATATTAAATCTTATTTAACTGCTTACTATGATGTAAAATTATTCTTCAAAAATCATACTCTATCAAAACCCTTTACAAACAAAACTCAAAAAATGAAACAACAATTAAAAACATACTTCATAGCAATATTGCTTTTAGTAAGTACAATTACATTCACAAAAGCTCAAGAAACTTTCAAGCCTGACACTACTTATTTTTCTTCTACAAAATGGCGACAAGTCAGTCCTTATCGTGGTGGACGTTCGGCAGCCGTAACAGGTGTAACAGGAAATCCAGACCTATTTTATTTTGGTGCAGCAGGAGGTGGCGTTTGGCGAACTGAAGACGGAGGAATGAGTTGGGAAAATATTTCTGACCCAGACTTTGGTGGTTCTATTGGTGCTGTCGCTGTTAGTGAATACGACAACAATGTGATTTATGTAGGAGGAGGAGAAAAAACAGTTCGTGGAAATGTTTCGCACGGAAGTGGAGCTTGGAAAAGCCTTGATGCAGGAAAAACATGGCAAAAAATAGGCTTAGACGATTCTCGTCATATTACTCGCATTCGTATTCATCCAAAAAATCCAGACTTGGTTTATGCTGCTGTTTTGGGTCATTTATTTGGTTCTAGTGAGCAAAGAGGTGTTTATAGAAGTAAAGACGGAGGCAAAAACTGGGAACGTATTTTATTCTCAAACAAAGATGCAGGTGCAGTAGATTTAATTCTTGACCCAACGAACCCACGAGTAATTTATGCAAGTACATGGAAAATCCGTAGAACTCCATACAGTCTTGAAAGTGGTGGAAAAGGTTCTGCCCTTTGGAAAAGTACAGACGGTGGAGATACATGGAAAAACTTAACAAAAGATGAATCTATAAAAGGATTGCCAAAAGGAGCTTTGGGAATAATTGGAGTAACTGTTTCTGCTGCACAAAAAGACAGAGTTTGGGCAATTATTGAATCTAAAGAAGGTGGCGTTTTTCGTTCTGATGATGGAGGAAAAAACTGGAAAAAGATAAATGATGAGCGAAAATTACGTCAGAGAGCGTGGTATTATACTCGTATTTATGCACATCCAACTAATCCAGAAGGTGTTTATGTTTTGAATGTAAATTTTCACTTCTCATCTGATGGAGGAAAAAGTTATAAGAGAATACAGACACCACACGGCGACCATCACGACCTTTGGCTAGACCCCCAAAATCCAGAAAGAATGATTATTGGAGATGATGGAGGAGCGCAAGTTTCTAAGAATGCAGGAAAGAGCTTTTCTACTTATATGAATCAGCCAACAGCGCAATTTTATAGAGTAAGCACAGACAATTCTTTTCCATACAGACTTTACGCAGGGCAGCAAGATAATTCTTCCATTCGTATCTCTTCACAAGATGAATCTGAATGGGAATCGACGGCAGGTGGAGAAAGTGGACATATTGTAGCCGACCCAAAAGATAATGACATCGTTTATGGTGGTTCGTATGATGGTTTTTTGATGCGTTACAACCATAAAACTAAAGAAACTCGTCTGATTGATGTTTATCCAGATAATCCGATGGGTTGGGGAGCTGCTGAACTGAAATATCGTTTTCAATGGAATTTCCCTATCTTTTTCTCTCCAAATGATAATAATACACTTTATACGGCTGCAAATGTATTATTCAAGACAACCAATGAAGGGCAGAGTTGGGAAGCCATTAGTCCAGATTTGACTAGAAATGATAAATCAAAAATGCAGTCTTCTGGTGGAGAAATAACGAAAGACAACACAAGTGTAGAATATTATGGGACTATTTTCGCTGCTGCTGAATCTCCTGCTGAAAGTGGTGTGATTTGGACAGGTTCGGACGATGGATTTATCAACATTACAAAAGACGGAGGCAAGAATTGGGAAAACATCACGCCAAAAAAACTCCCAGAATGGGCAATGATAAACTCTATTGATTTGCATCCAACAAAAAAAGGAGTTGCTTACGTTGCTGCTACTCGTTATAAGTCTGATGATTTTGCGCCTTATTTATACAAAACAAAAGATTATGGCAAGACGTGGACAAAAATCACAAATGGCATTCCAAAAGATGATTTTACAAGAGTGCTAAGACTTGACCCTACTCGTGATGGTCTTTTGTATGCAGGAACTGAAAGCAGCGTTTATGTTTCTTTTGATGATGGAATTAATTGGCAACCAATGCGTTATAATTTGCCAATCGTTCCAATTACGGATATGCAGGTTAAGGAAAATGATTTGATTGTTTCTACACAAGGAAGGAGTTTTTGGATTTTTGATGACCTTAATCCTCTTCGTAATTTTGAAAAAGCAGATTTAGAAAAAATCAAAACTGAAAACTTCTTAGTTTATAAGCCGAGCGACACTTATTTGAGTGAACGAAATATGAAATTGAATTTTTATCTAAATCAGAAACCAGATACTTCAAAGGTTTTAGAAATTGAAATTTTGGATAAAGACGGAAATTTAATTCAAAAATTATCTTCTGACGAAAAAGTAACGAAAGACAAAGACTCAAATATCAAAAAACTGAAAGCTCAAAAAGGAGCAAACACCATCACTTGGAATATGCGCTACGAAGATGCTAAAAAGTTTGATGGAATGATTCTTTGGTTTGGTGGAACACAAGGTGTACAGGCAATGCCAGACGACTATAAAGCAAAAGTAACCTTTGATGGAAAAACACAAGAAGTAGATTTTAAACTTTTGAAAGACCCACGTTGGAGTGTTTCGGATGCAGATTTGAAAGAGCGTTTTGTGTTTTTGACAGAAGTAAGAGACAAACTTACCGAAACACATGAAGCGATTATCAATATTCGTAAAATCAAATCTAGCCTAAGCGATTGGAGAACAAAAGCAAGTGGAAACGAAGATTGGAAAGCCGTTGCAGATTCAGCTCAAAGTATTACTAAAGAACTAGAAGCTATTGAAAAAGCTCTTTACCAAACTCAAAATAGAAGTGGTCAAGACCCTTTAAACTTCCCTATTCGTTTGAATAATAAATTAAGCGCACTAGCAACTACGGTAGGTTATGGAAATTTCCCACCAAACGAAGGCGCAAAAGAAGTAAAAGCAGATATTACCAAGAAAATCGATGAGCAGCTAAAGATGTATTACGAAATCTTGAAAACTGATATTCCTGCTTTTAATAAACTGGTGGCTGATAAAAATATTCCTGCTGTTGAGGTGGAGAAGTAATAGAAGCAGAGTTTTTTTGAAAATCCCCTATCTGATTTTTGATTAGATAGGGGATTTTTCATTCACAGTAAGGTTTTAATTCTACCTCTTCAAATGTTTTTCCATTCCATTTTAGAATATATCTTGTTAAAAGGCTTCTATATGACCGTCGCCTTCTACTTTCGGTTTCGAATGGTGTTACTAATGAGCTTACTAATTGTCCTTTTGAAAAAGATAATTCTTGTTTCAATGTATCAAAAGATGGGTTTGCATTATATCTTACATATTTATCATAATTTTTGATAATTTTGTTCTCTACACAATCTTTACAATTTATGATTTTGTCATCTTTTATTTCTAAAGTTTGTACATCAACATTCCATTCCATGCCTTTATTACTAATATCACTAACAAGAACATAAAGAGGGTTATTATCTTTTTTAGTTTGAAAAATTGCTGTCGGAACGAGTGTGTAACATTCTCCGTCTTCAGAATGACAATCTACTTCTTCAACCATAACTTTAGAATCAGCAGCATTACGATAGTGAGCATAAGCATAAATACCTTCAAAGCCTTCTCCATGATAATTGATAAAGTATATCCTAAACTTTTTATCTGGAGAAAACAAAGAATACATTTGTTCTGAAAGAAGTGGTAAAGCGTATTCATAAGCTGTTGGTTCTTCTAAAAGTGTCTTGACTTTTTCTGCTAACTTTTGTCGAACTGGGTTATACTCTTTTTCTCGCTCCTCATAGCTAAACCTAGATATTTGTCTTAGTTTTCTTATAAGTGAAATAGCTTCTTGCTCCATTTTTTTGACTTTTTCAGAAGGTTTGGCTACTGAAAGAGAATCAAAACTTTTAGATGGATGATAAGTCGTATCATAATAAGAACTAGAATAATCAGCAAAATCTAGGCGAGTAGTTCCTACTAATGCTTTTAAAGATTGAGTAGCAACAGTTTTATCTTTCAGATACATTTTTTTTATCCATTCTACTTCTCTACTTTGTGAAATATCTACTAAGTCTATACTGTTTTTTTCTCCTGTTAAAAATGAAAGTAGTTTGTACTGTACTTTTATATCTTCACAATTTGCAAACCGAACTTGAATGCCAGAAAGACTATCCTTTTGAGAATCTGTATAAAAAGTAGATTTATGTATTTCTTCCAAAACATCTTTAAAACGATTTTGGGCTTCTTGACTTTGTATTTGAGATAACCATACTTTTGGCAAAATAGGTTTTTCTATCTCTGTTTTGATTTGAGATTTAGATATATTTTGACAGGAAATAAAAATCAAAAGGGCAACAACAAATAGTTTGTGCATAAAGCGAGATGATTTACTAGAGCAGGGTTTTCTTATGAAAAAATAAAAGAGTAAAAAAAGGTTCAATTTTGTATTCCTCAAGTACGAAATTCCCCTAATTTACTCTTCTAAGAAAATAGTTTTTATGTTCAATTACAAAATTTAGTAGGTTTAGACTTACGAGATTGCCGAGGCAAACTTCACGATTTAGCTTTTGTTTTACTTGGTTTAAGTATAGCTCTTTTGCGAAAACGTGATGGAAATTTATCAAGCCTTCATCGTAGTATGAAAAATAAGCATCAAGAATTATGTGCTTTTTTAGGCTTATCTTCTTCTGTTAGAGTTATCTCTCGGTCTCATCTTCCTGTTTGCTTAAAAAAGGTGTCTTTGTCTCACTTTGAAAGGTTACTCTTTGAAAATTATGGAATAGAATTAAATAATGAGCAAAAAGAGTGGTTTGCAGGTGATGGTAAAGAACTGTGTGGAAGTTTTCATAAATCCATTCACAAATCTGCTGACTAGTAGTGTATAAGGTAGCTTCTAACTCAGCAGATAGCAGCTCTAATTGATTATTGGTTAAGTAACTAGAAGAACCTTGATAATGAAACGATAAATAATAGGTTAAACCTTTGCTTTGATAAACAGAATGGTAATGATAAACTGATGACAAACTAATGCCCAACAAACTGCTCAAACTTTCTGCACTATGACCACTATCTAAGCCAAGCAAAACCGTAACTTTTACGTAAAACTTATTATTATTTGAAGTGCTGCGTTGAAGTTTCTCCAGTTCTCTACGGCTATCTTGACTTAAAAATGAGTTCATAAAATAAAAATAACACTATTTTTACAAAATTCTAAATATCAAACAGTTTGAGTATAAAATAAGATAAAAAAAGACGTATTAAAAAAAATAATACTTGTGAGAAGTCTAAAAACAAACTAAATTTCGGTTCTTAATTAGAAAATAGTATTTTAGAATGTCGAAATAGCAAAAACTCATTATAAGACAACGATTTATAACTTAGTAAGTTATTTTAAATTATGAACGAAGAACCAAATTCTACTCCCAAACAGGACTACGATTCAGAAAATATAAAACATGACTATCCTGAATGGCAACACGGAATTCGTGATTCATGGGGATTCATTAAAGATTTTTTCTTTCGCCTAACACACTTAGCTTCTGATACAGATTTTGTTGGAACAGTCAAAAGTATTAAGTCAGGTGTTGTTTTGGAAGGTTCGAACCTTTGGGTGCTGATTTGTTCAGTCATGATTGCTTCTATTGGTCTTGACTTAGATTCGGCTGCTGTCATTATTGGTGCGATGCTTATTTCTCCCTTAATGTCTCCTATTTTGGGGATTGGATTGGGAGCTGCGATTAATGACAGAGAAACACTTATTAAGTCGCTTCGTAATTTTTTGAGTGCCATTATTCTAACGTTGGTTACAAGTGTTATTTATTTTAAAATTACTCCTCTAGGGCTTCTGACCGACCAAATGCTTTCACGAACTGAACCTAATTTATTAGATGTTTTGGTTGCTTTTTTTGGAGGCTTGGCTGGTATTATTGCAGGTTCTCGTACTGAAAAGACCAATGCCATTCCGGGAGTAGCGATTGCAACAGCTTTAATGCCTCCTCTTTGTACGGCAGGTTTTGGATTAGCAACAGGAAAATGGGATGTTTTTGCAGGTGCATTTTACTTGTTTTTTATTAACGCTGTCTTTATAAGTCTTTCTACGTATATGATTGTGCGTTTTTTGAAATTTCCTTATGTGGAAGTTTTAAATCCTGTTTTGGCAAGACGAGCAAGAATTACAGCTTATATTGTTCTTACACTTTTGCTTGTTCCTAGTGTAATTTTTCTATTCAAAAAACTAACTGAAAACTTTCGTAATCAGCGTATTACTACTTTTATTACCGAAAATATAAATCCAAATTATGATTTGAATTCAGTACAATGGAAGGTAAAGTTAGATTCTACTAATATTTATAGGCTGCGTGTCATTAGCTTTGGGGCAGGAAGTTATATCAATTATGATTCGCTCCTCAACTTAGAAAAAACATTTAATGATGAGGTAAAAAGTTCTTGGAAACTGACAGGCTTTGATAGCGAAGATAGTGTGCATATTGAGCTAGTTCAATCAGAAGAACCTGCCGATTCTGAAACTCGTGTAGAGCGTACGGTAATGAATAATGCAAAGCGTTATATTGAGATAAAATTTAGGGAAGAAATGGGAACATATAAGCAAAAAGATGAAATCATAACAGGCAAAGACAAAGAAATTGAAGACCTAAAACAAGAGCTTTTGTATGCTAGAGGAGATACGTTGCCTTTCGAAACCATAAAGAATGAACTCAAGGCTATTTATCCAGAACTCAAAGAAATTGGTGTAGCTAGAGTGCGCCAAACAGATTTTAAGAATGATTCGTTAGCCTTTATGTTGTTGGTAAAATGGGAAGGCGAACCAGCAAGAAATAGATACACACGCAAAAAATACGAAGACCGTTTGAAGAATTTTATTAATGTAAAACTCAAAGACAAGAAAATTGGAATTATTAATTATTAATAATATAATCTTCTCTCAACTATTTTTTGGGTTTTGTTTTCCAAAATAGTAATATAAACATAACCAATTGCAAAAAAATGACTAATTCCATAAATGTAAAAGTAACCCACAATACCTAATAGCCACATTGCATTAAAAGCAAGGGCAGTCAAATATCCTAAAGCACCAATGCCTAAATAAGCCAAAATAGCAAAAGTATAGTTCTTACGAAGTTGATGTGTTTCATCAGAATAATCTCCTAAAACTAAATGAAGAATATTCATTATTGGATTTATCAAACCTAAAATAGCCAAAGCCAAAATAGGAAAAAGGAAAGCAAAGTCAAACTCTTCTAAGGGAAAATGAAAACTTAAAAAAGTCATTCCATACCCTCCAAAAAGAATAATCAAAAAAAGTAGTTGGACAACTAAATCAATTCGTAATAAAGGTTTTTTATAAGGGGAAATCATAACAAATTTTGGATTAATTTCGAAGTTACTTTACAGCTATGTAAACGAAAAGACTTTAGAGAAGTTTCATTTCTTTCAAAATAAATTGAAAGTTTATAAAAAACCTTATTTATTTAGCTATTTTTAGCCACTTGATTGTATAAATTTGTACTTTAGAAACTCTATCTTGAATGAATCTTATTGTACCTATTTTCATTCTTACTAAAAAATAAACCTTTTTACTCATTTTGGACAAAGACAAAGATTTTGTAGCATTTATTCAGAAACATCAAGGAATTATACATAAGGTATGTCGTATGTATTGTGATTCTGATGATGATAGACAGGATTTGTTTCAAGAAGTATTGTTTCAGCTTTGGAAATCCTATCCAAAGTTTAGAGGAGATTCCAAAATTTCTACTTGGATGTATCGCATTGCACTCAATACAGCTATTGCACGTCTGCGAAAAGTGAAGCGCAAACCTTCAGAATTTTCTATTTCAGATTCGACCCTTCAATTTCCTGATACTCCTCCTGATACTGATAAGGAAGAACAACTCAAAAATCTTCAAAAGGCAATTCAAAAATTATCAAAGGTAGAAAAGGGTATTATTATGCTTTATCTTGAAGAAAAAAGTTATGATGAAATTGCCGAAATTATAGGTATTACCAAAACGAATGTAGGCGTAAAAATTAATCGGATAAAGAAAAAATTAAAACAAACGTTAGAAAAACTACCTCAATAAATCAAAATACTCTAACTACTAAAAAATATTTCTATCATTTTATAAAAGATAAGCACAATCTAAAATGGATATAGACAATCTAAAATCTACTTGGCAAACGCTCCAAACAAGCCCAGAACCTGTTCTTGAAAAGGAACAAATTAGAAAACTATTAAAAGGAAAAGCAAATGATAGTATTTCTAAAATCAAGCGTAGTATTCTAATAGAATCAAGTCTTGTTGTTGTGTTGAGTGTTTTTTTTATGCTTAATAAAGAATGGTTCTACTCACCTTTCCTTATTCCCTATTTGAGTTTTGTTATGATAGTCTCCTTGATTTGGTACGCTTTCAAATATCTAAAGATTAGAAAAGTAGATTTACAAAAAAACCTAAAACAAACACTATATCAACTTATTTCGACACTAGATTTATACTTAAAAGTATATTTATATGGTTCATTGGTATTAGGTATTTTTGCTGCTGTACTGCCCTTACTATGGAAAAATGTATCTTCTGAAGATTTTACAATTACTAGACTACTTTTAATTGGAGGAGTTGCCTTAGTTGCTCTTCCTGCTTATTATTTTGTGATAAAATGGTATATCAAAAATCTGTATGGAAACTACGTAGAAGAGCTAAAGGAAGAATTAAAGGAACTTGAAGAGTTGGAAGACTAAACCATCAAAAAAATCCTTATTTTGTTTATAAACAAAATAAGGATTTTTAAAACAAAGGACATAAATATTATTTTGCTTTTTTTGCAGCTTTTTCAGCTTTTGCTTTTTCTGCTGCTTCTTTGTCTTTTTTAGTAACACGCTTACGACGAGTAGTACGTTTTTTCTCTACGACTTCAACAGCTTCCACATCAGCGAAAACACGTCCACAATGTTCACAGACTACTAGTTTTTTTCTTTCTTTAATATCAACTTGACGTTGTGGAGGAACAATATTAAAACAGCCACCACACGCATTACGTTTTACATTCACGACAGCAAGACCATTACGAGCATTTTCACGAATACGTTCGTAGGATAAGTATAAATTATCAGCAACATTCTTTTTACGTTTTTCACGCTCTTTCATTAATTTTGCTTCTTCTTCTTCACTTTCCTTAACGATACCTTCTAGCTCGTTCTTTTTATTTTCTAAATCTTTTTTACGCTCTTCTAAAGTAGCCCTTGTCTCTTCAATTTGCTTTTGTTTGCGCTCTACTTTATACTGTGTATCTCTAACAGCCTTTTCAGCAAGACGAATATCAAGTTGTTGATTTTCTATTTCACGAGCAATAGCTTGGAATTCACGGTCATTGCGAACGTCCATTTGCTGTTCTTCGTATTTTACGATTAATTTTTTGTGGTCTTTAATAGAGTTATCTTGTGTTGCTTCAAGGTCTGTAAGTGATTTCTTTTCAGCTTCAAACTTTGTAATTCGTGTTTGATATCCTTCTATTTCGTCCTCTAAATCTTGGACTTCTTCGGGCAAATCGCCTTTTATCTTACGTAATTCATCTAATTTAGAATCAACTTCTTGAAGTTTTACTAGGGCATCTATTCGTTTAGCTACTGGAGTAGGTTGTTCCATAAAATCGGTTTGGGACTCAGGTGATTGTAGAATGAGTTTTGGAATGTCTGTCTTAAATCAATTTCTTTATTTTACCATAATTCATAAAATAAGTCTAATTAATTTAAAAGCAAAGACAATGATTTGCAAAGGTACATTTTTTTGTTTAATAAATGAAATGCAAGATATACTTTAAATGCTGAATTCATTAAAGAACACAGGGAAACACAAATATATTTTGACCATAAAGAGTAATAAATTTAGAAGTCAGATTTCTGAAGTTAGAATCAAAAGTCAAAAAAGCTAATTCAATTATATTTTTCATTGGAGTTTACTTCTAAAATCTTACTTTATTTAGGAATTTCCCCTTCTTTTGCAATCGCATTTAAGACCAACTTATCCATAAAAGAAGGAAATAGTTTATTCAAAAATACCGTTATTTTCCCTTGTAAGGTCAATATTAAAATATTTTTTCGTTTTTTTGTAGCTTTCAAAATATGATTGGCGCACTCTTCCGAACTCATCATTTTTCCTTCATCTTTAGGAGAGCTTCCTTGTTTGCTACCGTCTTGCAAAAGTGCTGTGTTTCTGATATTAGAAGAAGTATATCCTGGACAAGCAATCAAAACGTGTACATTTTCAGCTTTCATCTCTGTTCGAAGAGCTTCCAAAAAACCTTGCATCGCAAACTTAGAAGCCGAATACCCAGTACGAGCTGGTAGTCCCCTAAAACCTGCAATAGATGAAACTCCCACTATCGAACCTTGTGTTTTTATGATATGAGGAATACAGTATTTGGTTGCATACACAGTTCCCCAAAAATTAATATCCATCAATCTTTTCAAGACATCTACATCTAAATCTTTGAATAAAGCACGCATCGAAATACCAGCATTATTTATCAAAATATCTAGTTTTCCAAACTTTTCAATTGTTTTTTCTGCTAATTTTTTATTGTCTTCTTCTTTGCTGACATCTAATTGAAGGGGCAAAACTTCTATATTTTGATTTTCTAAAAAAATCTGTGCTTCTTTTAGTTTTTCTATATTTCTGCCTGTAATAACTACTTTTGCGCCTTGATTTCCAAAGGCTTCTGCACAGGCTCTACCAATTCCAGAAGTGCCTCCCGTAATTATAACAACTTTATTATTAAATGATTTACTCATAAACAGTTAAAATTTTGTTTTCAAAGATTTAGAATGTCAATAGATTTATATTCTTCCATGCAAACGGTCAAGACAGTGCATTAGCTTTGCAAGGAAATCTTCTTTTTCGTCTTCACTAAAGTCATACAGTAATCTCATATTTGCATTTTCTCTCAAAGGAGCTACTTTTCCGATAGCATCTCTGCCTTTTCTTGTCAATACTAATACTTTTCTGCGTTTATCTCTTGGGTCTTTATCTTGCTTTATTAATCCTTTGTCAGCCAATACTTGTATTAAATTTGTAATATTAGGACGAGAAACGTTTAATGCTTCTGCAATATCTGAAGCCAAAATACCCCCTTGTTGAAGTCGCTCTTCTGCATAAGGAATGTTTGTATCTCCTTGTATATATAAAAGAACCATCCATTGTTGGGTTGTCAAGCCAACGATGTTAGTAAGATTTGAACCTTTTTTAAGCATTTGTGCAGCTATTTCGATGATAGCCAATACAATGGACTCGTTATTTGTTTTCTGAATTGTAGTCATTTTTTTTGGTAGTAATTTGTTAATAATTAATTTACACGTTTTTTATACGGTAAAAAAACTTATTTGCAAAAATAACGTTTCTAATTCTATAAGTAGCAAAAACAGCCAAAAAATTCAATAAAAATATACTTTTAATTGAATTAAAGCAAAAAACTAACGTTCCAATAATCAAGAAAGTTGTTTTTGAGTTTTTATGGCTTATTTTTTAAAAACGGTTAATATGACTATTGGTCATTTTTTAACATAATTTTAATAGTAAGAGGTGTTATTTTGTAAAATATTTATTTAGCTTTGTTTAAACCCTATACTAGATACAAGCTTGATTTTTATATTTTTCTTACAAAATAATAGTTTTATTTCATCTACTTTCAAAGCAAGATTTTGATTCGAACCAATTGGAACAAGATTTTGCGCTAACAAAAACACACAACAATTTTTTTAATTTTATCTGTTTACATTACATTTTTTACAGATGCCTGTTGTATATTTGAGTAATAAAGAATCAAAGAGAAGAGAATTCAAACCATCTAAATCATCACAAATAGCTCAAAATAAAATAAATAATTTTGAGACCTATAATCGTAAAAAAACAAATTCTTTTCTACCTTTAAAAAGAAACTATAATTACCTAGCCAATCAGTTGGCTATCGGAATCCAAACTGTTATGCAGCATTCTTTTCAACGTATTTTAGAACGAGTTTTAGAAGGTATTCGCTCTTGGGGCGAGGGCGTTTCGGCGCACCATTTTCATCCTTCTTACGATAAAAGTAAAATGGAAGCTCTTTTTCATCCCAAAACGATTGCTGTTGTTGGAGCAAGTAAAAGGGAGGGAGCTTTAGGAAAACGATTATTCGAAAACCTAACTTTATTAGATTATAAAGGAGAAGTATTTCCTGTTAATCCAAAATATGAAGAGATTAATGGTTCTGTCTGTTATAAAAAAATTGAAGATATAGATGAGTTTATAGATTTAGCAATTATTATCACACCTGCCAAAACTGTTGCCGAAATCATAAAGGAATGTGGAGAAGCAAACGTAAAAAATGCACTTATTTTATCCACAGGTTTTAGAGAAGCAGGTGAAAAAGGAGAAGAATTCGAAGCAGAAGTATTATTAGAAGCAAGAAAAGCTGATGTCCGTATTATCGGAACAAACTCTATTGGTTTCATACGTCCTCATCTAAATCTTTTTGCTACTTTTTCAGACCAACGCCCAAAAGAAGGAAGTATTGGGTTTGTTTCTCAAAGTGGGGCTATGGGAGAAGGTGTTTTAGATTGGGGAAATAGCCAAAACGTAGGTTTTAGTGCTTTTGTTTCGATTGGTGGAATGATTGATATAAGTTGGGGAGATGTAATACATTATTTAGGAGACGACCAGCGAACAAAAGCTATTGTCTTGTATATGGAAACAATTAATTATGCTCGTTCTTTTCTCTCTGCTGCAAAAGAAGTTTCTTATTCAAAGCCTATTATTGTTCTCAAAACAGGTAAAAGACAACAGATAGAAAATGATACTTCTAGTCAGGCTGTCTCTCCTATTCGTTTTGAAGTAGATGAGGATTTGATTTTCAATGCTGCTTTTCGTCGTTCGGGAATGCTTCGTGTCGATACGATGGCAGAAGTATTTTTTATGGTAGAAGTAATTTCTAAGCAACCACGTCCGAAAGGAAAAAATTTAGCTATTCTAACAAATGCAAATGCACCTGCTCAACTCGCAACGACAATGCTGATGAAAGGTGGAGGGCAGTTAGCTACGCTTTCAGAAAAGACTATTGAATCTTTATCAGAATTTTTACCAAAAGGTTGGGAGTATGAAAACCCATTAGATTTACATCAGTTTGCAACACCTAAACTCTATGAAAAGGCAACCGAAATTTTATTAGAAGACAAAAACGTAGATGGACTTTTAGTGATTCTTGCACCTCAAGCTGTCAGTAAACCTACCGAAACAGCCAAAAATTTATTGCGTTTTGCTTCTCTTAAAAAGAAACCACTATTAGTTAGTTGGATGGGAGGAGACACCACAAAAGAAGGGCGAAAGTTGCTCTCAAAAGCAGGTGTTCCAAACTTTCAATACCCAGATGCAGCAGCTCATATTTTTAATTATTTATGGAAATATGCCTACAACTTGAAAGGCATTTATCAAACGCCTCGTATTTCGGATTCAATGAAAAAAAATCCACCTAATAGAGCCGTAGTAACTCAAATTATAGCTAATGCAAGAGTAGAAGGACGTACAATCCTTACAGAGTGGGAAGCAAAACTAATTTTGTCAGCTTATAATCTGCCTGTTATTGATACTCGTTTAGCTCTTTCAGAAGATGAAGCTTGGCAACAAGCTAAAGCGATAGGAAAACCTGTTGTTTTGAAGGTTCATTCAAGTACGATTATTAATAAAAGCGAAGTAGGTGGAGTTCGTTTGTATTTGAAAGATGAAACTGCAGTCAGAAAAGCGTATCAAGAAATCAAAAAGAATATCGAAGAGCGTGTAAATCCTGCTGAATTTTTGGGAGTTACGGTGCAAGAAATGAATACACACGATTCTATTGAAATGTTAATGGGAAGTAGAGTTGATGTACAATTTGGTTCAATTATTTTCTTTGGCAATGGTGGAAAGTCATTACAATATTATCAAGATAGAGCCGTTGCTTTACCTCCTTTAAATGCAACTTTAGCACGAAGAGCAATAGAACAAACAACCATTTTTAAAAACCTTGTCAGAACAGATGATTTGCATGAGCCTACTTTAATGCTTTTGGAACAGTCTATGGTTCGTTTTAGTCAGCTTATCATTGAGCAGCCTTTTATCAAAGAAATTTACCTCAATCCGATTTCAGTTTCTCGTACAGAGGGTGTTTCGATTCTTGATGCTGTTATGATTTTGCAGCCCAATGATGTAAAAGGAGAAGAACTTATTCGTTTGGCAATTCGTCCATATCCTTCTGAATATGAAGAAAAATGGGTTTTACCAAAAAGCAATCAAGAGGTTTTGATTCGTCCTATTCGTCCAGAAGATGAGCCTTCAATGGCAGAATTTCACAAAAAACTTTCTCCTCAAAGTGTTTATTTTAGATTTTTTCATGCGGTTAGTCTTGACCAAAGAACATCCCATGAGCGTCTTTCACGAATTTGTTTTGCTGATTATGACAGACAAATTACACTTATTATAGAAAAAGGAAAAGATACAAAAAATGAAATCATTGGAGCAATCCGAATAATAAAAGTTCACGGAACAAAACAAGCCGAATTTGGAATGACAATCGTCGATGGTTATCAAGGCGAAGGGTTAGGCTTTGAGCTTTTGAGTAGAGCCGTTGAGGTTTGTCGTAGTGAAGGCATAGAACTTCTGACAGCCGATATTTTGTCAGAAAATAAAGCAATGAAAAGAATCTGTGAAAAATTAGGTTTTATAATAGAATATAATTCTGACGAAGGAACATTAAAGGCTTCTCTTTACATTCAAAACATATTTGATAGTGAAGAGGATAAGTTTGAGGAAGAAGAGTAAAAACGAAAATTATGGGCTGTAAGTAATTGAGCAAAATTAATATATAACGAAATCCACGATTTTAATTGTGGAAAAGCATTTCTACTATCCCATAACTAAAGTTATGGATTTCGTTTTAAAACCAAACTTCACTATTTAGCATAAGCCTGTGTACGATACATTAACCTAGGGTAGTTTCCATACCCACCCAAACTACGGTGCATAGTCGAAGTATTATCCCACATCAAAAGGTCATTCGGACTCCATTTATGAGCATAAACATATTCATTTTTTTCTACTTCTGCCATCAATTCTTTCAAAAGAGCTTGTCCTTCCTCTCTACTCAAACCTTCAATATCAGAAGCAGTACAACCAAAATACAAACATAATAGCTGCGTTTCTGGGTGTACATAAGCAATATTGTGATAGGCATCAGGTGGAAGCTCTGATTCTTCTGCTCCTTCAAAATCAGGAATGTTTTTAGGCGAAACCCAAACACGAAGATTCTTAATTTTGTCTTTTAATTCTTGACTAAGTCCATTATATGCTAATCTTAAATCAGCAAAACCTGTTTCTCCTCCTGTTGGTGGTACTTTTTCAGCATACAGACAACTGAAAACATAATTTTTAGGAGCTTGCCAAAAATCTCCATCACTATGCCAATACTCTGCACCCGAATAATTTTGTAATAAATCTCCATTTGGTAAAATATTCGAAATACGTGTAACTTCTGGATATTCTTTATGAAAGTTATTAAAGCGAAGTCCGTCTGGAAGTTCGACAGGCTCTCCAAAACGTTTTGTCCAAGCTACCAACTCATCTAACGAAAGGTGTTGATTTTTGATAAGAATAACACCATTTTGAGGAATTGCTTTGCGTATTTCTTCAAACTCTTCTTGACTAAGATTCTTGACATTTATATTTTCAAAAACTCTACAAGGAAGGGTGTAGTGAGGGAATGCCTCTGAGCTTTTTATAGTAGCTACTTTCTTTTTTGTTTCTGGATTTGTATTCATTATTAAATAATTTGACTGTAAATAAAATAGATAAAAGTCGTATTTATAGAATATATCTATATTTTTATTTGTGAGCAAATGAGCTTTTATGTTTTCTTAGAGGTATATTTTAATGCAAATATCATACTTCTGAGAAAGCACTTTACTCATTACCAAGTGCTAGGATAAAATAAATTATATTTAATTTTAAACACAGCATTCACAGAAAGCTTAGAATCCTTTGTAGCCAATATACTCTTGAAATACACTTTTCTATAAGATATGATTAACTCTGTTTACTTGCTTTAAAAATTAAAGATACATTTTATTTCTATGGATACTCATAATAGCATGAAGCAAAATACAAGTTTTTACTCTAAAAACAGCAATTTGTTTAGCTTAGCAGCACTATTAAGGTATATGATAAAAATACAAATTGATGAATAGAGGCAAAGAAAAATATAGAACAAGTTTTAGAGTTACCTTAAAAAACTCTTACACAATGGTTTGATAGCATGTTGATAATCGCACAAGAAATAGAAAATATAAACATCTTTAATTTAATAGATTTTGAAAAAAGGTTAGTTATGAGTAATTTGATACACTAAAAATTCCCTTCTAAGTTTTCATTTTGTTTTCTTGTTACTCATTTTCCTAAATTCTTCATTGATTATGAATAAAAATTTCTATATTCCTATTGTCTTTCTATTAGTTTTTTTTATAAAAATCAATATTGTTCATGCCCAAGAAACAGCTCAAGACAATACTACAAAAGTAGCCCCAGATTCTGCCATGAGACATTCTTTTGAAGCCAGTTTGCAAGAACTTTTGGAGGAAGAAGTTGATTATGAAAATCTTTGGTCAAATGCACGAGTAATGACTGCCAGTAGAAGTGTAGAGCGTATCGGAACTGCCCCAGCGACAATTTATGTCATTACAGATGAGCAAATTAGACAGCGAGGCTATACTTCTTTGGAGGACGTTTTGGGAGATATTCCAGAAATAGAAATTCAACAAAAAGCAAACACCTATACGAATAGTTATTATTCTATTCGTGGAATTGGTGGAAATGAGCGTTTTGTTATTTTGCAAGATGGAATCAGAATTAGCTCAATTACAGGAGTTTTGATGCCTATTCAACATAATTTTGCTATTTATCATGCCAAACAAATTGAGGTAATCTTAGGACCTGCTTCGGCTCTCTATGGTGCAGATGCATTTTCAGGGATTATAAATATTATTACCAAAAATGGAGCAGAGATAAAAGGGGCAGAAATAAATTCTTCTTACGGTAGATTTAATACAGCCGATAATTCTTTTGTTGCAGGTGCAGCCATAAAAGATATTTCAGTTATGATTTATGGAAAACAGTATTATTCTGCAGAGCCAAATTTTCCAGAGTTTTATCAAGAAGATTTTGACTGGTACATCAATCGTTATCAAACCAATGGAGAAGTTTTGGCAAGTCAGTTTGTGCCTGATGTAACACGAACCGTCGAAATTGAGCCTTTTGCAATGCCCACACAAGCCTATAATGTAGGTACAAAAATAAGTGTAGGAGAAAATTTCACAGTAGGCTTTACGCATCACAAACAAATTCATTCTACTTCTGTCGCAAACCGTCCTGAATACACATTATTCAAAAAAAATATTAGGTATGGTACAAATCTGACAAATATTTATACTTCCTTTCAAAGAACGATAGATAAGTTTTATTTCAGAACGATTGCTTCTTTCAATCATTTCACAGTAGATAAAGACTCTAACTTTGAAAATGTGTATTCTGGCTACCAAAAGGGTTATAAATATGCTTCTGAATCTGCTTTTCAGTTTGACCAACAATTTCAATATTATTTTACCGAAAAGACAAACCTTACTTTTGGAGTTCTTTTTCAGAATTCGAAAGCACTTCCACAAACAGGAGACTTGCCTTTTCCTTATGATATAAATGTACCTGAGTTTTCGACGGAGCAATATTATATCGGAACAAATATAACTGACTCTTTAGGAAATGACTTGAGTATTTTTCAGAATTTTTATTGGACACAATATCAAAATTATGGTGTTTATGCACAATTTAAAACCAATTTTTCTGACCGTTTGTATATGACTTTGGGAACTCGTTATGATTATAATACTCGTTATGAAGGGGCTTTTAATCCTCGTGTGGGACTTGTTTTTTCACCTGATACAAAGTTTAATATCAAACTTTTGTATGGAGAGGCTTTTTTAGCTCCTTCTAATCAAAAGACATTTCAACAGTTTGGAGATTTTGTTCCTATTACAAATGATAATAACCAAGTTACTAATTTTATTTTGCCTTTTTATCATCTTCCTAACCCACAATTACGTCCAGAGCGTAACAGAACATTCGAAATCAACACTTCTTATGCTCCTATTAACGATCTTCGTTTTAGTGCTGATGTGTATCATAATACACTCACAGATTTGATTACAGATGTTATTCAGTCAGGACAAATGTTTAAAGGAATTGAGGTAACTGCTGCTGAAGTGCCTCTAAATCAAGGAAACGCAACTACGTATGGAGGGACTTTTCAAGCTATTTATCATAAAAAATTTGGAGTTACCGAAGTGCATACTACTTTAGCTTATTCATATTCAGACGGAACACTCAATGGGGAACAGCTTCCTCTTAGTGCCATGCATACGTTACGATTGATAGGGGATTTTTCTTATAAAAACTTTGATTTTACACCGTCCATTTTGTATAGAAGCACATCATATCATACTACTTTTAAAGATGATGCAGGAAATGCACTTGGGAATGACCCTTTTTGGATAGCTTCTTTGTATGCAGGTTATACTATAAAAGAAAAATTTACTCTCTTTACTCGCTTTAGAAACTTATTGGATACTCGTTATTACAATACTTCTGTTCCGAACGTAACTACTTTTGTAGGTGTACCTCAAGACCCTTTGAGATGGAATTTGGGATTTAATTGGAAATTTTAATTCATAAAACAATGAAGCTCAAATCAAATTTTAACCAATAACCTTGTGAAACTTGATAGTAAAGAGAAAAAATGAGAACACAAATTAACTCCAAACGACAAATACTGAAACTCTCTTTTTATAGTGGGCTATTTTTACTTGTACTACTACTTGTGATTAGTTTTTCTCCTTTAGAATTAGTTTTTTTTGAGCATCAACTCATTTATTGGCAAATATTTTTTTATGGCTTTATTAGCATTGCTTTAATGAATATTTATTTAATGATTAGTTCGAATAATATAAACTCTAAAATTATAAGTATTTCGATGCTACTACTTATCTACTTTATTTTAGGAGCAGTAATTTATTCTGAAAAACCACTTAATCAATGGAAAGATGTAAAGGTTTTAGCTGTAAATAGACAAGAGCTGTCTCAGAAAGTTTTTATGCAATATAAAAAGACTGGGATATTTGGTAATAGTCATCGTATAATAAAGAAAAAATACTTCAATAAGTATTTAAACTGGTGCGAAGAAATTTATGATGAGAATAGATTAGATGGAAATTGGGAGGTTTATGAGGATTTTTCTTTCTAATAATTGTAATTCAAAAAAAATAGTTTATCCTTAAAATTCTAAAAAACTATGAAAGCTAAGTCAATATTTATACCCTTACTTTTTTTGATGTTTGGCTGTACAAGTATCAAAACTAGCACAACAGAAAATACTGAAAAATTATCTACAATTGACTTTGTACAAATTCTGAATAATAACAAAGAAGAAGCAATTTTTTATTATCAAAAAAACTGGAAAGTATTGAGAGAAATGGCTTTAGAAAAAGGATATATTGATTCTTTTGAGCTTTTTGAAATGGATGCTGATAAAGATTCGTCTTTCGAAATTATGCTTATTACTACTTACTCTAGCAAACAACAGTATGAAAAACGAGAAGAACACTTTGCAGAAATAATGAAATTAAAAGGAGGGTTGGAGCTTCTCAATGATAAAAAGCCAAATGAATTTAGAAAAACTTTATTTAGTAAAAATTCTGTAACTCATTTTTGACAGAAGAAATAATACTTAAATCAACCTTAGAAGTAATCAAAATTATATTTAATTTTCAACTCTAAACTTTACCTTTGTATTTACTTCTATGTTCTGACTTCTAAATTCTAAATTTGTTTTATGATAGACAAAATAATTCCCTTTGATACTGGATTATTATTAACAATTATATTAATCCTCATCGTTGCAGGAGTAGCTTCTCGTTTGGCAAAATCAGCTATCAATAAACATTTGAGAAATATTGCTGACTCTCAAGAATCAAAAGATTATGATAATGCTACTCGTCTTCGTTTCCTCAAAAATGGTGTGAATTTTATTATTGTTATTCTTACCGTTTTACTCATTACTTATACCATTCCTTCGCTACGTGCATTGGCTGTTACACTTTTTGCTGGTGCTAGTATTTTTGCTGCCTTTATTGCTTTTGCTTCTCAACAAGCCTTTAGTAATATTGTGAGTGGGATTTTTATTGTTTGGTTCAAGCCATTTAGAGTGGGAGATATAGTTGTGGTAGGTACTCATTTTGGTTCGGTAGAAGACATCACACTACGCCATACAGTTATTAAAGGCTTAGAAAATAGGCGAATTATTATTCCTAATTCTAACATTAGTAGTGATGTAATTGTCAATTCGACGATAGAAGACCCAACCATACAACGTTTCGTAGAAATTTGGATTACCTATGATACTGATTTGAAAAAAGCAATGTCTATTATGGAAGAAGAATCTATGAAACATCCTGATATGATAGATGGAAGAACACTAGAAGAAAAAATAAATGGAGAGCCAATTGTACTTGTCAGACCTACTGGAATGGATGAGCGAGGAATAAAAATAAGGGCAAGTGTTTGGGCAAAAGACCTTGCCACTTCTTTTGATATGTATTGTGATTTGATTAGAGAAATAAAATACCGTTTTGATGAAGAAGGAATACAAATAGGCGTACCCCATCGTCATATAAGTCAAGGCAGTAACAAAGGCAGCCAACTTGTTTCAAAAGGAATTTGAAGAAAACAGAATAAGCTTTAATAAAAGACCAATCCAAACAATTTTCACTTTAAACTGTTAGTAATATAAGAAAATACTTGAAATAGAAGTTAAATAAGCCAATCATTATTTTTTGGCATCAAATTTTCATATGCAAAGTTGATTAGATAATAGGTTTAGTCATTTTGTCATACTTAAAAGTGCTTCAAAATTCTAAAAAAACTTTGATAACGTCATTTTGTCATATTTATACGTAAGAATGCTTTAAAATCGTTTTGGTTCATTATTTGAACTATATAAGTCAAATATAACATAGAATAGTTATATTAAATAATTTTATTTTTAATCTATTTATTAATATTTTAAATCTTATTAGTTATGACACTTATTAAATATAGACCTAGTAATTCATTTTTGCCATCTTCTTTTTCAGAATTTTTTGAGCAAGACTTTTTACCAAGTAATAGAAGTTTGTTTGGTTCAGAAATTTCAATGCCAGCCGTAAATATTAGTGAAAATGAAAATGAACACTTGATTGAGGTTTCGGCAGCAGGTTTTGAAAAAGACCAGTTCAATATTGAAGTAGAAGATAATAAACTTACTATTTCGGCAGAAACGAAAGAGGAGAGAGAAGAAAGTTCGGGTAGCGATGAAGAGATAGCACAGGAAAACAAAAAACAAAATTACTATACTCGTCGTGAGTTTCGTTCTTCTTCATTCAAACGTTCATTTACATTACCTAAGAATGTAGATGGCGAAAATATAGCAGCTTCTTACGAAAACGGAGTTTTGAAACTTACTTTACCTAAGAAGACTGAAGTTATTAACAAGAAAAAAGTAGCTATTTCGTAAATCTATTGTGCAAACTACCAATAGATAGAAATACTAGAAAAAATATAATAAAATATTTAAGATCAACAGTAGTTAAGTTGTGAAATCCAAAAGAACCATCTCCTTGAGATGGTTTTTTTGTTCGATTTTTGTGTAACAATCAGTTGGTAAATAACTTATATCTTTGTGTGTATTTATGCTTTCCCATTCCAAAAAAATAATTTTCAAATGACTTTAGAAGAAGCTCAAAAAACAGTTGATGACTGGATAAACCAATTCGGAATCCGATACTTTAATGAACTTACCAATATGGCAATGCTGACCGAAGAAGTTGGTGAGGTTGCTAGAATAATTGCACGAAAATATGGCGAACAATCTTTCAAAGAGTCAGACAAAGACAAAGAACTTTCTGATGAACTAGCTGATGTTCTTTTTGTGGTCATTTGTTTGGCAAATCAAACAGGTGTAAATTTGACAGAAGCATTACAGAAAAACTTGGACAAAAAAACAAAACGAGATAGCACAAGGCACAAAGAAAACAAAAAGCTAAACTAGCTTAACAAAATGATATTTTAATCTGCTCAACTAATTATCCTAACTTATTATCAATAAATTACTTTTATGAATCGCTTTGTAGCGAATTTTTCACTCTTTTTTTTACCAAGAAATCATTATAAATCTAAAATTAATTACTCTATTGTATTTTGGCTTATAAATCTTTGTTTTTTGAGCTTTTCTGTGTCTGCACAAGAATTATTTTTGACAGCTAAATATGATAACAATGGAGTTGCAGATGAGCTTTTCACGAGTAGTCAATGGAAAATAGATGCGATTGAAGGCAGTTTTTTGTATGTTTTGTTCAGACAAGAAACAGAAATTAAAGACCCCAAGTTATATCTTTTTATAGATAAAAAAGTAACCTCTCAAAAAGAAGACAAAGAAGAATTTAGCTTCGAAGAGTACGACAACAAGAAGATTTACATTAATAAAAAACGTAACTGGGCAGCCATCCAATATACATTTCTACAAGCTGGGGTATATAAAATTTCGATTGCAAATGCTGATAAAAAGACACTGATTTCTAAAGAAATTACGATTAGTTATAAATCAAAAATTTTGTTTAGTAATGATTTAGACAAACGAAAATATCCTATTTCTCATCAGAAAACATTCAAATTAGAAGAGTCAAAAAAAGGAGTTTATATTTTCATAAAAGATGAAGTTCCATTTGGTTCAGAATCTTTGAAAATAACGATTGAAAAACAAAATAAAGAAGGAGTCTATCAAAAATATACAGAAGAGACTTTTTTTATAGACAAACAACTTCGCTTTTCATTTTTTGAGCAAACCTTTGAGCTAAAGGGAACATATCGCATTTCTGTTTTTAAAGAAGGAAAGAATAGCGAAGAAGAGCTTTTAGCTGTTGGTTTTTTGAAAGTAATCTAAATTCTTAGCCATTAAAAAAACCGTTGATAATACAAAATTATTATCAACGGTTTGTAAGTGTTTTTTCTCAAAAAATTAAGCTACTTCTGCTTCAAATATTTTGTACTCATAGAATTCCATAATCAAATTAGCTAATAATTTTTTACAAGCTAATTCAACTTTTTCTTCTGCTTGTGCTTTATCAGTGGCTTCAATTTCCAACTGAATATGTTTTCCGATACGTACATCATGTACTTCTTTTACTCCCAAATTATCCAAGCCTAATTTTACAGCTTTTCCTTGTGGGTCTAAGATTTCTTTGAGTGGCATTACGTCAATTTCTGCTCTGAACTTCATAGTTTTGTGTAATTTTGAATGATGTATTTATTGAAATAAGTTTGAATAAGGAGTTTTTGTGCCTTTTGGAAAACCATTTATAAGAACAAATATACGCACTAAGTTATGAGATTAAAATAAGTCTAGTCATTTTACATAAAATTCTTCTATGATCTATACACATACTATTCGTTCAGAAACTTATCAAGATTTTTTGAAGCAAGATAGAACTGACCCAATCACAGGCGAAAAAATAGAAGAAGGACATACAGTTGTTATTTGTGCTGCCTGTAAATCTGCCTTTTTTATAGAAAGCTGGGAGTATCTCAATGAGTCGCATTGTGAGCAATTTGAAACGCTTGAAGAAATTCCTATTTCAAAAAACTTAGTTTTAGAAGCCAAACCAATGGAGTTTTTGAATTTTGGTTTTGCTTACCAACCCATGTATGTTCCTAGCAGTGGGCTAAAAGTTATAGGAGTTTTGATGATGATAGCTGCCCCTATTTTATTTCCAATTATTGGAGTTTCATTTGGTTGGGCAATAGCCATCATGTTTTTCTTATCTATTATAGGTTTTATTGGCTGGGTAGAGTGGCATAACAGTAAGCCTCTAAAACTTAAAAATCCAACCATAAAGCAAATAGAAAATACAAAATCCTATCTGAATATTGGCATAAATCTTAAAAAAGGAGGAATAGTCATAAAGGAGAAAAACAATGTAGAACGACTAATTTTGTTTGAAAACATACACGAATTGAAATATTTTATCAACTATCACCCTACTCAAGACCTAAGTTCAAGATTATTTTGTCAATTAAAACTAAGAATAGATGGATATGAAGCTGTAAGTTATTATGCTACCATTCATAGAGAAACCATTCTAGAATGGAGTAATTTTATTTCTCAACTTCCTTATAATCTAAGAATAATTAATAAAGATTTTTGAATTATAGAGTAAAAAAAAAATTAAAACGCTATAAATATTAACATTTGTTAAGTTTATTAAGGTGTTTTTTTGTTCTCAAATAAAAAATATTTTTACGTATAATTAGTTGATAATCAAGTGTTTGTGAGTTTTTTTAGATTTTTGTTAATTTTTTTTCAAAATATTCTGTAATGATTACCTACTTTTTGTCATTAAGTAGTAACAAGGGGATATATAAGTCCTTTATTTGGAGATATTGTTCCAAATAGGCAGTAGGTCAGAGAATGTTTCTTTTTTTGCTTGAGGAAAATTTTAAGGGGACGAGTACTCAAAAATTGAATGAATAATTTAATAGTCTAAAAAAGAAACGTATACAAAAGTAAGGGGAATACTGCTGTGTACATTAAGTTCTCTGACCTTCTTAATTAAAAAAAATCAGAAAATCAATGATATATAAATCAACATTAAATACTTTTTGTTGATTGTATTAAAGTCTAATTGTGAAAATCATTATGGGGCAAACCTATCAAAAACACACTTTTCAGTTGAAGAGTGTGTTTTTTATTTTGCTATATAAACTGCAAAAAAATACTCATTCTATCATAAAGATAAAATGAGCATTAGGAGCTATACTTCTCAAATCAAATAGAAAAAATAGCAGTTATATTATTTCAACTCTTCTACTTCAAGCATTGCATTTTCCCACTCGGAAGTTCTCACTTCCAAACTTTTTTTGAGAGAAGCGTGTTTTTTAGAAAGTTTTTCAGCTTTTTCTGGGTTTTCGTAAGTGCTTGGCAGGGCAAGTTCTTTTTCTAGTTCTTTAATATCAGCTTCTAATTTATTGACTTCTTTCTCTACATTTTCAAGATTACGTTCAGCTTGACGAACTTTTCTTTGAAGTTCTTTTTGTTCTTCTTGCGAAAGATGTTGATTGTCTTGTTTGCTATTTTTGTATTCCTCTTGCTTTGCTTTTTTCTCTTCTTTAGCTTTCTTTGCTTCTAAACCATTTGATTTATTTTCTTTCTCTTCGGCATCTCTAAGTTGCTTCCAATATTTGAACTCATCATACGTCCCTGGATATTCTTTAATTTTACCTTCTTCAATCCACCAAATTTTATTGGCTATACTTTGGATAAAATGACGATTGTGAGAAACGACAATACACGAACCTTCATAATTATTGACAGCTTCTATCAAAATATCGACAGACTTCATATCCAAGTGGTTGGTAGGCTCATCTAGTAATAGAAAATTTGCTTCTGAAAGCAACATCTTCGCTAGTGCAACTCTTGATTTTTCTCCTCCTGAAAGAACACGTATTTTCTTAAAAATATCATCTCCAGCAAACAAAAAACAGCCCAAAACAGCTCTCAGTTCTGCTTCTGTTCGGTCTGCTCCTGCGCTGCGAAGTTCTTCTAAAAGGTCATTCTCTAAATGCAAGGCTTCTAATTGATGCTGTGCATAAAACGACTGTCTTACGTGGTGTCCTTCTTTTAGCTCTCCAGAGTTATAGCTTTCTGCATCTGCGAGCATTCTCAAAACGGTAGATTTTCCTTTTCCATTTGCACCAATTAAAGCAATTTTGTCGCCTCTTTCTATCATGGCTTCGGCTTCATCCAAAATTTGAAGTTGTCCATAACTTTTTGATACATGGTCTAGTTCAGCTACTATTTTTCCAGATGGTTTTTGGAAGGTAAAACGCATTCTCATTGTCGGAGCATCCGATTCTACCGCCTCAATTCTTTCTACTTTGTCTAGTTGTTTTACTCTTGATTGTGCTTGTTTTGCCTTTGATGCTTTTGCTTTAAAACGCTCAATAAAACGCTCTGCTTCTTTAATTTTTTGTTGTTGATTTTCGTAGGCTTTTTGTTGCAAATCGGCTCTCAAAGCCTTTTCTTCTCTATAAAAGTCATAATTTCCAGAATAACGAATCAAATCTTGTCCCCAAACCTCAACAATTACATTACAGCAATTATTCAAAAAGTCTTGGTCGTGAGAAACAATCATTATCGAACCTTCATAGTTAGTCAAATAATTTTCTAACCATTCAATCGAAGGTAAATCTAAGTGGTTGGTAGGCTCATCTAGCATCAAAAGCGCAGGTTTTTGCAATAATAATTTTGCAAGCATTACACGCATACGCCAACCTCCTGAAAACTGTGCAAGTGGTTTGGTAAGTTCAGCCGTTTTGAAGCCCAAACCCTCCAAAATTTCTTCTGCTCTAGCTTGAATAGAATATCCTCCTAGTGTTTCAAACTCTGTTTGAAGGGTTGCAAGTTCATCTAAAAGCTTGTCGTTATATTCTGTTTCTATTTTGGATAGAATTTTATTGATACGTGCAGAAAGTTCATTTTCACGAGTAAAAGCCTGCATTGCCACATTGATAATTGGCTCATGACTTTCATAAGAGAGCAAATCTTGATTTAAAAAACCAAGTGTACAGTCTTTAGACTTGCTAATATCGCCTTCATCGGGAGTATATTCGCCATCGATAAGACGTAAAAGTGTAGATTTGCCAGTTCCATTGGCACCAATAAGACCGATACGTTCTTTAGGTTTAACGTGTAAAGAAGCCTCAAAATAAATAGGGCGATCGGCAAAATAAAACGAGAGATTGTTGATACTAAGCATAATGAGCAAAATTACGATAGTTTCTTGTCAAAACAAAGTGGTTTTGCGTTTACAGCTCAAACTGACTAACTTTATTTTTTTAGTCTTAACTTATAGAATAATCAAATGGATAATCAAAAACTGAATAACAAGTTATTGCGACTTGCACTATCATTGTTTATTATTTTTCCAGTAGGAGGACTATTTTTATATAGTGTTCATAATAAAAAAGAATATATGGAAAAATATGGACTATTTGTAACTCCTGACTGTATTTTGTTAGAAGAGTGGAATGAAAGAGAACTGAAAGGGGAGTTTGTAGCACTTATAAAGAAAAACTCTCATCGCAAATATGGTCATACTATACAATTAAGTAACGCAAAAAAAATAAGTTTATCTACCTATAAATATCCTTCAGTTGTCAATTTAGGAGATACGTTGTATAAAAATGAAAATTCTTTACTGCTTACGGTTAAAAGAAAAAATAAAGTAGATACTACTATAAATTTACGTAAAATATTTTATTGTGAAGACTTTGACTAAGTTTTTAGATTGTTCAAATTAAACTGTCTTGACAATTATTGTGAAACTTACTCTTTTTCTTGATTTTCCTCTTCTTTACTTTCCATCTCAAAACCCACTTTATTATATATTTTTTCTATTGGAATTTTACATTCTCCTATCAAAATATCCTCGTTTTCTGAATAGGTTTTTACTTTAAAATCTCCGTCTTTATCTTTTGTATAAGTGATAATTGATTTTCGTTCACTGCTCACAATAACATATTGCTTCAAATTTTTCAGTTTGAGATAACATATCATTTTTTCTCCCATATCATATTCTGCTGTACCTTTTGATAAAACTTCTACTACGATTTGAGGATTAGTGAGAGCTTCTGACCTGCCTTTTTTCTTTTCTGCAAATTCTGGTTTTCCACAAATCACTGTTACATCTGGATAAACATATTTTTTACATTCAGGTATATGAATAAGCATATCACTATTAATAACTTCACAATCTTTTTCTTCCATACAGTTACTTAACTGAACTATTAATCTAGAAACAAGTAAATTATGAACATAAGTTGCACCAGCCATAGCGACAACTTTTCCTGCGTGATACTCGCTTTTTGTTTCAGCTAAAAATTCTCTTTTTAAATATTCATCTTCTGAAATGAAATTGCTTTTATTAGACTTTTCTTTTTTAGCAGTCTTTGTTCTTAATCTATTTTCTCTTTCTTCTTTTGTAGTTGCCATAATCTTATCTATTTTAGTGTGTTCTATAAAAATACACTATTTTCAGAGAGTTTTAAAATCAACGAGAGTTAAATTTAATCTATTCCCCTTGAAATACCTCCTTTTCCCTTTCGCTATTTTATACGATTTAATAACCCAAGTCAGAAATTATTTTTATGATAAAAAATGGTTTAAATCTGTGCAGCCTTCTGTTTTTACGATTTCAGTTGGAAATTTGACCGTAGGAGGAACAGGAAAAACGCCACACATAGAATATTTGATTCGATATTTTTTAGAAAAAAATGAAAGCTCAGAAAATTATAAACTAGCCACCCTTTCAAGAGGATATGGACGAGAAACGAAGGGTTTTATTTTAGCAAATGAGCAAACAACAGCTTCTGAAATTGGTGACGAGCCAATGCAGTTTTATCAAAAATTTGCAGCAAATAATAAATTAGAAAAAGTAAATATTACTGTTTGTGAAAAACGAGTTCTGGGGATGCAGAAAATTCTTGAATTATTTCTTAATACAAAGACAATTTTATTAGATGATGCTTTTCAACATAGAGCCATAAAGCCTCATTTTTCGATTTTACTTTCTGATTATAATCGTCCTTTTTATGAAGATTTTTTGTTACCAATGGGAAGAATTAGAGAAAATAGAAAAGGCGCAAAACGTGCTGATGTAGTTTTGGTAAGTAAGTGTCCTTTAGATTTGACAGAAGAAAAAAGAAAATATATTTGTCAGAAAATCAATTATTATACAAAATCGCCTGTTTTTTTTACGAGTTTTGACTATGATAAAGCTGTTTCTTTATTAGATTCTAATCAAGAATTGAAGTTAGAAGATGATAAAAAATATTCTTTCGGAATACTGACAGGAATTGCAAATTATAAACCTTTTCAAAAATATATAGAAACTCAATTTGCTAGTTTTGGAAAATTAGAAAGTCATAAACATTTTCCAGACCATTATAATTATACAGAAAAAGATATTGAGTTTTTGAAAAATAAAAATCAAGGCTCTGATTCGAATATAACTTGGTTTACTACAGAAAAAGATGCTGTCAAATTACGCCCTTTGATTGAATCATTTAGTAAAGAAGAACAAAATAAAATTTCCATTTTTTATATTCCTATAAAAGTTGTTTTTTTAGATAAGAATGAAGAAAAGCAATTTCAAGAATTGATATAGCAAAAAAAATAAAACTAAAGTAAATGTCTATTTATACAGACCAGCTCAATCGTAAAGTAGAAGTAACAGAATTTCCAAAACGTATTATTTCGCTTGTTCCTTCTCAAACAGAACTTCTTTTTGATTTGGGTGTAGGCGAAAATGTCGTAGGAATTACTAAATACTGTATTCATCCAAAAGAAAAAATCAAGAAAATAGATAAAGTCGGAGGAACGAAAGATTTTGATATTGACAAAATAATTGAATTGAATCCTGATTTGATTATTGCCAACAAAGAAGAAAACTATAAAGAGGGAATTGAAAAATTAGATGCAAAATTTCCTGTGTGGATAAGTGATATAAATGATTTGAGTTCGGCTTTTAAAATGATTTTGGAAGTGGGGAAATTGGTAGGAAAACCAAAAGAAGCTGATAGTTTAGTTTATCAATTGAATCAAGATTTTAAAGGATTAAAAAGTATAAATTCTGAAAGTTATAAGGTGCTTTATTTTATTTGGAAAGACCCATTTATGATAGCAGGGAAAGATACTTTTATCAATAATATTTTAAATCAAATGAATTTCAAAAACAGTAGTATAGAGAATCGCTACCCTATTCTTGACAAAGAACAAATAAAAGAATTGAATCCTCAAATAATTTTACTTTCTTCTGAACCTTATCCTTTTAAAGAAAAACATATCGAAGAGTTTGCTCAAATATTGCCAAATACCTATATCAGAATAGTAGATGGAGAACTTTTTTCGTGGTATGGAAGTCGTCTGAAATGTACAGTTGATTATTTGAAAGAACTTCAAAGTGATATTAAGTTGCACTTTAACAAGTAAAAATTAAATCATTTTTTATTTAACTTTTTTTGCAAGGATTCTGATAGTTGGCGTGGTTTGTGTTTTTTATAGGGTGCAAAGACTTTATTCCACTTACTTATTTTATATATTTTCAGTCTCTAAATATTATTACTATTCTTACCTCAAATCCTTTTTATAAAATGACTAATACGACAAAAACAATCCAAAAAATCGTTCTAGCCTTTTCTTTTTTCTTCTTTGTTGGAAGTAGTTATGCAACAACTTCCTTTCATGAATATTACAATTCTATTTTTACAGATTTGAATGCTAGTAGTGAAATAAATAAAGTAAAAGATAATCCTCGTGGTTATTTGGTTCGTAAAGGTGTAAAGTATAAGTGGGAGTTAGAGCGTTCGTCACGCTCTGGACAATATACTTATTTCGTTCATAGAGAAAGAGGAGGAAAATCTAATCTTGTTTATAATACAACGATGGTTGCTATCGACAAACGTAGCTCAACGGGAGAATATGTAATAAAAATATTTTATTCTGTGAACAAAGGTTATAAGTGGGATTTGGATAGAAAGACAATGCTCAGAATTACGTATAAAAAAGATGGTTCTGTAAACTATCAAGCAACTGGAAGAATGTCTGAATTTGAAGATAATAATCACGGATTTTCAGCAGCTAAGTTTAAGCAAAAAACAGCTCTAAATCCTAATTTTACAGATGCTTTTGTGCGTCATGCAGCAGCTTCTATTGCTTATGCAATCTACAAATATCCAAAAATGATGAGATTATAGAATAAAAAAATAAAGTGTTTTACTTACTTACAAAAACGGCTTCTTGTATAAAGAAGTCGTTTTTTTTGGATTTGATAGATTAATGCCTATCTTTTGTGAATAAAAATTAAAACAAAATTATTTAAAACAGAATTCATGAAATTAGCCATCTTATCAGCAAATAAAAACCTTTATTCTACCAAACGCATCATTGAAGCAGGAGAAAAAAAAGGACACGAAATGATTGTTATAGACCATACAAAATGTGATTTGGTTATAGAAAAAAAGAAGCCAAATGTAATTTATAAAGGTGCTGAAATGACTGATATTGATGGCGTAATTCCACGTATTGGAGCTTCTGTAACTTTTTTTGGAACGGCAGTAGTTCGTCAGTTTGAGATGATGAAGATTTTTACTTCTACCGAATCACAAGCCTTAGTTCGCTCAAGAGATAAACTAAGAAGTCTTCAAATTTTGGCTAGAGCAGGTCTTGATTTGCCAAAAACTGTTTTTAGTAATTACTCAAGAGATGTAAGTAGTGTAGTAGATAAAGCAGGTGGTGCGCCTTTAGTTATCAAGCTTTTAGAAGGAACACAAGGCTTAGGAGTAGTTTTGGCAGATAATAAGAATACAGCCGAGTCTATGTTAGAGGCTTTCAATGGTTTGAAAGCTCGTGTTATTGTACAAGAGTTTATCAAAGAAGCAGGAGGGGCAGATATTCGTGTCTTTATTGTTGATGGCGTAGTGGTAGGTGCAATGAAAAGACAAGGAAAAGAAGGAGAATTTCGTTCGAATCTTCACAGAGGAGGAAGTGCAAATATTATCGAACTGACAGACCAAGAAGAAAATGCTGCTCTAAAAGCTGCAAAAGTATTAGGTTTAGGAGTTGCTGGTGTCGATATGTTACAATCTTCAAGAGGACCTCTTATTTTAGAAGTAAATTCTTCTCCTGGATTAGAAGGAATCGAAATGGCGACAGGAAAAGATATTGCAACATCTATTATAAAATATATGGAGCGCAATGTAGAATAAGAAAAAAGATAATGTAGAATTATCAAAAAAAAAACACAGTAGTTTTGAAGCTACTGTGTTTTTTGTGTAAAAAATTAGTTAGAGTAAATCAATTCAAAAAATCATTATAAGAATTGAAGACTTCATCAAAAATACCTTCCAAAATTTTCTTCTGCCTTCGAATGCTCAATATACAAACAGCTGTATGAGCAAGTGTAAAAATTCCTATTAGAATAGCATATAAAGCATTTATTTTATAAAAACTAAAGTATAAAGTCATAGAAACTCCTAAAAGTCCCCAAAACCAAATCAAGATTCTAGTAAATGTGAAAACTTTGTATTCAACTTGAATAAAACATCCTTTTGAAGTAGATTCAATCTTTCCCTCTGCAATACTTAAAAAATTATTGGGTTCTAAAACAGTTCTTGAAAGGCGAAATGTATTTTTTTCTATCTTACCTGTAAAACGATAACGCTCGTAATCTTTTTTACGTTTTGGCTTTTCTCCGTAAGGTTTTGTTAGATGTTTTAGATGGACAAGCAAACGATTTTTGTCAAAAGGCAAAATATAGGTTCGTTGATTGAGATTCCAATTATGAGAATGAAAATTTTGTAGCTTTTTCATTTCGTTTCTATTTGACTTTAGTTTTAATCCTAATTTACTAGAAATTGGATAAAATCACATACTCATTATTGATACATCTTTTTGTTTTGGATTACTGTTTTAGCTTACCTTATTTACTTGAGCTTCTTCAAACTCTCCCATTTTAGAAAATTTTTCTGTGCGTTGTTGTTTCAATGTCTTACTATCTAGTTTTGAGAGTTCTTTTATCATTTCCAAAACAGCTTTTTTCACAATCTCCATTGTTTCTTCTTGATAACGGTGCGCTCCACCAAGAGGCTCTTCTATTATTCTATCTATTAACCCAAATTTGTGCATATCCAAAGAAGTAAGACGCAATGCACTCGCAGCTTGTTCTTTATAATCCCAACTACGCCATAAAATAGAGGAACAAGATTCAGGAGAAATAACCGAATACCATGTGTTTTCAAGCATACAAACTCTATCTCCGATAGCAATACCAAGTGCGCCACCTGAAGCTCCTTCACCAATTACGATACAAATAACAGGAACATCTAACAAAAACATTTCTTTCAAATTTCTTGCAATTGCTTCTCCTTGTCCTCGCTCTTCGGCTTCTATTCCTGGATAAGCACCAGGGGTATCTATCAAAGTCAGAATTGGTATTCCAAATTTATTGGCAAGTTGCATCAAACGCAATGCCTTGCGATAACCTTCTGGATTTGCCATTCCGAAGTTACGATGTTGTCTTTGTTTAGTGTTTCGTCCCTTTTGCTGTCCGATTATCATTACAGATTGACCATCAATTTGAGCGATTCCTCCAATCATGGCTTTATCATCTCCAAAACCTCTGTCTCCATGTAGTTCTACAAAATCATCAGTTAAATAAGCAATATAATCAAGTGTATAAGGACGGTCTGGATGGCGAGAAAGTTGTACACGTTGCCAACGAGTTAGATTCTTGAAGGTTTCTTTTTTCAAATGTACAATACGCTCTTCTAATAGTTTTACAGCCTGACTCACATCCATATTATTTTTGGCTGCAAGTGTTTTAGTTTCTTGTAACTTTTCTTCTAACTCAAAAATAGGCTTTTCAAAATCTAATAACATAGCAATAAAAATAAACGGATTGACAATTAATATAACAAGATACAGCAAAAGGATTCCATCAAAATCTGATAAAATCAACTGCAAATATACTAAAAAAAGAATGAGAATAAATTACATTATTATTCTACTTTTGGATTAATCGTATTGAGTTTGGCTGTTTTTTATTTTTAGGCTTGTTAAATAAGCCAAGTTACATGACTAATAAGAGTTTTTTATAAAACAGTTGATTGTAAATAGATTATAGAGGTTATCTATGTTATTATCTTATTAGATGAGCTAAAATTTTGATACTTATTTTTTGTTTTAGCAGAACTAACAAAGCACTGAGTTTATATAGTGCTATTGTTTAATATATTCCGAATACATCTTACGAAACTAAAAAGAAAAGGTTACGTTTTTTGCTGTCTTTATTTGCAACAGTGTTGCATTTGCGAGTAATTTTAAAGAGCTTTTTTAACTAAAAAGGAGAATTTTTTTCAAAATTGAAATTAAAATTTGGTTTTTTAGATAAAATTGAAATTTTTTTTGGATAAAATAAGATTAAACAATATAAAATATTATTTGGATTAAACTGATATAATAAGGTAAAAAAGAATATTATTTGGTTAAAGTGGTGTTTTTTGGATTTAAAATTTGGTTTGTGGTCTGTTTTTTGGTTTTTGTACCGTTTAATAATGTTTTTGCAAAATTTTGTTTTTCTAAAAATACGCCGTATGTTTGCAACACCTTTCAAAAGTAAGGTTTAACTAAGGATTTGACAAATCCTCAAATAAATTCATTTCCCCCAAATATTTTTACACATATAATGACTTTTACAAAAACAATCAAACGCACACTTTTTAGCTTCGGACTCGGCATAGGAATGCTTGCAAGTTCGACATCATTCGCTCAAGATTCTCACGACCATAAAGACGGTCGTTCATGTCATACAGACAATAACTTAGAACGTTTGCTTTCTATCAACCCTGAAGCAAAGCAAACAATGCGTAATATTGAATCATTTACACAGAATTACGTTCAAAATCAAAAAAATCAACGTACAGAAGCTGAAGTTTATACAATACCTGTTGTAGTACACGTATTATATAGAACATCTGCTCAAAACATTAGTAACGCACAGATTCAATCTCAAATTGATGTATTGAATGCTGACTTTAGAAGAACTAATCCTGATTATGTAAATACTCCTAATGAGTTTTTAGGTTCAGTAGCTGATACAGAAATACAGTTTGTTTTAGCAGATACAGACCCTAATGGTAATCCAACTTCAGGTATTACTCGTACTTCTACAAACAAATCATCTTTTTCTACAAATGATGAAATGAAATTTACTTCTCAAGGTGGTAAAGATGCTTGGGATACTCAAAAATATTTGAATATGTGGGTATGTAACATGAGTGGTGGAATTTTGGGTTATGCTCAATTCCCAGGTAGTGGTGCTGCCAATACTGACGGTGTTGTAATGCTTACTACTGCTTTTGGTTCTACTGGAAACGTAAATGCTCCTTTTGATAAAGGACGTACAGCAACTCACGAAGTTGGTCACTGGTTAAACCTTCGCCATATTTGGGGAGATGGTAACTGTAGCCAAGACGATTTTGTAACTGATACACCTATTGCAGCAGCTTCTAACGGTGGATGTCCTTCTTATCCTTCAAAATCTTGTTCTAACAACGGTGGTTTTTCAAGTGATATGTTTATGAACTATATGGATTATACAAATGATGCTTGTATGTTTATGTTCACAACAGGTCAGAAAAACCGTATGCGTGCTGTTCTTACTGGATTTCGTTCTGATTTAGTTTCAGGTTCTACTGGTGGAGGTGGAGGAAACCCAACTCCTTCTTACTGTGCATCTAAAGGAAATGATGCTAGTTATGAATGGATTGCTGGTGTTAAAGTTGGTTCTCTAAACAAAACAAGTGGAAATAATGGTGGATATGCAGATAATACTTCATCTTCTGTAAGTCTTTCTCAAGGAAGTAACAATGCAGTTACACTTACTCCTGGTTTTGCTAGTAGTACATATAATGAATATTGGAAAATTTGGATTGACTTCAATAAAGATAATGATTTTGATGATGCTGGTGAATTAGTTTATGATGCTGGTTCTTTAAGTAGTTCAGTAGTAAACGGAACACTTTCTATTCCTTCAAATGCAGCTACTGGTTCTACTCGTATGCGTGTATCAATGAAATATAATGGCGCACAAACTGCTTGTGAAACTTTCTCTTATGGCGAAGTTGAAGATTACACTGTAAATATTACTGGTGCATCTGCTCCTTCTTGTGGTGTTCCTTCTAATCTTTCTTCTTCTTCTGTAACAAGTTCTTCATTTACTGCTTCTTGGTCTGCTGTTTCAGGTGCAACTTCTTATGATCTTCGTGTTCGTACTAGTGGTGGTTCTTGGAATGTTCTTAATTCTACTTCTACTTCACTTAATCTTACAGGCGCATCTGCTTCTACTCAATATGAGTTCCAAGTACGTGCAAACTGTTCAGTAAGTAGCTCTTATTCTTCAAGTAGATTTGTAACAACATCTGCTGCTCCAGTTCTTTCTTACTGTGATTCTAAAGGAAATAGTGTTGCTGATGAGTGGATTCAGAGAGTACAAGTTGGTTCAATCAACAACAATTCAGGTGCAAACGGTGGATATGGCGACTTTACAAATCTTTCTACAACATTTGGAAAAGGAACTTCTTACACAATCACAATTACGCCAACTTGGTCTGGTCGTACTTATAGTGAAGCATATGATGTTTGGATAGATTATAACCAAGATGGTGATTTTAATGATTCAGGAGAAAAAGTTTATACTCGTACAAGAAGTACAAGCTCTTCTGTAAGTGGTTCATTTACAATTCCTTCTTCTGCTGCAAACGGCTCTACTCGTATGCGTGTAACGATGAAGTATAACGGAAACGCAACTCCTTGTGAAACATTCTCTTATGGTGAAGTTGAAGACTATACAGTAGTAATTGGTACTACAAACAGAATCAATCCTTCTCCAATGGCTTATCACAATGATAGAGCGCAAGATGCTAGAGTTGATGGAACTAAAGACGGAGATGTTGCTTTTGTAGCATTCCCTAACCCTGCAAGTCAGACATTAAATATTCGTTTAGGTTACTTTAGCTTAGATTCAGAAGTGGTTGTTTATAGTGTAACAGGAGCAAGAGTTCTGAACACTACACTTACTTCTCAAGAAACTGCTATTAATGTTTCAAAACTTCCTAAAGGAATGTATATCTTGAGCGTTAATAATGGTCGTGAGATAGAAACAATCAAATTTATCAAAGAATAAATCAAACTATAATTCAAGTATAAATAAGTGAAATTATTTATCTTTGTATAAAATAAAAAACGCCTAACCTAGTTTATTCTAGTAGTTAGGTGTTTTTTTGCACTATACTATTTGAACAATAACGATTCTGAACTTTACGTATTCAGATTGCCTATTCCCTTATTTTTAACCCTTAAAAATTAAAACAAAAATGAAAAAATCAATAAATTATTCTGTATCAATTCTGATGTTAGTTATCAGTGTTTTTGCTTTTTCATCTTGTAAAGACGAAGACGAAAAAGTAGAGCCTATAATTAGCTGTGAAAGCTCAGTAAGTGAAGTTTCAGAAGCAAATGCCATTCTTGCTCAAAGTAGCTGGGAATGGATAGAATCTCGTAGTGAAGGAAGAAATGGAGAAATAGTAGAGAACCCTGAAACAGAGGGCAAAACAATGTCTTTAGTCTTTAGCTTAGGTGCAACAGTAGAAGAACTTGAAAACGGACAGGCAACAGGAATTTGGGAATATAGAATAAATGCTTTGGCAGACACAACGTTAGGAACTTTCAGTTTTACTTGGTTGAATGCAGGAAATATTGAAAGAAATTATGTATTAGATGTCTGTCCAGATATATTAACTCTTACAGATGCCTCTAGTAGCCTAATGAAAGTATCTACTTACAAGAAGAAATAAAAACCAAATTCTTCAAAAACAAAAAAGCCTTCAAAATCTAATAATGTAGAGTTTGAAGGCTTTTTTTAATGCTAAAAAACAAAATGAATTACTTTTCAGTAGATTCTTCTTTTGTTTCTGCTGGAGCTTCTGCATTTTTATCAGTACGCTTATAACGACGGTTGAAACGCTCAACACGTCCAGTAGTACGTCCAAAGTTTCCTTTTCCACCTGTATAGAATGGGTGAGATGCAGAACTAACCTCTACTTTTACTAATGGATATTCTTTTCCATCTTCCCAAGTGATAGTATCTTTTGTTAGGACAGTAGAACGAGTTAAGAATTTATAATCGCTAGAAGTATCTAAAAATACTACTTCACGGTAATCTGGGTGAATTTCTTTTTTCATTGTATAAACAGTTTAATGTAAGAGGATTGCGCCACTTACCCTATAAATTTAAAATAATTTTTTAGTAAAGTTTATAAAAAGCTATAAACTCCTAAAAAACGAACTGCAAAATTAAACATTTTATTCCAAATAACAAGCATTGAAACGCCTTTAATTCAGTAAATTATCAAAAAGTAGATATAAAATTACTATTTATAAACTTCATTGTAATAACGAATCATCTTTAATAAATCTTCTCTATTACGTAATTTATTATCATGATCTATTAAATAAAGTTCCATTACTTCTTTTTTCTTACCAAAAAGATTCATAATTGCCTCTCTATCTTCTTCTACATCAACTACGTTTCCTTCCTTATTTAATAAAAAATAATCATCTTCTTGAACAACATAACTTCCCCCATTAGTCCAACCTCCCCACATATACGGCGAATAATAACCCACCTGTTTCACTACAAAGTTTTCTCTACAAAGAAGCGTGATTTTTCCTTCAGTTAATAATTCAAAGAAATAAAGAACTCTATAATCATTTTTGGTAATTTGAGGGAGAGCATAAAAGTAACGAACTCGTTCTTGCAATTCGTCTTGAATCCAAAACTGTTCTACTTGTGAGGCGTTATACGAACGCAATTTATTATCAAGTGTTCGGATGGTAATATTGTTTTGGTCTAAGTCATATCTAACACTTCCTTTTATGCTTTCTTCTGTAAATAAATAAACTTCTCCTTTATGCCAATATTCTTTTGAAAAGTTTTGAGCCAAAACCACACTTACAGTTATTTGCAGAATAAATATAAAAATAGATATACAAAATCGCTTTTTCATAGGGTTTTTTATCAAATTTAAAAAATAAAAGTGTATTAGCTTTAAACACTTTTTGGTTCATATCTTGACAGAAAATAGTTTTACTTTTTTGTAATAAACCTGTCAGATACTTTAAAAGCAAATTACTTGACATCTTGAAGGTATTCTGACAAATATGCTTTTCTAAATCTAATTTTTTAAGTAATATAGACGAATTTAGACAGAATAACTGTTTTACGAAGCAGTAGTTTTATCAAATTCTATTTTGCTCGGTCATTAACTGATTATAACGTTACTTAGTTTAAGAGGTGATGTACAAAGCATGATAATTTGTTATCTTGTATCTAAAGAGCTATTTGAGTTAATTATTTTCGTTTAAAAGTAGCTAAATTCTAACTTATTTATCGTTATTTACTTATCAAGTAGTATTTTATTTCCTAAGCAAAACGTATTTTTATAAACTATGAATCTATCAAGTTCTTCTACACAAAAATTTAATGACTATTTATCAGATTCTCTTTCAGAAAAAGAAAAAAAAGCTTTTGAAGAAAAGTTAGAAAAAGAAAAAGAGTTAGCTGATTCTTTCGAAAAGCACAAACAAATTTTGGAAGGAATGACAGGGGCTAGACGTGCTTACTTTCAACTATACAGAGATATTGAAGGAGAACAACCCTACTCAAAACCTAATCAAAGAATTGCACCTTGGTATGTTTGGCTACTCATCATTTTAGTTTTGGGAATAGCTGCTTGGGCAGTTTTTGAGTTTTTTTTATAAGGAAAACTAAAATCCGTTAAAAATAGGATAATAATATAATTTCAAATGAGACTTTCTTTATATTTAAGACAACGATATTTTTAGTAAATAAAATTATTCGTAATTTTTAATTGGCTACGCTGATTATGAAGTTGTTTAAGAATGCAGGTTTTTCCTTAGAATTGGGTTTTCAAAACCAATTCTAAGGAAAAATAACCTAGCCTTTGTTGGTGTTTTAGCGAAGCGACACCAACAAATACACGTAAAACCCATTCTTAAATAGCTTCTATTTTATAATTCGTAATTGTTCTTATGAGATTAATAGATACAGATAAGTGGAGTGAGATAATTGATACACTCTTTAGACACAAACTCCGAACTTCATTAACTGCTTTGGGCGTTGGCTGGGGGATTTTTATGCTTGTTCTGCTTTTAGGAGCAGGAAAAGGACTTCAAAATGGTGTAGAATATAATTTTAGAGATGATGCTGTAAATAGTTTGTGGCTTTATGACGGACAAACATCGGTTGCGTATAAAGGAATGCCAGTTGGTCGTCAGATTCAATTTAAAAATGAAGATTATGATGCCTTAGAAAATATAGATGGAATAGAATATACATCTGGAAGGTTTTATTTGAGAGGAGATTTTATTACAAGGTATAAAGACAAGAGTTCGTCTTATAATACTCGTTGTGTTCATCCAGAACACAAATATCTTGAAAATACAATTATGGATGATGGACGGTTTATTAATCAAACTGATTTAGATAAAAAAAGAAAAGTAGTCGTGATTGGAAAATTAGTTGCTGAAGAACTTTTCGAAGGCTTTGAAGAAAATCCACAAATTCCTATTAAAAAATGGATTAGTATTGGAGATGTTCCTTTTCAAGTAGTAGGTGTTTTTTCAGACAATGGTAATGAGCGAGAAATGCAATATATGTATTTGCCTATCACAACAGCACAACTTGCTTTTAATGGAAAAAATCGTATTAATCAACTCATGATGACCGTCGGCGATGCTTCTGTGAAGGAAGCAAATGCTATTGCAAAAAATATTCAGAAAGACTTTGCAGCACGTCATAAATTTTCCCCTGATGATGATAGAGCTGTAAGAGTTCGGAATACAGTAGAAGAATTCGAAAAATTTCAAATGCTTTTTCTCTTTATCCGAGGTTTTGTTTGGGTAGTAAGTCTAATGACTATTTTGGCTGGAATAATTGGGGTAAGCAATATTATGCTAATTATTGTAAAAGAACGCACAAAAGAGATTGGTGTCAGAAAAGCACTTGGTGCAACTCCTTACTCTATCGTCAGTTTGATTGTAAGTGAAGCAATTGTAATTACTTCTGTGGCTGGTTTCTTCGGACTTACTTTGGGAGTAGGTGCTATTATGGGAATGAAAATGCTTGTAGGAGATGGAGGAGCTTTTTTTAGAAATCCAGAAGTAGATTTGTATGTAGTCTTGGTGGCTATTGGGTTGCTTGTGTTTTCAGGAGCTTTAGCAGGTTTTTTTCCTGCTTACAAGGCTGCCAAAATTGCTCCTATTGTGGCACTTAGAGCAGATTAGGTTACTGGTTGTAATATAAAAGTAGATTCAAATCTCTCTTTCTACTTCTATAACCTTACAGCTTTCTAAAAACTCTGAAAAACTATTTCCTACTTTGACAAAGTATGCTCTTTTTATGTGGTCTATAACTTCTTGTCCCTTTATAGTTTCTTCGTCTATTTGTTCATAACTATCAATATTATACTCTTCAAAAACTTTCTCTATTCTATTTTGATAGAAGTTGCCATGAAAATTTGCAGGATGGTTACATAATCCGTAATTGTAATATATCGAACCGTACTCTTTTTCATCTAATGATATACACAGCATATCAGCACAATCTGGATGACTACATTTTGCAATAGACATCATGTTATTTGGCAAAATATCAAAGTCAAGTTTTGAATGTTCATTAGAAGCTACTAGTTCAGACATGTCCCAATCCTCAACCTCACTCTCATTCATATCATTTTCTAACCAAACTACGAAAAAGGCAACTAAACAAGGTTTTACAGGCTCATTATTGTTTTTTACCCACTTTAAAGGAGTTTCAAAAACTACCTCTTTTTGATGTTGAGTAATTTCTGTATCCTCTACATAACCAGGAGAAACATATCCTCCATTACTTTTCAACAAAAATTCTTTATAATCATTAGGAATTGAAGGATAGCCAAACTCTTTTTGAAGTATAGTTTCTAATTTAGTAATCAAATTTTCTGTCAAAGAAGGAAAAGAATGTACTAATTTCATAGTGGGGTTTAAGTTTGAAAAACTTGAAAAGAAATTATATTTATTATTTGAAGAGTTCAAGAAATGAAACAGAAGCATAATTTCAAAATTGAAATTAGTTTTCCTAATCTCTATAACCTAATTCCTAAAAGAGTAATATCATCTCGCTGTTCTTCATATTGCTGGTGTCTTTCCAGTTCTTCTTTGAAAAACTCTCCTTGTTTTTCCATTGGTTGAGCATTGATTTGTTCTAACCAAGTAAGAAGTTGCATTGTACCTATTTTCTTTTTGCGTGGTGAAGACTGATCAACATATCCATCAGTTGTGAAATAAACAGCATCTCCCTCATTGAGCCAAATTTCTTCTTGCTCAAATGGTTTGTCATTCTTTCCTCTTCCTCCAATAGTTTTTCGTGTTCCTTTAAGTTGATGTAGAGCATCGTTACTTACATAGTAGAGAGGACGTTTTGCACCTGCAAAAACTACTTTATACCTATTTATTTCTTCTAAATGCTCAATACAACACAAACAAACATCCATTCCATCATCATTATTATAAATATCTTGCTTTAAGGCTTTTTTAATTCCAATATGAAGCTGATCCAAAATTTCTGATGGCTCTTGTGTTTTTGATAAAATTTGATTGAGTTGCATTGTTCCGATAAGAGACATAAATGCCCCTGGTACGCCGTGTCCTGTACAATCAATCACTCCTACAAAAGTTTTGTTTTCATATTCCTCTATCCAAAAGAAATCTCCTGAAACAAAATCTTTAGGCTTATAAAGTAAAAAGTGTTCTTTAAATAAACGTTTGAAACGACGTTCTCCAGGCAAAATTACGCCTTGAATATCTCTTGCATAGCGTAATGAATCTGTAATTTGTAGATTTTTTCTGTCAATCTCATCTTTTGCAAGTTGTATCGTTTGATAGGCATCATAATTTGAAAGTGCAATAGTAATATAAGCAGCCAAACTTTCCAAAATACGATAATGATTACGAGAATAAGCATTTTTGAGTGGACTTTGTACCGTAATTACTCCTAATAGTTTTTCTTCTTGAATCAAAGGATAATAAATAATAGAATTTCGTTCTTCTACCAAGACACCACGAGCTTTTTCTTCCAAAAATTGTGAATATTCTTCATCAAAATCAGTTATGAAAATAGGTTTTTTATTTCTAGCACACCACGTAGAAAGTCTATCATCATTAATTGGAGCTTCTCTGTAAGGAACCATTTCACCTTCTTTATAAAAATGGCTAAAGCCTATAATTTCTCTCTCTTCATCGTATGTTCCAATTCCAAAAACAGTAGCGTCCATCATTTCATCGACGTGCTTATACACTGTATTTATAATTACGCCAATATCCAAAGAAGCTGTAATATCTCTTCCAATATCGCTTAAAAGATTTATATCTTGATAGGCTTTTCTTAGCTCTCCCTGTTGTCCTTGTAGATTTTCGTTTGCTTTTTCAATTTGCTCCTTTTGCCTAGTAACCTCTTCTTGTTGTGTAACGAGTTCCATATTTATTTTGGTAATTTCTCGTGTACGTTCAGCTACTTCTTTTTCTAATTTCGTTTTTTGTTCCTCTATCAAAACTCTATTCTCTTCATTTCTTCGCTCTATTTCAGTGCGCAAGTAATTTACACGGTCAGCAAGTCCTAAGGAAACAAATAAACCTAATAAAATATCGGCAAACTGTGAGGCATGCATAGCAAAATAACTTCTAGGAATAAGCTCTAATTGAGCCATTGCAAAAATCAAAATTCCACCAAAGTAAACAATATTTGCAGCTAGTAAAAAAGAAGCAGGACGATGTTTCAGTTTAATTACAATACCAGTATTGACAACAAGTGCGACAGAAATAGTAAAGACAAGCAAACCTACCATCCATTGCATCTTATGAAGACCTATGAAAGTAAGTCCAAAAATAACCAAACAAAGACCAGCTATGCCAATAAAAAACTTATCCCAAAAAGGAGCTACTTTTTTAAGATTTAGAAAACTTCTGAAAAATAATGTGTAAAAAAACCACAGTAAAGCTGTAACAGGAACGGTCAATAACCAGTTTAGTGATGGGTCATTTGGAATAAAAAACTCTATCAAATACTCCTCAAAAATCATATTCAGAAGGGCTGCCATAAACAGAAGCCCTACATAATATAAGTAACGGCTATCTCTAAATAAAAATGAAACAAATAGACTATTCAGAGCTAAAAGAACCATAGCACCCAAATAAAAACCTTGATAGTAACGTCGTTCTTTTGAAAGTTCGATAGCACGAGATAAATCTTCTATTGTGAGATGTTCTAATGTATTGAGAAGTTCTTTATTCTGTTTTGCAAATGCTGTACGATGTTCTACACGTAGAAAAAAAGTTTTCGATTCAAATCTATCTAAGGTAACAACAAAACAAGCCGAACGGTCTATTTTTATATTTCTACTGTAATGAGGAAAAATAATTCCGTCCTCACTTCTTATATAACTAATTCCATTGGTGGTAGGTGTATAAAGATAAGCTACTTCTGCATCTTTTGCTTTTAGAAGATAAAGTTTACGACTTGCAAACGTATTTTTTAGTGTAAAACGAACCCAATAAATATCTGTATCATCATCATAAACAGGTTTAGTATCTTTATAAAGCCTAAAATCTTTTACCTTATCAGTTCTGCTGACATCATCTATTGTATATGTTCCTTCTGTATCTGGCAAGATAAATACGTCTTTGCCCAAAGCATACACTTTTGTAGAATCACTTAAATCAAAAACTTGTGCTTGGACTGAAAAATTGAATAAAAAACTTATTGCTAGAGCTAAGGACAAGAAGAAAAACCTCAAAATTGAATCATTTTTGAAGTTGAAATTGAGTAAAGAATGATTTTTTATAACAAAAAGAATGGGCAAAACGAATATATTTAGCCTTAAAACAATAATAATTAGAACAATATATAAAATATGTATCTTTACTTAAAATATTTCTCAAAGAAAAGATAAGGTTTATAGACTTATACTTTCCTTATATCTAGTAAATCTAGTCAAAAGATACTAACTTTTTTGATTTATTGCCAAACTTATTTTTAAGTTTGGTCTAAGTTTATCATTTAGCTTTTATATAAATTGATAAAAAATGCTGTTTTGATTGAATAACTTAAATTTAAGTAAAAATCAGACCATTTTCTACTTTTTCTATTTATTTAATTTTTTATTTCTACCAACTATTATTTTATTTCTATGAATATTTTTTTCAAGGAAAAGTAGTTTCATTTAATTTATGCTTTGAATTATGTCTTTATAATCTGATTTTCAGTATATTTTTGTAAAAAAATCTGTATTCTATTGTTTATCACTAAAAATTATGAATTTAAAATCTTGGATAGAAGCTGCACGATTACGAACCTTGCCTTTGGCTCTTGCAAGTATGCTAATGGGTTGTTTTTTGGCTGCTATAAATGGATATTTTGATATAAAAATAGCTTCTCTGACTATTTTGACGGCTATTTTACTGCAAGTTTTATCAAATTATGCTAATGATTATGGAGATAGCATTCACGGTGCAGACCACAAAGGCAGAGTAGGTCCTAAACGTGCTGTACAGGAAGGAAAAATTACGTCTGCACAGATGCGAAAGGCTGTTATTTTGTTTTCTGTTTTGTCATTTGTGAGTGGTGTTTTATTACTGATTGTGGCAATAGATTTTCAAAAAGAGAGTAGCTGGAAAACGCTTGGTTTCTTTTTAGGATTGGGTGTTTTTTGTATTGCTGGAGCGATTCTCTACACAGCAGGAAAGAAACCCTATGGTTATATGGGTTTGGGAGATATTGCTGTTTTGATTTTCTTTGGTTGGGTGGCAGGTGGAGGAACATATTTTTTACAAGCACAAGCCTTTTTCCAAACTTCTACAGATTTTCAAGCTATTTCTTGGGATATTTTTCTTCCTGCTACAAGTTGTGGGCTTTTTGCTGTTGGTGTTCTAAATCTGAATAACATTAGAGATATAAATTCGGATATTTTGGCTGGAAAAAACTCTATTCCTGTCCGAATTGGTAAGGAAAAAGCTAGTATTTATCATGCTTCTGTTTTGGTTTTGGCTTGGCTTTGCGCACTCATTTTTTTAGGTTTAAATTATCAAAATCTTACAAACCTTATTTTCTTGATTACGTTTCCATTATTTATACGAAATATCATTCAAGTTTTCAAAAGAAAAGACATGGAACTTGACCCACTTTTGAAACAACTTGCGCTTTCTACTTTGCTTTTTGTAATCCTTTTTGGAGTGAGTTTTTTGATATGAAACACATATTAATTTAACAACGTACCATAAAATATAATTTAATTGATTAATTAGTTTTATAATTTACTGATTATCAATAAATTTGCATTATCGTTCTAACTTAACTTACTTTCTTGCATAAAAATTGTTATTAAAACGTAGAGTTACAGACTATTTTTTGCTACAAAACTCCTTATGTATCTAACCTTATCCATTTATGAATCCTTTATATAGTTTTATGAGATATAAAAATATTTTTTCATTTATATTTCTAAGTATTTTTTCCTGTTTAATAGCACAAGCTCAAACAGGTCCTGGAGGAGTTGGAACAAATACAGGAGTAGCACCTTTACAATTATGGCAACGTGCTGATGCTATTACACCTATACCTGCTGATGGAGCTGCGACTGATTTTATAGATGTTTCTGGACATAATAGACATTCAACTAATTCGAATGGTGGAGGTGATGGCGTGCGTGCATTATACCAAGCTAATATAGCTAATACATTTCCCATTATTCGTTTTAATGGTTTGAATACAACTGCTGGTTCACAGTACGATGATGCTTACGCATATGCTGCACGTACTGTATTCGTAGTTTGCAGACCTTCTTCTACTACACAAAATACTGGTGATTTAGGACAATTATGGGGAGACTATGACCCCACTCAGGCACAAGTTGCTATAGATGCTCGTGGGGGAGGAAATAATAGAGGTTTTAGTTTTGATGGTTCAGGAGGAACGCAAGCTAGATATTCTATTAATGGAGCAAACTTTACAGGTTTTGTAGGAAACTCAAATGTACAACAATGGACTTATAATCAGTTTGAAGTGTTTTCTGTAGAGTTTCAAAGTACACAAGCTATGACCAATCAACGTATTAGTACTTTAGCACAAAACTTTACAACAGACCACAGGTTTGGAGGTGATTTAGCAGAAATAATTGTCTATGATAGAGTTTTGAATAATGCAGAAAGAATTATAGTACAAAATTATCTTTCTTCAAAATATCAAGGAACAGCACTTACTCTAAATGATTTTTATTCTCACGATGCCGTAACTGCACAGCCATTTTTCCATGATGTAGTGGGAGTTGGAAGAGAAACAGGAACGAATACACACCTTGCTTCTACATCATCTTTTGTAGAAATTAATGCTGTAAACACCATAAATCCAAATTCATATCTCTTTATGGGACACGATAATGGAAATATAGGCACTTATACAACAACAAACTCTCCTGCTGGATATGAACGAGTTGCAAGAACTTGGAGAGCAGATGTTACAGGTACAATAGGGACAGTTACTTTTAGAATAGATGCTTCTCAGCTACCTGGTGCTGCTGCCTGTCAGTTAAATATTCTTACAGACGGAGATAATGACTTTACAAGTGGTGCAACAATTACTCCCCTCACGCAAGTTGGTGCTACTTCTATTTACCAAGGAACTCTTGCTATTCCAGATAATGTCTATTTTACAGTAGCACAAGCATCAGGAGCAGTTATATCTCTTACAGCAACTGCCAATGGAAACTCTGGAGAAGTAGATTTGACTTGGACAAACCCAGGGCTTGCTAATTTTCAAGAGTATAGAATCTATGGAGGACTTTCTAATAACCCTACCAATTTATTAGCTACTATTACTGACCAAACTACATTAGCTACTACACTTACAGGACTAACAAACTGTCGTTTGAATTACTTTAGATTAGTACCAGTTACTCTAACAGATGTAGAATCTCCTTGTGAAGGAACAGATACAGCTATTCCTACAAATGGTGCAGTCCCTACTGCAATGAATTTTACAGCAGCGACTCCTGTAACTTTACCATCTCCAAATGGACAGGTTACACTGACTTTTGATGCAAGTGGTGATACAGAAATAAGACAAATAAGAGTGTATAGATATAGAAATGGAGACCCTATTCCACCTACGCCATCTGTTACATTTACATCTGGTATTGATGAAACTACTACATCAGTAGCAGTAGCAGGTCTATTTCCTTCTCCTCCCTCTACTTGTTTTAGAATAACTCAAGTAAATGCTTGTGGGGAGGAAAGTCCTATCTCTGGAGAACAATGTGCCAGCATTACTGTACAGCCAGAAATCTGTAATAACAGCATAGATGATGATGGAGATGGAAATATAGATTGTGGAGACCCAGACTGTGCAGGAATAGATGACTGTCCTGGTTGTATCTTTCAAATTACAGACCCAGGAGAATTTCAGTTATTTCAGTTTAAAGTAATTCCTGTAAATGGTAATAATATTGGTTATCAAACTCCTATTTTTGGAGATGTTGATGGCGATGGAGAAACTGAAATTGTAGTTCTTGGAGATAATGGAATTATAAGTGTTTTAAACCCTCGTAATGATGGAAACCCTGATGTAGAATATACTCAAACAGGACTTAGAGACCCAGATGGAGCAACAAGTTTACTAACGATGGCAAATGTAGATGGAGATGCTTTTATAGAGTTTTTCTATGTAACAAGCGATAATAATTCTCCTGTTGTTTCCTATCAATATGTACCTGGAGTAGGCTTTCAATTAGAGTGGGAAAGTGATGACCCAGCTATAAATCCAATAGCAGCAAGAAGAGTTTCTAATACAGATAGAGCAAATACAAACTTGACTGACTTTAACGAAGATGGTGTTCCAGAGGTTTATACAGGAGGCACAATCTTTAATGCACAAACAGGAGAATGGCTAGGTTATGTAGGTGCTGGAAACCCTGATGGTGACCCAAGAGATACAGGAGACCCTATCTTTCAAATATCTAATGCTGCTGATGTTTTACCAAATGCTTTTTGTGCAGATTGTGCAGGACTTGAACTACTTGCTGGAAATACAGTCTATTCAGTAAATATTGCTACCAACACAATAACTCCTGTTGCAGTAGCTCCTATTCCTCTAATAGGAGGGTTTAGAGATGCTGTGATGTCTGTTGCTGATATGGATAATGATGGTGATATTGATGCTGTTGTATCTGGTTATGGTAGAATTTATGTTTGGGATATTCAAACTCCCACACTTCTTTCTAATGTTTTTGATTTAAGAGCTTATAATCCTGGGGATTTCATAAATGGTGTAGAAGGGGTGGGAGGAGCAAATCCTTACTCAGGTATTCCTACTATAAATGACTTTGATAATGATGGTAGAAACGAATTTGGTGTAACCAAAGCAAATGGCGTAGTTATGTTTAATGATGTAGATACTGCTAATATTGCTGCAAACGGTGGAGATTTACAGCCGATGTGGACATTACCGACAACAGATGATTCGGGTACTACAGGACTTTCTTCTTTTGATTTCTTAGGAACAGGGTTCGCTAACCTTGTTTATAGAGACCAAACAAAAGTACGTATTTTCCAAGGAGCAAGTGGAGATGTTTATTTCAACTCTCAAACCTCTGGCTTTCCTACCTGTGCAAGTGGTACAGGAATGGAAATTCCAACTATTGGAGATGTAAATAATGACGGACAAACAGAGATAATCGCTTCTTGTAATGGTAGGGTAATCATTTATCAGTCTTCAAATATTCCTTGGCTACCTTCTCGTGATGTGTGGAATCAAGTAAATTATAATATCACAAATATCAATGGAGATTTAACTGTTCCTGCTACCATCACAACCCCAAATTATTTGACAGTCGCTCCTCCACTCAATAATTATATGGCACAGCGTCCTCTTAGTAATTCTACAGTTCCTTTTATTCCTGCTGCTGATATTGTAGCTTTAGTAGATGTAGATGATGGTGCAATTAATTTAGGAAATTGTCCTAGTGAAGTAACCTTTACTATCGATATAGAGAATCAAGGAGATGCAGATGTGACGGTACAATATCCAATTACTTTTTATAGTAATGACCCACAAGGTTCTTCTTGGACTCAGTTAAGTAACTTTGCAATTAATGATGGTTTAGCTGTTGGAGAACAAAGAGAATACACTTATTCCTTTCCTCTGACAAGTGATCCTGCTGACGTATATGTTGTACTCAATGATGCTGGAGGTAGCACACCAGGAAGCCCTATTTCTTTACCTAATACTTCTGTTGCAGAATGTGAATACAATAATAATTTCTTAGGACCTTATACTATTGCAAATTGCTTTGACCCTCTTCCAATTCAGCTTATTTATTTTAATGGACAAGACAAGGGGGATAAAGTACAATTAGATTGGGCGACAGCATCAGAAAAAGATAATGCTTACTTTGAAGTTCAGCGTAGTTTTGATGGACAAGATTTTGTAACTATTGATGTTATTCAGGGACAAAAAATTTCTACTCAAACAAGAGAATATCAGACCTTTGATTATGAAAACTGGACTGGGGTAGTATATTACAGACTCAAGC